>JBJEPH010000001.1:0-6129 GCA_051881135.1 Eubacterium sp.
CGCACGATATCTCTCAATATGCGCAAGTATAGGCCTTGCCCCGTAGTCGCAGTACAGGTTTAAGAGCCTGTCGTACGACCTTTGAGAAAAGTCGGAGGAGAAGGCGTGTTCTATGAGAATATAATTTGAGCTTCCCACCTTAAGCTCGTCCAATGAGCTGTTGTTAAACAGATAGTCGCTTATGTAAACCTCTGCACCGGGTATTAATGTGGGACTTCCCGGGGGAAGTGCTCTTAACAGTTCGTTAAACGCCTTGTCTCTTAAACGCAAAAAGTCGTCAAGAGAAATGCTGTCGGAATAGTAATGCGGAGTCAGTATGATTTTTTCTGCGCCCTGCTCCTGAAGCCTTGCAATCATTTTAAGGCTTGTTTCAACATCCTGCGCGCCGTCGTCAATCCCCGGAAGAATATGACAGTGTGTTTCCACCAAATTATTAATAACCATTTTTTACTCTCATTCTTTATGTATTACAAGCATATATTCTTCTATGCTTTTATTGTACTTTAATAAAAATATTTTGTCAATAAAATAAAGTTGTTGCGTAAAGCATTTTATATTGACAAAAGAGTAAAAAAATACGATAATAAAAATGACATATTTTGTATTTTTTAAGGAGTAGCCTATGCCGAAAAATCCAACAATGCCTTTATGGGGACCGTATTCAAAAAAGTATATGGGTATTTCACGAATACTCGGTGAAATAGATAATAAAAACGAAAGGTCATTTGCAACTGCGGCAAGATTTGACTTTATCGTTCATCCGACCTTGTGGAATTCGTCAACTCCCGTGCCTAATGTAACCGTACCGTCAGCCTATCATCTGTGGAAATGCAGTACGGATTATTCCTTCTATTCATACAGATACGAGCTTATGTGGAAGGATAAGGTTTACGCTGACGTATCATACAGCAAAATTAATGACGAAGCCTATCTTGCAAGATGCGAGCTTGTAAATAATACCGATTTATCTCAAAATGCAATTCTTAATTTCTTTTCGTCATTGGAATTTCCCGATACAAAGGAATATTATATAAAAGCCGATAACGATAATTACAGGCTTTTAAAGGCAAATGAATATAAGGAATTTTCGTATAATACCGTTCGCCCGTGGGAAAACGAAACTCCCGACGGTATGTTTAGGGGTATGTTTAAGGACGAGGAATTTTATCTCGGCTATGGCTTGGGCGACAGATGCGACAATGCGCATGTGCATTATCTCGGCTTAAAGCCTTTTGGCTGTGAGGCAGGGGATAGGGTGTCCTATGAGCTTAATGCAAACGGTATTCCAAATCCTGTTCTTTGCCTGCGATATAAAACCGTAACCGACGGCGACGCAAAATTCAGCCTTAACGGACGGGAAATTGTTCTTCCCAATTCAGCTGATTTAACTGTTATTGATTTGCCATATTGCGAAAATCCAACCCTTGTCAGTCTCGGCACAGCAGGAGTGGAGCTTGATTTTATCGCAGTTAAGTCGGAAAATAATAATATAGAGATTGTGCAGGAAAAGCATTCCTATGCTCCCGATATCCAAACTGCAAAAAACGGAAACGGATACACGGCAAGACTCGATTATAGGTATAATGATTGTTGCTTTTTCGTAAGCACGGGCAATCCAAACACACGCTTCAGAACGTTAGAAAGCGGTTGCCTTGAGGACGCATTGATTAACCGACTTTCAAACGGCGACCATACATACGATGATTTAAAGGAAACCTTTTCCGGCTCGTTTCAGCGCAAAACCTCCGACGAGGGCTTTTTCCAAAACACGCTTATCAAATCCATATTCATTGAGCCGCATACAACGCATATCGAGTATGCCGTAATATCAAAGGGAGATTTTGAGCCCCTGTCAAATGAAGAATACGAAAAAATTTATCAGCACAGAAGTGCGCTTGCACAGGATAAGCCGTTCAATAAGGCAGGAGAAAAATACACTCTTTCAACCGATATACTCCGTGCAACCCTGCTTACAAACTGTGTATATCCCGTTTATCGCCACGGTGAGAATGTTATTCATCACACACCGGGTAAGCGTTGGGACAGCTTTTATACCTGGGACAGCGGCTTTATCGGTATGGGACTTTTGGAATTTTCGAAGGAGCTGTGCCAATATGCGCTTGATATGTATTTGTGCGACGACACAAATGATGATTTCTGCTTTCTGCTTCACGGCTCGTTAGTGCCTACGCAGTTTGTGGAATATCTTGAGCTTCTCAAACGCACAAACGATAAGGAAAATCTGAATTTCCTGTATGACAAAATTAAGATTTATTATGAATTTTTGCGCGGAAGAACGCATAATTCAACCTGTGCAAAATTCGGCAACGGTCTTTTAACCACATACGATTACTGGTATTCCTGCTCGGGTATGGACGACTATCCTGCACAGGTAAAAATGATTGCAGATAAGGCTGAGGAGTATTCCTGCCCGTGCTTATCCACATCGCAGATTATCCGTGCAGGCAAAATTATGAAAATGGTTGCCTCGTATCTCGGCAGGGAAGAGGATATAAAAATTTATGATGCCGATATCGAATCTTCAACCAAGGCTCTCAATGAGCTTGCCTGGGATGAGGAGTCGGGATATTTCGGCTACACAATGTATGATAAGGACGATGTTTACCTGATGCGCACCGAGTACGGCGAAAACTGGGATAAGGGCTTTGACGGCGTATATCCGCTTATCGCCGGTGCCGTTGACGGAGAACGCAGACAACAGCTCATTGAGCATATTAAAAATCCAAATGAAATGTGGTCAAATGCAGGCGTCAGCGCCGTTGATATGTCCGCCTCCTACTATTTTGACGACGGATATTGGAACGGAAATGTTTGGATGAGCCATCAGTGGTTCGTTTGGAAAACAATGCTCGATAACGGCGACACCGATTTTGCATTTGAAATTGCAAATCGTGCCTTGGAAATGTGGAAGGAAGAAACCGATTTCAGCTATTTCACCTACGAATGCTTTGGCATTAAAACCAAAAGAGGCGGCTGGTTTCACAATTTCGGCGGTCTGTCAGCGCCTATTTGCATTTGGGCAAATGCTTATTATAAGCCGTCAACCGTAACAACAGGTCTTGATGTCTGGACCGATTATCAAAGAGTTACTGACAACAGCGCCGAAATAAGCTTTAAGTATTTTGGAAATAACGAAAAATATTCAATGCTTGTTACTTTAAGTGATGAATTTGATTACGCAGTATATCTTGACGGAGAGAAAATCGATTTCAACGAACGCAGGAAGGGCTGTATCGAAATCACATTTGACGGCAATGTTAAACAGGGAATTTTAAAGATAGAAAGGATATAAAATGATGAATAGAATATGCGGAAGTAATAATGAACCGCTTAAAATTCAATTTGTGACCGACCCCCACTATTATTCAAGAAAGGGCGGTACAGAGGGTAAGGCATACGAAAATGCAGAATCAAAAAGCCAAAAGGTTATAAAGGATTCCGATTTGGTAATCAAAGCAGGCTTTGATATGCTTCTTGAGGACACCTCAACCGATATTATAGTTATTGCGGGCGACACAACCCGAGACGGTGAAATCGAGTCGCATAAGGAATTCATCGAAATGCTTTATGACCTTAAAGCAAAGGGCAAGCGTGTTTATGTTATAACAGCAACCCACGACTATCGCTGGAAGGGTATCGCAGACGGCTACGACGGAGATAATGTTATCGAGGTTCCTGCCGTTGAGGAAAGACACGACCTTTGGAAGATGTATTACGATTTCGGACCGAGCGAGGCCATTGCAACACACGAAAATTCTATGTGCTATGTTGTTCAGCTTGCACCGGGATATCGTTTGTTCGCTCTTAATGACGATACAAACTATAAGCCCGAGGGCGAGTCAGGCTCAGGATATCCCGACGACTGTATGGAGTGGATTCTCGAACAGCTTGAGGACGCAAGAAAAAATGATCAGTTCGTCATTGCTATGACTCACCATCCGATGATATCACCGTCGCCGTTTTATTCTATAATCGGCAAGGGCGATATGCAGCGCAACCACGAAACTACAAGAGAGATTTTTGCCGATGCAGGTCTTTCCTGTATGCTGACAGGTCATACTCATGTTCACGATATCAGCGACATCACAACCAAGAAGGGCAATAAGTTTTACGATATTGCCTGCGGAGCTATGATTGGCTGTCCTCCTACAATGCGTAATGTTATTTTCGACCCCAAAAACGCAAGGGTGGATGTTGATACAATTATGATAAAGGATGTCCCCGGGCTTGATACAGGAGGAAAGCCGTTCGACGAATATATGAAGGGCTTCTTCTTCGGTATGATTAGTGAAATAATCTGGGCTATGGGCAACGATATTGACCGACTTGCAGAGATGACGCCTGCTTTCTCAATTCCCGGCGAAAAGGTAAAAAAATTAGGCTGGCTTATTAAGCCTATCGGTAAATTTTTAAACAAGCTAACATTTAAGAAAATATGGAAGCTTTGCAAAAAGGAAAGCGGACTTAAAAAATCCGATATTGCGGATATTGCCGATAACAGAGTAGTGGATTTCATTTTGGAGCTTGTTCAAAATCTCTATTGCGGCGACTCTCCGTACGGACCGGAAACAAGAGAGTATAAGCTTACCTGCGGAATTCTTAATGTTATAGATTCCTTCCTCGACACAATTCATTTGTCAATAGGAAAGTTCCTAAAGGGCGCTACATCTGTAAGAGCCTTGGTTGAGCCTCTGTTGTGGAACAAGGGCTATTGCGATGCAGAGTGCACGCTTCCTCTTTATCCGCTTTACGACGACGAAAATCCTGCACCTGCCGAAATGTTTGAGGAAAAGCATTTTGAGGACTCGGTTAAGAAAAGCAAAAAGGGCGTTTTGGTTCTTCTGATTCTCATTTTGGCAGTCATCCTGCTTTTAGCAATCGTTGCAGGCATTATAGCGCTTGTTGTATGGGCAGTTATTGCAATTGTTCATTTGATAGCAGGCACAGCGGCAATAGGACTGCTTTTTGCATAATTTTTATTGCATTAATTGTAATTATTTGTTATAATAGCCTCGTAATTGCTACATATATTAATTTTTAAGGAGTAAAACTATGGCAGACGAAAAGAAAAAAATCAGTCTTGGCGGTATCGACAGTGCTGCTGAGGAAAAAGGCTCATTCATCAAAACAATTTGGCAGCTGGTTAAGTTTTTGGTTGTATCAGGTCTTGTAACAATCATTCAGCTGGTGCTTGCAAATGTATTGCCGCTCATCTTTGACGGTGTAACTGCAACACTTCCCGTATTCTTACAGGGCATCTTTGATCCAAATGTAATTTTTGATGCTTCAACAGAAAAAGGTATTGAGCAAATCGGCAAATATGTTGTTGGCGGCGTAGTAACATGGGGTTACCTGTTACCGTTCTTCCTTTCAAACCTTATTGCCAATATCTACGGCTTCTATCAAAACAAGAAGACAACCTTTAAGTCAGACGCACCGTGGTATAACTTTGCTATCTATATCGTTCTTATGATTGCCCTTATCCTGTTCTCAACTTGGTTCCAGGGCTGGATTGTAGGAATTCTTGCAAAGGTTAATGTTGCATTCATTCAAGGTCTTGCAAGAACCATCGCAGGTCTTGCTGCAGGCTTTATACAGATGGTAGTTCTCTTCCCGATGGAAAAATTTGTTCTTCTTAAGGAAAAGAAGGAAGATAAGGCAGAGGCTTAATCTAAACAAAGACAAAGACAAAAAGAGTAGTCGTAATGCATCGTACCCTTAAGGACAGTAACTTAAAGGTGCGAGCATTGTGAAGGGCAAGAGAATAGAGAGAGGTTTTTACGCTTCTCTCTTTTTTCTTGCCCTTTTTCTGTTTATAGCGGTACATTCGACTCTTTTGCTGCCTTTGAGTACAATTGTTATAGAAACTTAAAGGAGGTTGCAACATGCGAGATAAGAAGTATTACATAGCGTTGGATGACTTTGAACGCAGAGTAGTTGTGAACTGCCTGAACGAAATGCGTAACGAGCTTATTGCTGACGGCAAGTACACCGATGCGGTGGATGAGGTTCTGCTGAAAATCATTGGCGCAAAACAAAAGATATTTAAAGTAATTTACAAGGAGGCGTGAGTTTATGAAAAAGCATATTTATGATGAAAAAACCGGT
>JBJEPH010000002.1:0-23921 GCA_051881135.1 Eubacterium sp.
GGGCAGAAAGGAGAAAATATTTGAGCAAAACTAAAAAAGAAATACAGGAAATGTCAACATATATTTGCAAAGTGAGAAATCAGTTTATGTTCAATAAGCGAGAGCTATGCGAGATCACAGGCTTGTGCTATGACACAATCGGTGAAATATGCAAAAAGGTTACTCCTGCATCAACAGGCAAGAGCAACTTGTATTTCATTCAGGATTTTCTCAATCAAATGTATAACGGCTAATGCAACATACAATTTGTAAAATATCTGCCAAAACTTTTTAGATTATCTTGTTAGGTTTGGTGATAGATATTTGCAAGGTAAAATGATATTGTTGTGTTACAAAAAAAGGAGGTAAATATATGTACGAGGTATACGGTAAAGACGGTAAACTGCTTTACTATCGAATATCAAAACGAGTGACCGATGCAAACGGAAACAAAAAGGTGCTGACGGCAAGGTCAAAGAAATCTGCCACAGATTGCCGAAAGGTTATGAACAAGCTTATTCAGGAATGGACTCAATCCCAAGAACAAGAAAAAATACTCGGCAGTTATTCTGAAATGAAATTAGCTGACTATGCCGAAAAGTGGTACAACCTTGTTATCAAGGAAGCCAACTGCTCAAAGGTGAATAAGGACAATTATCGTCATGTTGTGTTCAAGCACATCATTCCTAAAATCGGCGACATAAGGCTATGCGACCTAACAGAAGAACACTGTCAATCATTTCTTAATGAATACTCCGGTTGGAGTAAAACGATGATTGACAAAATACGAATGACACTTAGGCGAATACTGAAAAAGGCGGTAAAGGAAGAGCTGATAAAACGAAACTTTGCAGAGGATATTGTCAGACCGATCTACACCGAGGGCAAAAGACGACCTATAACCGATGAGGAGCGAGAGTGGTTCATAGAAACGGCTCAAACACATTATGCAGGACCTATGGTACTGACAATGCTATGGTGTGGCCTGCGACCGATAGAGGTTAGGCGAATGACTTGGGACTGGATTGATTTTGAAAACAACATACTAACAGTTGGCAAATCAAAAACAAAGGCAGGCACCGGTCGAAAAATTCCCATACCTACAGAACTGTCAACGATGCTGAAAGAGTTAAAGCTCAAGGGCTACAATGACGAATATGTATTCGTAAAATACAACAACCACTGCGAAATGGACGGCAATTCCTTCTACCAATCCTGGCGAAACTTTCTGCGAGAGGTAGAGATAGCTCACGGAGCAGAGGTTTACAGAAACCAAATCGTAAAGCATGTGCTTGCTCCGGACCTTGAACCGTATCTGTTAAGGCACACATTCTGTACCGATTGCCAAGCCGCAGGTGTACCAATCAATGTGGCAAAGGAGCTTATGGGACACAGTGACATACAGGTAACGGCAAAGATATATACACATATGGTAGACGAGGTATTCGAAACAAATCGCCAACGCTTGCAACAGTACAACGAGTTCAAAAAACATCAATCGCTCGCATAAACAGACATAAAAATAGGGCTGGAGTCCGTCGGGATTCCAGCATTTTTTGTGCATATGATTTGTAAATTATCTCTCGTTTATCTTCATCTCTTCCGGAAAAATTCGGAGCGTTTAGGAGCGATAGAATTTCGTTCAAAAGCCTGTTTGTCGTATCTCTCAAATGTCTGCAACCTAAAATCTATTAAAAAATGAACTCGCAAATTGTATGGATTTCAGCAGATTTTGAACAATTTTTGGATATAAAAAGAGCAGAAACAACTAATTTTTAGCGGTTTCTGCTCATCTTGGCAGAGGTATAAGGATTCGAACCTTAAATGACGGAGTCAGAGTCCGGAGTGTTACCGTTACACTATACCTCTATGTATCAAATTATTATTTAACACGCATTAATATAACATACTTTTGAGAGATAATCAAGTAATATTTGCAATTTTGTTAAAAAAATTAATTCTATTTGCATATAATATGCTTTTTGACGATTGAACGGCATTTATATATACCGTTTTGCCGCTTCATCGACAGGCTAAAATACCCGATGCGAAGCGCATCGGGTATTTGCTATATTTTGCTGTTAAGCCAATTGTTGATATCCTCAAAAACCTCAGCTCTGTTGTTTTCGTTTAAAATTTCGTGACGGTCCTGAGGATAAAGCTTTAGGGTTGTGTCGCTGATGCAGTTTGAAAGGAACTGCGAAAACAGCTTTTTGCAGGCTTTTTCTCCTCCTACCGGGTCAACCTCGCCGGCAGTAATAAGCACGGGCAAATCCCTTCTCACGCCTTCAAGCCTTGTGTTTTTTGCAATAGCCTGAAGCACGCCGAAGAAATCTCGGTAGGCGCCGCAGGTGAACGGGAAGCCGCAAAGCGGGTCTGCCTCGTATTTATCTACATTTTCCGTATTAACGGAAAGCCAGTCATTTGGAGTTCTGCATGGCTCGAAGGGCTTATTATTGTTGCCGATTGACAGTTTAATCAACAGGTCGCTAACAAAACGCTCGCCCTTTTTTTTGCAGGTTCTTAAAGCAACAACTCTGCCGACGGTTGCAAGGGCATAGGGAATCCAGCCTGTTCCCATAATAACAGCACCGCTTACAAAATCGCTGTAACGGCTCAAATACTGTCTTGTGAAGAACGAGCCCATGCTGTGTCCGAGAATGAAGTTTGGAACGCCTGCCCACTTTTCTCTTGTAAATTTTGTGATTTCATACATATCGTCAATAACGATTGTATCACCGTTTTCGCTTGTGAAAAAGCCGTAATCCTTTTCGCTTTGTGCAGTTTTACCGTGGCCGAGATGGTCGTGGCCGATTACAGTATAACCATCGTTTACAAGATACTGCGCAAACTCGTCATACCTGTCTATATACTCGCTCATTCCGTGAACGAGCTGGAGAACTGCCTTTGGATTTTCATTTTCCCAAACAACAACATTAAGATTATTTTTTTTGTCGTTTGACGGCAAAGTCATCGTATATTTGTTCATAATGTCCTCCTTTATTCTTCATAGGTGTCCAGCAGCTCGCCGACCTTGCTTGCTGTGTGATATTTGTCTGTATTAAAGCCGAATTTCTGAATATACGGACCGAGGTCGATTCTGTTAAGAATATGTCCCGAGCTTCTTGACGAGATAGGAAGCAGACTCATATAGTTGTTGCCGTACCAATGTCTTAAATACTCGTCATATCCCTTCGGAATGGGGAAGGTGGTATTTTCAAACGGTGCGTCAACGGTTTCCTCAAGCCATTCTATCGGGAACGCACCTTTTTCTATGTTTTGTCCTACGCCGTCGATAACCCAAGGCGAATCGGAATTTTTGTACCATTTGAGCATTGTGTCAAAGAGCATATGGTAAAGCTTCATTGGAACAAGGCGCATAAACGGAAGCATAATGACCGATGCCTTATAGGCAACATTCTTTCTCGGAACATTTACCCAGCGAATGTTCATAATTCTTGTCCAACGGCGAAGCGCATTGATATGGCGCTTTTGTGCCCTTTCGCTCTTTGCCGTTCTGTCATAAATAAGGATATCGATAAACAAGCCGTTTTCAATTTCAAATCTGTTGGAAAACTTAGTGGTAAAGAAGGTGTCGCGAAGCCTTATCTTATCGAATATATAGTGTGAATTAGGCTCTGTTTGATAGGATTGGTAGGCATAGCGCGGGTTCAGCTCCTGAGGGGCAACCCTTTTAAATTTTTCAAAATCCTCACGCAGCATACCGAAATCGAGATCGTCATCCCACGGGATAAAGCCCTTATGACGAACTGCACCGAGGAGCGAGCCTCCGACAAGGAAATATTTGATATTATGCTTTTCGCAAATTCGCTTTATCTCGAGCATCATATCAATTTCGATTTTTTTAACCAAATCAAGCTTTCCGTCATAATTGAAAAGCTCGGCGTCCTTTTTGTACTCAACATCAAGCTCTGCCAAAACGCAACGGTAGATGCTGTCTGACAGATCAAGCATATTAGGATTAGGTGCCAAAGCATACATTTTTTTATTGCACAGGCTTCTGTATGTTGCAGGCTTCCTTTCGTTGTTTTCGCAATTAAGCCTTGCGCCGTACTCCGACAGGTTATCGTATGCGGCAATGCCTAAAGAATAGGGGGTTACCTTAAACTGTGCCAAATTATAGATATTTCCCCTCTTGCATTTTTTAAACAGGAAGAAAATCATAGCGGCTGTGTATCTGATGTAATTAAAATCGAAATAGCGGCTATTGTCGGCAGTATCGACATTTACGCAGTTATCCGTTTTGAAATCATAGATAATTCTGTCGATATACTCATTTTTGCAGGTGGGACCGAACACATGTGCCGAGCGGGAGGCAACAATGTTCATATCGTTAATTGCGTATGGACGAAGCTCCTCCTCTACATCAAGAACAAATTGCTCTCTTGAGTCCTTTGAGAATTGTGACGCATAAAATTCGTACTCCCTTTCGGCGATGCTGACCATACCGTTTGGCAGGCTTTTGATATCGGGAATAATAGAGGTGTGCACCATTTTTGCGATATTATGCTCACTGCAAAAGGCTAATATTTTACGCATATTCTCTATATACGACTGGCGCACTGAAGCATCATCGTATTTTGCATTGCTTGCATCAAGGCTTGTAGCAATACGAACGCCGTCAAGGCTGAACCGAACACCGCTGTTTACGAAAGCGTCAACTCCGTTATAGAACAATACTCTCTCGCCGAAAACAGCTTCCTCACCCGTTGCCTCAAGCACATCGAAGCCTGCAAAATCGTTTACAAATTCCTTTGCGTCATCATTACATAAAACAATATGTGAGATAATTGAATCAATTCCCTTTGCAAGCTTCATAACGGCGCATCCAAACATTTTTGATACGCTGTCGTCGCCGACAAACACCACATACTCGTGGTTTACCATATGATTTCGTATTTTGTGCTGGGAGGGTCTGCCGTAATTGGCTATACAATCAATTTCGTCGAAAACATATTCGTTCAAAAAATCACCTGATTTCAATTATTAGGGTAACGGTAATAATTCGAGCCACGGTTTATCGTGGCAGATATTACCCTTACTTTTTGTTAAAATACTATTCAATATAATTCTATCATTTTTTATCTGAATGTCAATAGAAAAGCACTGCTCATTGCTGAACAGTGCTTATTATTTGTTTATTATTTAAGTACCTTAAAGTCAACCTTGCCGATTTTTGTTCTCGGAAGCTCGTCGATATACTCAACCGTCTTTGGCACGGACCACTTTGAAAGGTTTTGCAGGCCGAATTGAATAATCTTTTCAGTAAGAGCATCCTCGTCATCATTTTGGTATTTTTTATTTTTAACGACAAAAAGCTTGATTTGTGTTGAGCCCTCGGGACCTACACCGATGGCACAGCAATCATAGATTTCTGCCATTGCACGATAGCTTTCCTCGATGAAGGACGGATAAACAAGATAGCCTGAAATCTTGTAAACTCTCTTTAATCTTTGACGGTAGTAAATATCTCCCGTTTCCTCGTCCTGATATACCATATCGCCTGTATGAAGCCATACTCTGCCGTCCTCGTGCTGAACAAGAACCTTTGCAGTTTCCTCAGGATCGTTCCAGTATCCCTGCATAAGAGTAGGAGCATAAATGCAAAGCTCACCGTCCTCACCGTGAATAACCTCGGTTGTGCCCGGCTTAACAACGCAGGACTCTACATTATATGTTGTGATACCGATACAGCCCTGCTTTGCCTCACGCAAAGGATGGGTAAATGTGCAAACGGTTACACATTCCGTCAAGCCGTAGCCCGAAACGAAATGAACCTTTGCGCCGTATTCCTTCAAAAGTCGGTCCATTTTCTCTGTAAGTGAATAAGGAACAACATCACCGCCTGAGCCGATAAGCTTCATATGGGACAGGTTGCACTTGAGATAGCCTGCCTTATACACCTTTTCAAAGAAATCAGGAACACCGAAAACAAAGCTGATATTATACTTTTTGATAGCGTCCGAGCACATCTTTGCATCAAACTGCGGGAACAGAGCCTGCGGCATTCCCGTAATCATTGAATAATGCATACACATACCGAAGCCGAAGCCGTGGAAAACGGGAAGCGCTGTAAGCATACAATCCTTATCGGGATCAACAGGGTCGTTAAGCACTGTATTAACTACATCCTCAACCTCATAGGAAAGAGAGTTAATAGCATAGTTTGAAAGCATAACAGCCTTTGGATTTCCGGTTGTACCGCCTGTCATCATAGTTACAGCAGTTGCCATAGGGTCGGTTTCGGTTTCAACCTTATTGTTTTCTGCGTAAGCCTTACCTTCCTTTAAAAGCTCAGGGAATTCAATAAGCTTCTTTACATTTGTTGCAGGAGCAGTTTTGCCCTTAATCTTCTTCTTATATGTAAGGTTAGCGGCAAAGCCGAAGAGTGAGCGCGGAAAATACTCTGCTGTTCTGCACTTAACAACTATTGTGTCCTCCATACCTGCAAATGCCTTTTCGCTGACATCAAAGCAGAAAGCAAATTTTGCACCGACAAGATTTTTAGCATACTGTGCTTCGCTTGCCGATGAAAGCGGATGGAGCATAGACGCGATGGCACCGATTTTGTTTACGGCATAAATTGCGCAAATTGCCTGTGGCATATTAGGTGCGCAGATAATAACTCTGTCGCCCTTTTTAACGCCGTTGGCAAGCATACCGGCAGCGCAAAGCTCAACCATTTCGCCTGCCTGATTCCAGTTAATTGTATTATTGTAGTAATAAAAGCAAGGCTTATTACCGCGAGCCTTTACAGAAGCCTCAAACTTCTGATACATTGTTTTTTCAACATCATACTTTGTAACAAATTTATCCATAACTTCACCTTTTAAAATAAAATTTTGAACTAATTTTGTTCAGACCGTGACGATTATAGCAAATAATAATGGGTAAAACAACAAAAAATAAATTTGTTAATTATTTGTTTAGCATTGCAAACTAATATTTGACAAAATCGTATATAAATAGTAAAATGTGATGAAAAATATAGTATATAAGTAAAATTAAGTATAATATAATTTGGAGTTAAATATGGCGTATAAATTGAGAAAATACTCTGTAAAGGATATCCCGAGAGGACAATTTGTTTTTTGGATAATCGTCAGAGTGGCTATGATTATCTGTGCAACATATTCCTTTATAAAAGGCGATGTGGTTATGGGATTTGAAAGCGTTTTCTGCTTCATCTTTACGCATCTGTGGGATATGTTTCAGGTTTTCGGTCACACAAGCTTTATCATCGAGGTTCCGCCTCTCAGCCAAACAATGCTGAATTTTATTATATTCAGCGGTATTGTTTTCGGCTCATATCTCGGCTTGTTTGACAAGCTATGGTGGTTTGATAATTATTCGCACATTTTGTCGGGCTTTGTCTGTGCGGTATTCGGCTATGACTTTGCCGTTATTATTCAAAGAAAGAAGGGGCAGTGCGCGGCAACCCTTGCAGCAATTTTTGCCTTGATGTTTGCGCTCTCCATAGCTGTGGGCTGGGAATTTTATGAATTTTTAATGGATACCCTGCACGGTACAAATCTTCAGCTTGCAAAGGCAGGACCCGAAACCGCAGGCTTTGATTTGGCTAAATACAACAATGAATACGGCTACATCGGATTGGTTGACACAATGACTGATATGATGATGAACGCCGGAGGCGGAGTTATCGGTATGATATTTATGATTATCCTGCGAAACAGAAAAAAGAAAACAAAATAATGCACAAATCCCACTATGGTGATATTTACCATAGTGGGATAATTTTTTGTTAGCTTATACTCCTGAATATGCGTTGAAGCCGCCGTCAACAGGGATATTTACGCCTGTGATGAAGCCGGAATATGCTTCGTCGCAAAGAAACAGCAATGTGCCGTCAAGCTCCTCCGGCTCGCCGAATCTGTCCATAGGGGTTGCGGCAAGGATTTTGCCCGTACGCTCCGTAGGGGAACCGTCCTCGTTCCACAGAAGCGATGCATTCTGCTTTGTTGAGAAGAAGCCCGGTGCGATAGCGTTTACTCTTATGCCCATAGGTGCAAAGTGGACTGCCATCCATTCCGTAAAGTTCTTTACTGCAGCCTTTGCGGCAGAATATGCCGGAATTCTTGTAAGCGGTCTAAAGGCGTTCATAGAGGTTACCATAACGATACAGGTGTTTTTCTTTTCGACCATATCTCTTGCAAAAACCTGCGTGGGAATAAGTGTTCCCAAAAAATTAAGGTTAAACACAAAGGAAATGCCGTTTGCGTCCAAATCGAAAAAAGTTTTTATGTTTTCGTCCTTTTGAACGAGGTCGATTTTTTCAAGGGTGTCCTTTGTTGTTGTGCCCTTAGGATTATTGCCTCCTGCGCCGTTTAAAAGGATATCGCAGGTGCCGAGCCTTTCGGCAATGATATCTCTTGCCCTTTGCATAGACTCCTGCTCCAATACATTACATCCAACGGCAATGGCTTCACCGCCGTCTGCAACAATTTCGTCTGCACATTTTTGAGCCGCCTGCTCATTCAAATCCAAAACGGCAACCTTACAGCCCTGCTTTGCAAGAGTTTTTGCAAACTGTCCGCAAAGAACTCCGCCGCCGCCTGTTACAACTGCAACTCTGCCCTTCAAGTTTTCGTGTGTCATTTTATCATCTCTCCGTTTTATTTTCTTGATTTTTCAACTGCTTCCCACAGACCG
Source organism: Eubacterium sp. (assembly GCA_051881135.1). GTDB lineage: Bacteria > Bacillota > Clostridia > Oscillospirales > Acutalibacteraceae > Eubacterium_R. The sequence goes on from JBJEPH010000002.1 coordinate 8,671, forward strand.
TTAAGATAGCTTACGCCCAACGCTCTGTCAAACAAGCCGTAGCCCGGTCTTGCTACCTCGCCCCAAATCATTCTGCCGTGGTCGGGACGGATATAACCGTCAAAGCCAACCTCCTGAAGCGCACAAACGATTTCGTACATATCAAGAGAGCCTGCGTTGCTTTCGTGGGAGGTTTCGTTAAACCACTGATTATTTATCTGCACATTACGAAGATGTGCAAAATAAATTCTGTCGCCTGCCGCCTTTATAATTTCTACCATATCATTATTAGGGCTTGCGCCGAGCGATCCTGTGCAAAGGGTTATGCCGTTATATTTTGACGGAACGATAGCCAAAAGCTTTTCTATTGCTTTTTTGCCCGTAATAATTCTCGGCAAGCCGAAAATCGGCCACGGCGGGTCGTCCGGATGAATTGCCATTTTTACATCACATTCCTCACATACGGGCATAATGGCGTCAAGGAAATACTTTAGATTTGCCCAAAGGTCGTCTGCCGTAACATTTTTGTACTTTTCAAACAGCTCCTTGATTTCGCCCATACGCTCTGTTTCCCATCCGGGCATAGCGTATCCGTTTGAGTTGTCGTCAATCTCCTTAAACATATCCTCGGGAGATTTGCCCTCAACCTGCTTTCCGTCGTAGCACAGACAGGTGGAGCCGTCCGGCAGAGGCATATATAAATCCGTTCTTGTCCAGTCGAAAACAGGCATAAAGTTATAGCATATAACCTTAACTCCTACCTTCGCCAAATTGCGAATAGATGTTTTATAATTTTCGATATACTTATCCCTTGTGGGCAAGCCTATTTTTATGTCCTCGTGAACATTTACGCTCTCGATGCATTCCATAGTGAGTCCTGCCGCAGTGATTTCATCATACATTGCCTGAACTCTGTCCATTGTCCACGCCTCGCCAGCAGGCAAATCGTGGAGGGCAGGAACTACGCCGACAACATTTGGTATTTGCTTGATTTGCTCAAGTGAAACGGTATCCTTTTCCTTGCCAAACCAGCGAAAAGTCATTTGCATAATTTGAACCTCCCGAATTTTCTCATCATAATTTTAACACAGACTAATTTTTTATTCAACCAAAAATGAAAATTAGTTTATTTTTTCTTTACCGTCATCTTGACCTCCTGTGCTATATCCTGCAGGGTGATAACTGTGCCTTTGGCTGTTGCGTTGTTTGCATTTAAAGAAATATTTATTTTTTTGGATAATATTTCATCATTCTTATAGGTATCGGCAAGCGATTTTTCTATCTCCTCGCTCATAAGCTTATTTAATTCGCTGTCACTCAGCCGTCTGCTGCACATATCATAATAGGATACGGACTTTTTTATAATGCCTACGGGGAGATTGCGTTTATTAAGTCTTATGTATTTCGCGTTTTCGCTGACATCGGCGTTGGGCAAATCTCCGAGCGGTAAATGCAGGGCAATTCTGATACCGAAAAAATACAGCTCGGTATATGTTTTTTTAGAGGTATATTGCTTATAGCGCTGTTCACGGCTGACAGTAAGCGAAAAATCGTCCTCAACCTTTGCCATAACCACCCCTCTTGCGTGGGCAAAGGCGCTGTTTGTGTTTTCGTTTGTTTTATGAACACCCGAGATAAGCAAATCGCCCTTAACTACGCCGTCGCCTGCTTTGGCAACCTCCCAGCCCTCGTAGGCAGTATTGCTTACTATTATTCCGTCCCTTGACGCCTTAACATTATATATACCCTTTTGGTCGTTAACCGTCGGCTTAGGCACGGTTTCACTGATTTCAACCCTTGCAAGCGAGCCGTTATAATTTATATGCGCCCACGCAATATCGGGAAATGACGCAAGCATAAGGCTTTCAAGATAATCCTTATCGACGCTTCTTTTGCTGACGCCCCTTTCAAAGCCGTTTTCCTGTAAAAAAGACATAATCTGCTTTTCCGATATGCGCTCATTTCCTACAATATCCACCTGCCATACAAAGCCCGATACCGTGCAAAAAACAATTATAAAGGCAAGGGCGCCGACGGCAAGGCTGAAGCGGGAGCGAAGCTTTAACAGTGGAAAAACCGCGCCGTGCTTTTTTGTGATTTTAACACAGCCGCCGTGCTTGAGTGCAATTCTGTGAAGTCTTTTATAATCGCCTGTTTTGCACTCGCCTTTTATTCCGTTTTCAGTTGTTTTGATATTATATGCCCGTATTCCCAAATCAAATAAATCTTCAACAAAGCCCTGAGAAAAGCCGTTGCTAAATTCAAATTCCACATATCCCAACAGCCAGCGAATAAGCCTGATTAACAAGATTTCAGCTCCACGGAAATTATTGTGCCCTCAATTACCGCGCCCTCGTGCGAAAATGAGTCTATATGCAAGCCGTCGCCGAGAATTTTTACGCAATATTTGCCCAGATTCAGCTCTATAACAGTAGCAGAATATTCAACAATACCCTTCAAGCCGTCAATCACGCAACGGTTTGCGCCTACAATATGGATATGGGGCAGAGCTGTATAGGAAATTACACCCTCATTTGATTTCATAATATAATATCACCGTATTATTATATGAAAAAGGAGTGAAAAACTTCACTCCTTTTAATAATTTCTGTTAAATTTTTAATTCTCTGCCTAGGGTAACGGTAGTAATCCGAACCCGTCAAAAATGCAGTTTATCGTGTGCAGATTTGGTCTTAATCAAGGCAAAAACGCAGTTAATCCTTTCGGATTAACGAGTATTTTAACGAAGAGTAAGGGCAAATCTGCCACGATAAACCGTGGTTCGAATTATTACCGTTACCCTATGTATTTTATCTTTTCGGCAATTTAACAAGCCTGCTTCCTCTGAAATCCTTGCTTCCGTAGGAGAGCTTTTTCTGTTCAAGCTTATAGAGAAGATAGTCCATAGTTTGAGGAGAAAGCTTTTCAATAGCAGGATAATCCGGAAAACGGTTTATCTCGGGGAATTTAAGCCCTTCGCTTGTGAGCGCAAGGTCAAAGCCGAAATATTCCAGCTGAGGAATGCTTTTGGCAACCCTGAGAACATCTGCCTTAACCTTTTCCCAATTAGGAAGATATCCTTCTATTTTTACATTTGTATCCGGATGATATAAGCACGGTTTAATTTCGTTTGCCTCAATAATTTTAGCATCATAAAATCTGCCCGTATCAATATCAATCTTGGCAAACATACCGCCTGCGCCCATATTATCAACGGCGCCTGTCCTTTTAGAGCCGAATCTCATATATGCATTGCCGATTTCGGGAGTTTTTCCGTCCCTTTTAAACACAAGCATTCGTATGGTGTTTACCGAGCCCGAATAAATATTTTTAATAACGGGGTGCATATCTATATATTCTGTTATCAAATACTGATTATTAACATCCTGCAGAATGTTCAAAACATCCTGTGCCTGAGCTTCCTCATGGTTAAGATAATACTTACCGTCGTCATATGAGAATTTGTAAAAGCCGTCTCCGTGAGAGCCTTCATCCGGCTTTAACGCCAAAGAGCCCTTCTCCTTAACAAGCCTAAAGATATCATCATATGTATTTGAATATCCCTCAGGGCAATCCATCATCGAAACAACCTTGTTATTTCCGTTTTTAAGGCTGATATGATAGTAATACTCCGGGAAGAATTCATTATAATCCGAGCAGATATATTTTACGGTAATTTTGTCTTCCATCCACTCTTTATATTTTGGATTAATATGTCTAAGCCATCTGTATTCAAAATCAGATATAAAATTATGATAATTTTCATCTGTAATTCCGTACTGATGTATGCGATATGAAATAAAGCCGTGCTTAAACGCCCAAAGCTTTTCCTTAAGGCTTGTGTCCTTATTTGTAAAGAAATCCTTTAACTGCTCCTTTGGAAATTTAACAGCCAAATAAGGCAAAAGTCCCTTTGGGAAAAGGAGCTTTGCATAAATTGAGCGAATCTTGCGCGACAACTTATGTGCGCCTCTTGACAGCTTTGTTCCAATACCTTTATAAGCCTCTTTCTTTTGAGCTACCTTATATTTCAAATAATCCGATGTTTCCTTGCTGAACGGAACAACCTTAGGATACATGGGATGGTTTAATATCCAAACAATTTTGAAACCGTCCCTGCATATTACAATGTTCAGGCCAAAGAATTCAAGCTGAGGAGCAAATCTGCACATACTGTCTATGGTTGCTTTGATTTCGTCCCAATACGGAACAAATTCGGGAAAATCGCTATCGTTGTTTGGATTTTTTTGCTGAGGTACCTTCCTATCTTCGATTATGCTGACGGCATCGGATATTTTACCGCTTGCTATATCGACATTAGCATAAATTGCAGAGCTGTCGTTTTCCTCGCTGTCATTATCATCACCCTCGGAAATATCAACGCTGTTATCATCCTCGTTTTCAGCCTCTGCCTGTGCCTGAGCAATATCGTCAAGCTCTTCCTCAAGCTCCTCCATTGCTTTTGAAAAGACAGGCATACTCTTACTATTGCTTTGCGTAAATTTAATATATGCATCGCCTATTACAGGATTATCTCCCTGCGAGTTGAACACAACAAGGTTAAGCTCCCCGCCTTTAAAATCCTCGGCGGACTCAACATCCTCCATAATTACAAGCGGTCTCCTGCACCCGTCAATGAGCCTTTTAAGAATATGGGCAGGCAGTTCCTTTCCGTCAAGGAATAATTTATCATCCTTCCACTCAACCAAGCTGTTGTTTTTACGGCGTGCATAGCATATTCTAACCTTGCCCTTATCCTTTATCAAGCCTAAAACATCATCAAAGGTATCTCCTGCATCGGGGTCAAGCATAGGGATTATAAAGCTGTCATTATTTCTCTTTATGATATGATAATAGCATTTTGGCATTTTGTCTCGATAAGGCTTGAAAACCTCATTAATCGTAACTCTGTCCGCAATCCACTTATAATAAACTCCGTTAAGAGGACGAAGGAATGCATAATCCTTTGCCGAAACAGTATCTCTGTAATTGCTCTCATTTAACTCAAGGCCTGCTACCTGTGACGGCAAAAATCCTCTTTTTACAGCCCATCTTGTTTCTTTATAGGAATAATTGCTGTCCTTAAAATAGCTTCTTAAAACCTGACGGGTCCATTTTCTTGCACCCTTTACGGAAAAACCGTTTGAGACATCCTTAAAGGCTAAAAAGCTAACAAGATTTTTCTTTAGCGTCCTTTTAACTCCCATATGTTAATTTCTCCTGCAATTATCTAAATCTTTAGGATCATTAAAATCCTTGGTGTTATCGTTTATAAAAACATATTTATCAACTATTTTCTTCTCCCCGAACGGAAGATTTAAAAATGACTGATATACCTGCCATCCTATACATTGCCGAATTTCGCCCTTAATGAATAATTCTCTTACGCGGTTTACATGATAGCGAAATACAGAGGCATCCTTTACCTTTATTGCAACAATGGCTTTTCCGTTTCCGAAAAACATCAAATCGTCGGCTTCTGTCGTCGTTATTGTTTCCATAGCCTTTTCGGAATAATATGTGTCGCCGTAAAGGAAGCATATATCATCTTCAATTAATTCCTCTGTAAATCTATCAATCTCCAGCATATTATTACGGGGTTCATAGCGCCTTGCGCCTTCTACCTCGTACCTTGGATCATGAGAGGTAATAATTACCTCGGCATCACTGTTAAATTCATTTAAAAGCCTAACTGTACGGCTCAGCAGCGTTTCTCCGTTTATTTCGATAAGATGCTTAGGAATATTATCGAAATTATTCCATCGCCGGCCTTTTCCGTCTGCCATAATAATATACTTCATTTCAGTTCCTACTTTTTAATAACCTTGTGGTAACGGTAAAAATCGCCTAACTCATCCTGCCTTTGACCGCCCCAAAGCTGAATAATATTAACTCCCGAGGAGGTGTTTGCCTCTATGATGCACATACCATCCTCCGTAACCAAAATATCCCACGCAACAAAGTTCATAAACGATACCTTATTGGCAAGGGCAAGTATATCTCTTTTGATGATGTCCCAATTTGCAACAACTGCGCCCTTAATCTGCGCACCCGAATCGGGATGGCGTTCATATACATTATGGTTGTGCAGAGTTCTTGCTTCGGACAGCTCTCCTGTTTCCAAATCTATTTTGCTAACCAATGCACCCTTGCTTCCGTTGTCAACCGGAATTGTTTTTGAGGTGCCGATACGCTGAACGGCAAAGAAAATCTTAATCTTATTTGTTTTTGGATCTCTAAGAGTAATCAGGCGTATGGTATTGGCGGTTTTATCGTATATATCCGATGAATAGTGATGCTGATTTATGTATTCGCACAGCATCCAATCATCGCTGTTTTTCAATATGGATATAACCTCCTGCTTTGAGCTTTCATCAGCTCCGACATAGGTCTTGCCGTCGGCATATCTGAACTGATATACGCCGATGCCCTTTCCTTTGCCGTAGGGCTTAACAATTAAGCTGCCCTTTTCCTTTAGCAAATCGTAAATCTCATCATATGTTGTATATTCGTCATCCTGCGAGGTGAGCAAGCCCTTGTTTTTTACGGCATAGGTTTGAGCAACCCTTACATACTGTCCGAGAACTAAATTGCAAACAACCTTGTTATTCATCATAAAATCAAACGGCTCGTTGATATAACGGGATTTGTACCAATCAAACTCCGAAAGATATTCGTTTTTGTCGTTACGGTCAAAATCGTATAATGCGTATTGGTCTGCTAAATAGCCACCGCCGAAATTAGCCTTAAGCTTTTTAAAAAACGGCACCTTAAAATGATTTTTTACAAATAATATTCTTCTGAAATACAGTACAATCAGCTTAAGCTTTTTGAAACAGGATTTTACGAATTTCATTTTATGTTCTCCATTGAGTTAATAATGTAATCTCCGACTGTTTTTGTGGAAACGCCTAATTTTTCGGGCACAAACCTTTCGCGGTATCTGTTTAGGCTGTCCTGCGGATATTCCTTTTGGATAGCCTCCCACAGCTCGCCTGCGTTTCTGAAAACACAACCCGGCATTTCTTCAAACAGGTCAATATTAAGCCCGTTGTGTTTGATATATTCATCATAATCGTAAACATAATAGAAGGTTTTGCAATTGAGTATTGCACCTTCAACCGCTATGGCGGAATAATCGGTAATTAAATAGTCGCATACCGAAAGAAGCTCAACCGAAGAAAAATCATCGCAGGTATATACATTTTCCCCTATGGCAAGCTCCTGATTAGGATGGCTCTTAACTATCAAAGCATATTTGTCATAATCTATGCGGTCCTCAAAGCTGTTCCAGTTTGCGTCCCAGCCCTTACGGAAGGTGGGCGCATAGAGCAAAACCGTTTTATCCTTAAATTCGGGATATGCCTCCAAAATTCTCCTGCGGTTTTCCTGCTCTGTTGACAAAAGAAAATCTATTCTCGGCAAACCGCAATTCATAAGAACATCTTCCTCAACACCGAACGACTCGCAATAAAACGGGTTCCATGCCTTTGCGCCGGCAATGATTACATCATAATTTTTATGCATACACATTGCCTTGGCAATTTCGGGATTTCGTCCGCTTTTTTTGCCGAGTGACTGATAGCCCGATTTTTTAATTTTACCCATCGCATGCCAAATTTGGACAATCTTAAGGCTCTTTTTGTGCTTTAGCATTGAAACGGCCGGCCAGTAGCCGTCAATAACACAAACGCTTGAGGTTGCCATATGATAAAGACTCCTAAGTATGTTGCGAACAAATACCAAATACTCCGAAAAGCCCTTTTCGTAGCGTCTGCAAATATTAACATACTGAGCGTCAGGCATTTGCGATTTAATGTAATCCTGTAACAAACGGTAATCTAAATTTACATCATTAGCCTGGCGACTCAAAAAGGTGATTTTATTGCGCTTAACAGGCAGTAATTTCAACGGAGCATAAATTATTGCCATAAAATAACGCAAAACATACAATAAAAATACTTTCACGCTTTTCCCTCTAATGAATAATCTCAATCTGTCGGCATAAGCAACATCCGACATCGCATATATATCATATATTATCATATATAAATATTTAATGTCAATCTAAATGTAACAAAATAAATTATATATTTATGCAATTCGAGTTAAATTTTGGTTAAATCCATTTTTTATGCCGAAACCAAGCGAATAAAATCGCAACAACGCTCAAACTGAGAACAATCGGAATGAGATATCCAAACCTCCAGTCAAGCTCCTTCATAGAGGTGAAATTCATACCGTACCAGCCTGAAATAAGGGTAAGCGGTGAAAAAAACACCGTAAACACGGTAAAAATTTTCATACTTGAATTAAGCGTTAATTCGAGTGCCGAATTATAGGCGTCACGAAGCTGTATAACGCTGTCCCTGAGCAGATTTATATTGTCTAAAAGTCGCTTAATTTTTTCGCAAAAGGAGTTAAAATACTGAAGCTCGCTTTCTTCAAAAATATCCTCGTGCCAGTCCGAAAATGCCTGCGCAATATCAAGCAGCTGCTCATAATAGTTGTGCATATAAAGCAGAGTTTGCTTGCAGGACAAAAGGTTTAAATTGAAGCTTTTGTCCGTTTTGTTTTCAATAACCTCGCGCTCGAGCCTTTCGATTTCATTCTGAGTATGCTCAATAAACTTGCTGTCACCCAAAACCGTGCTTTCAAGAAATGCAAGCGCTATGCGCGAAATGCTGATTTCTCCCGGAAGAAAGCGGTTTTTTGTGTACAGCAGCTTATCTCTTATCGAGCCGTCGGTGTCGCATATATCCACTATCAAAAACAGATTTTTCTTAATGAAAACCGCAAGGCTGTCGCTGTCAACCTTTATTTCACTCGGATTAATAAGCTTTAATTTAGCAAATATGCAGGCGTCTGTTTTTTCAACATCAAAATGGAAAAAATCACTGTCATTTCTGCACAAATCAACACATTTTGACGGCAGTGAAAAGACATTTGATATTTTGTCAATATCCCCGTACTTTACATAGCCTAAAACCAAATCGTCTGCCGTAATATCGTCAAGCTCTACGCTTAACACCTCGTCCCTGAATACATAAAACACATTATCACCCGTTTTATTATGGGCATAAAAGAAAAAACTATAAGATTAAATCATAGGCTGTCGATAAATCATTTACAAATAATACAGTAAAATTTCATCGATTTTGCGTAATTCTTACTTTGATAGAGTGACATTTTGCAAATTATGATGTACACTTAAGGAGAAGGGAAGTGTAGATATGAACAAATACGATTTCGGCAAATTTGTTTGCGAGTTAAGAAAGGAGCAGGGATTAACCCAAAGACAGCTTGCGGATAAAATCCACGTTACGGACAAGGCAGTTTCAAGATGGGAAAACGGCAAAAATTATCCGGATATTGAAGTGCTAAGCAACTTAAGCAAGGCTCTTGATATCAGTATAAGCGAGCTGCTTAATTGCAAAAGAGTAACGCAAAAGGAGGCTTTTGCGCTAACAGAGCAGGCATATATAGGAGAGGTTAAGAAAAACAGAAAAAACAAAAATTTATTTATAACGATAATAGCACTGATTTTAGTTGCAGCTATTTCGTTGACATCATTTCTTATAGTTTACCTGCCTAAAAAGCAAAACGGATATTCTGAGCAGGAAATTGAAATGCTTAGCAGTGACATATGCGCAAATCTGAAAAATATTGAAAGCTGTATAAACGCAAGCTGTGCAGGCAGTGATTATACGGTCACACAATTTGACGCTTTATGCACGCCCGACAAAAGCTTGGAGGTTATGAACATTGACGGAAACTGCACCAATCTTCATCAGCATTATGCCCAATCCCTGTCGGGTGATGAGCTTTTGGACTATTGCAAGGTTTATCAATCAAATTTTGAAATAAGCGATTTTGAAAACGGAGTTAGTATAGATACCCTAATAACGCTTTTAAACGCAATGGATTTCAAGGTTTTGGATAAGGAATATACCGAGGAATCAAAATATTCAATAACTCTGCTGGGCAAAATAACATTTAATAATTCTGCAAATAAGTCGCAAGCCCCTGACGCTTGCTATCTTTTAGACGGAAATGAGCTTACTCCAACCAAGGATAATAGTCTGTTAAGCGGCGAATACGCACAATTTGCGGTCTTTTTAAGCAACGGACATTCCATTGCAACAATTTATACACAATGCGGTTCAAAAAAGGCGATTGACACAATAGAAGGCTTTTTTGACTGCTTTTCAAACGGCGATTTTGACGGAATGAAGCAATACTGCGATAAAAATGATACCGTGAACGGCTTTTTTCATGAAGACGATTTTTTCGGATACAAAAAAGCCGCTCTAATTAATATTTATCAAACCGATTACAGAGTTGACAAAGAAGAATGGTGCTTTGATGTTTTTATAAAAGCCGAACCCTCGGAAAGCTCTGCATTGTATGACCCTAAAAATAAGCAGGTTGACACTTATTTAACCTTTGTGCTGTCAAACAAAAACGGGCAATACCTGATTGAATTGATAACAACTGACAACTATAATTAAAAAATAACAAAAATACGGCGCCGTCTTTTTAAAACGGCGCCTGTGAATTTTTATTGATGTTTGAAATTAGAGGCTGAGCCCTTAATTATGTCAACAATCGCGTTGCGTAATTCGTCATGATTAAAGTTATCTATGTATCTGTTTATAACATCAATTATTCCCGAAATGATGAAGGAAGCCCTTACGGCAGTAGAATAATCGGTTTCCTCGGATATTCCCAAATCATTGCAAATGCGCTCGTAGAACATATTTTTCATATAGCTGAGTGCATTGTCATAAATGATGCTGTTTTTAAAACGGTTGATGTAATTTGTATATTGCTCTGCAATATCAAGAATGTAATCAACGGTTTTCTCGGGCTTAACAGCTAATTCCTTATAGTCAAAATCATTAATAAGATTTAAAAGCTTGTCCATAAAAAACTTTGATGTTTGGGCATAGCAATCGTCAAGCGAAGAAAAATGAAGATAAAATGTGCTTTTATTGATTTGCGCTCTGTCGCAAAGCTCAATAACCTTTACATCCTCTAATTTTTTCTCGGAGGAAATATCTATAACCGCATTAAATACGGCGAGTCTTGTTCGCAATACACGCTTATCCATAAAGTATTCACCTTTCGTTTTGTGGATAAATTATAACATAAATTCCTCAGAAATTCAACATATAATAGAAAAAGGTTGCTTTATCGTCCGATTATACGAAAAGCGTCTAAAAAATAAAACCGCTTAATCGAAACAAGCGGTTTTCGTTATATTTAATTTACCAGCCGAGACGAACAATGGTTATTTTACAGCCTCCAACACCGAGACGATAACAATCGCTGTGTCCGCTTGGGGTGAAAATATCTATTCTGCCAACCTTAGACAAGCCGCTTCCGCCTCTGTCAACAACGGTGTAGTTTTTGCCGTCAACATTGATTACAGAGCCTAAAGGAAGCCAGTTACACGCAACATAGTACGGATTTGCCATACCGTTTCTTATGCGCTTACCCGAGGAGGTTACGCCTCTTGAATTGCCGTTACAGGTTGCGCAGGCACAATAGTGGGAATATCTGCCGTTTATTGTTTGGCCAACCGTAAAGCCGTTCTTGGAATTAACGCCGTTAGGCTTAACATCGGAAGCACCGTTTGATTTCTTTGTGCCAACCTTAACCTCAGCCTGAACAGGCTTCTTTGTTGTTACGGAGGAAAGCTTTTCCCTTGAGTCCTCCTTGCCGTTAACATACATAACCTTATATGTTACATCAGCTTCGCCCTTTACGCCCTTTTTAACGGTCTTTCTCTGACCCTCATACATTGAGCTGTCCTTGATTTCCTTTGTTGAAAAGGTAAGCTTTTCCTTTTCGGTAACGGTTTTATATTCTACCCTGTAAACAGTTACCTTCATATTCTCCTTGAGCTTCTTATCCAAAGCGGGCTTTGTATAATCGTCCTCGCCAAGCTCAACGCCTGCGAACGCTATCAAATCTGCTACCGTGCCCTCGGTAATGGCATACTTTGTGGTCTTTCCGTCAACCTTGAGATTAACGAAGGACGGCGATTTTAACTCGATAACCATACCGTTAACAACAGGTGATGAAAGGTCATAATTAATCTTTGAACCCTTTTTAACTACTGCGCCTATTTCCACAAGTGCGTCACCGACAGTTGTTGAATAAACCTGATAGGTGCTTATTTTGCTGTCGAAATCGACATTAATTGTTGTTTGTCTGCTTATTTTAATGATGCCGCCGTTTCCCTCTTCAAATGAAGTGGTGTCGAGCTTATCGTTTGCGCCCAGGCTGATACCGGCATTTGCCAAAATTTCTCTCGCCTGCGTATCGGCTGTGCTGATTGTTAATGTGTTTGCGCCGTCAATTACCTTAACATCATATTTTCCAAAGCTTCCTGCAACTGCCGTTGAAGCAAAGGTTGATACAAGAACGATAAACACAAACACTATCGCCAAGAGGGTTTTTGCAACTCCTCTTCTCGCTTTTGATTGGTTAGTCATTTTCAGTCTCCTTCATAATGGTATGAGCCATAGGGCTCTTTTACAGTATTACGAAAAACTGGCGACATTATAGCACAGTTGCATAAGTTGTCAACTTTTTTTGAATAGTTTTTTTGTGCATTTTGTACACTCATTAAGGCTTTGTTATTATTAAAATTACAGGCGACCACTACATTTTGTGGTTCTGTAATTTCACACTTTAGCGTATTAAATTAATATTTTAGGTGAATTGACGGAATTTAAAAAATTGTTTGTAATATTTGTAACATTTTACAAGCCCTAAAAAACAATCAGCACTACATATGGTGGTGTAGTGCTGATTTTATGCTTTTTGATTTCTATATATTGAATTGCGCAAAATTTTATATTGTTAATAAATTGTCAATATTTTGGAAATATTTTACTATGCATATTATAATATATAAATTATAGCTTTTCGAGCTTGGCATAGTTTGCCATAACCTTTTTTGTGCCTGCCTTATCAAAAGCAATTTCCATAAGCGAGTCGTTGCCCATAGGCTGAACGCTGATAATAACGCCTGTACCAAAGGATTTATGGCGAACCGTATCGCCGACATTATAGGAAAGATTGCTTTGCTCAGGCGCATCGTTTTTGACCTGACCGAAAATACGGGACACGCTCGAGCTTTGCTTATAATTTCCGTCAATAGGCGTTGAACGGCTGTATTTGCTTGGCTTTGCAGGTGTGCCGAAATGCGACAAATAGCCGTTTGACGAGCCGTATCCCTGCTGCTTAACCGTTTTGTCAACCGTAACGCTGCTCGGTATTTCTCCTACAAAGCGTGACTGCATATTTCTGTTTGTGGTGCCGTAAAGCATTCTTTGACGGGCAGAAACGAGATACAGCTTTTCTCTTGCTCGTGTAATTCCTACATAAGCAAGCCTGCGCTCCTCCTCCAAATCCTCCTCGCTGTACAGGCTTTGGCTTCCGGGGAATATGCCCTCCTCCATACCTGGAATGAACACAACGGGGAATTCCAAGCCCTTTGCAGAGTGCAGGGTCATCAATACAACGCTGTCCTCGTCTGCATTGTAGGAATCGATATCCGACACAAGCGCAACATCCTCTAAAAAGTCCTGAAGGGTGAAGCTCTCGTCCTCGCTTTCATACTTCACAAACATAGAAGAAAGCTCCTGAACATTTGCCTTTCTGTCCTCTGCCTTTTGGGGATCATCCTCCTCAAGATACTCAAAATAATGAGTTTCGCTGAGAATGTCCTGAAGCAAGTCGTTTACGCTTTCGCCGTCCTCCAAGGCTTCGCGGAATTGATTTATCATATCGCAGAATGCCTTTAGCTTGCCGGCGCTTCGCTGTGTTTTTGCAAATTCGTCTGCATGCTCGCAAACCTCAAAGGCTGTCATTTTATTTGCGGCGGCAATTTCCAAAATATAATTGAACATTGTGTCGCCTATGCCACGCTTGGGAACATTTATAATTCGCTGAAGCCTAACATTATCAGCCGTATTGTTGATAACGGCAAAATACGAAACAATATCCTTTATTTCCTTACGGTCAAAAAATCGGTTTCCGCCTATAATTTTGTATGCAATGCCCGATTTTGCAAGCATAATTTCGATATTTCTCGACTGCGCATTCATACGGTATAAAACGGCGTGGTCCTTATAGCTTCTGCCGTTTTTAACATTTTCGGTTATCTCGTCGATTATATACTGCGCCTCGTCCATTTCGTTATTTGCGGTATATAAAACAACCTTTTCGCCGTCCTTGCCCGCATAGGAACGAAGCCTTTTGTCCGCAAGCCTTGTTTTGTTATTCGCAATTACGGAGTTGGCGGCGTCAAGGATATTTTGCATTGAGCGATAGTTTTCTGCAAGCTCAAGCTGAATAACCTTTAGTCCCTCGTCCTCGTAGCGCTCCTTAAAGCGCATAATATTTTCTATGGTTGCACCGCGGAAGCGATAAATGCTTTGGTCGTCATCGCCTACAACGCAAATATTGTGATAATTGCCTGCTAACAGGTATGTAAGCACATATTGCGCATACGATGTGTCCTGATACTCGTCAACGATAATATATCTAAACTGATTTTGATAAAGCTGTAAAACATCGTCGTTTTCTCTAAACAGTTTAACCGTATTAAAAATCATATCGTCAAAATCCATTGCGTCACTGCGCAAAAGCTCCTGCTGATACTCACGGTAGCACTCGGCGATTTTCGCCTTTCTGAAATCGTTTCGGTTAGTAACATAATATTCCTTTGGGTCAATTAAGCTGTCCTTTGCGCGACTGATTTCATTTAGGATGGTTTTATGGTGCAAAAATTTATCCTCTACGCCGAGGCTTTTCTGCACTCTTTTCATAACACGCTTTTGGTCGTCGGTATCATAAATTGTAAAATGGCCTGTATAGCCTATTCTGTCGGCAAATCTGCGCAGCATACGGGCGCACATACTATGGAAGGTTTGCGCCCAAATATCATTAGCTTCATCTCCGATGGTGTTTACAAGCCTTTCCTTAAGCTCTGCGGCGGCCTTATTTGTAAAGGTTATTGCAAGCACCTGCCAGGGCGTTGCATAGCCGTCGTTTATGATATGTTCTATTCTTTTAACAACAGTTGCGGTTTTACCCGTTCCTGCGCCTGCAACAACAAGCACAGGTCCGTCTATGGTGTCTATAACCCTCTGTTGCTCTTTATTAGGTTTTACTGCGTCCTTATTCATAATAAAATCCTTTAGGGTAACGGTAATAATTCGAACCACGGTTTATCGTGGCAGATATTGCCCTTA
>JBJEPH010000003.1:0-1604 GCA_051881135.1 Eubacterium sp.
TTTGGTGTTGAATAATGGCACAGATTATTCTAAGCAGCAGATATATTAAAAATCCCAAAAAGGTCAATGCCGGAAAGCTTGTAAAATATATGGGCACTCGTGAGGGAGTTGAAAAGCTACCTAAAGGTATAGAGAGCAAGCCTGCAACAAAGAAGCAACAGGAATTGATAAACACAATTACAAACCGTTATCCCGAAACAAAGGACTACCTTGAATACAAGGACTATGACAAAAGCAAAACCAAAGGCAGTGCGAAGGAATTCATTGACGCAGTTGTTGAAAGAAATGCTGACAGAGCCGAGCAGTTAAAATCTTTAGTTTCATATATGGCTCAGCGACCGAGTGTCGAGAAGATAGGCAGTCACGGTTTGTTTTCATCAACAGATGATGAAATAAATCTTGATGAGGTTGCCGACAGAGTATCCAATCACGATGGAATTGTTTGGACTCATGTAATCAGCTTAACTCGTGAGGATGCCGAAAGGTTAGGCTACAACAATGCAGAGGCTTGGAAAAATCTTGTTCGAAGAAACGAGATTGAAATTGCAAATGCTCACAAGATAAGTCAAGATGATATTGAATGGTACGGTGCGTTTCATAATACAACGCATCACCCGCACATACATTTACTTGTATATTCAAAATCGGGACAAGGCTATCTAACTGCAAAAGCAATAAAGGATATGAAATCATCGTTTGCAATTGACATATTCCGTAACGAAAGATACAAGCTGTTCAAGGAACAAACAGAGATAAGGAATGAACTCAAGGATGAATTTAACTCTTATCTTGACCAAATTAAAAACGGAGATATTGTTTTATCCGACAGAATGCTTAAGCTGGTAAACAATTTGAAAGCACAATTGAATAACTACAAAGGCAAAAAGGTTTACGGATATCTGCCAAAGAAAATGAAGAGAATGGTTGACCAAATACAATGGTTCCTACTGCTTGACAACGAGGAACTGTATTTTCTCTATCATTCTTGGAACGACATAAACAACAAAAAGCTATCAACATATTACGACAGCAAAAATAATTATGTTTATATTATTCAAAACAAAGAGTTCCGTTCCATAAAGAATGCAATCATCAAAGCAATAGATGAAATGGAGATTAACGATAGCACAGAGCAAAGCAGTAATGTAGCGAATATCGTTAACGATTTAACAAGACTGCTTGCAAATATGCTTTCGTTAAGTGCAGAGAAGAAAATAAAAAGCCTCAATTCTCAAGCCATCGACCAAAAGCAAATGCAGATGATACTTGATAAAAAGCAAGCAAGAGGTCAAAGAGACGGTGCTTCCCATAATGACAAAAAGGAGGTTGATGAATCTAAATCACAAACTGCATCACAAAATCTTGAAGCCTTGTTTGAGCTTGGTGCTATGATGATTAAAAAGGCAGTAAGCAACAGTAATGATTATGAATATGATTACGATAACAGCAATGATGATTATGAAGAAGAACAAGGCTTTGATTTGACAATGTAACTAAAACTAAAAAAGTCCCGGTTGGTTGAGATACCGACCGGGTAGAAAGGAAATTTAATTATGACAACAAAAAATATTTCAGTAAAGGCTTTGGCGTTGGCTGAGGCTTAA
>JBJEPH010000004.1:0-7271 GCA_051881135.1 Eubacterium sp.
AGGAGTTAACTATGGCTGATATTATTTACACTCTTGAAGGCGGAACATATTTTAATATAACAAATCAGTGCCCGTGCAATTGTGCCTTTTGTATTCGTTCAAAGGGTAATGCAGTAGGTGAGGCAAGTAATCTGTGGTTTGGCGATAACGAGCCGAGCCTTGAGGAAATCAAGAACGCTATTGATGATTACAGCTTTGACGGAGTTAAAGAAATCGTCTTTTGCGGCTACGGAGAACCGACAAGCAGACTTGATGTGCTATTGAATACCGTTAAATATTTAAGAGAGATCGCGCCTAACGCATTAATCCGACTTAATACAAACGGACTTTCCGATTTAATAAACGAAAAGCCTACTGCAGAGGCTATCGGCAGAGCATTTGATATAGTTTCAATATCGTTAAACGATCCCGATTCCGATTCCTACGACAAAATCACAAGAAATATTTATCCCAAAAAGGCATTCCCCGCATTGCTTAAATTCACAAAGGAATGTTCACAATTCTGCGAGGATGTTCGACTTTCCGTTGTAGATGTAATAGGCGAAGAAAACATAAATAAAAGCAGAGAAATTGCCGAATCACTTGGCGCAAAATTTGTTTGCCGTTCTTATGACAGAGGCAGATAATATTAATAATTATTGCAATTTTTGTCGAATAATGTTAAAATTTAATAAATCATTTTATGGAAGTGCTGTTATGAATTACAACATAAACAAACAAAATAGCATCCGTTTTGTTGCTCTTAAATTTGTTGTTGTTTTCTTAACGGCTCTTTTATTTATGTCAACGGTTGCTCCGATTAAAGCAAATGCTTACAATGACGATTATCTTGATAGGGTTAAATGGGAGAATAACAGCAATATTTCTTCTATTAGCTTTATCCGTGAATCAATTGCAGGCAGAGCTTCAATAAATTTTAATTATGCAATTGATTCAAACGAATACTCCTTTTATGTTTATATTAATGTATCAGAGGATTCGATTATAGAGGATGCACACGAGGTAAGCGTAGGCTTTCAAATAACAAATGAAGACGAGCAATATAATTTTTCTGTTGACAGCGACGGAGAAACCGATTATCTCGGAAATGATAATTTATATTTTAATGTAGCATCAAATTTTAATTCATATCCGGCAACACATTCCGGAGATTATATTGTTGCTATTGATATAAATAACGGATATGATGATAATTTAGTAAGCATCTCATTAAATATAAACGGACGCATCTATTCCGTTGCACAGGATTTGTATGTGCCTGCACCAAAGCAAAGCGATTACAGTGAAACCAAAACAGGAAATAATAAAACTACTGTAAAAAATGCAAAGCAAAAAAGCACATCTAAAAGCACTAAAGACACAAAGATTTCTACTACCAAACCTACCACGGAGAAATCGACTAAATTTTATAATAACAAGGTTTTCACAACGCAGAATACATCGTCGTATTCTGATAATTCAAGCAGCACTGACGAGCAAACGGCAACAACAAAGCCGATAATTGCTGTTGAGCAAAACGCATTCAGCAAATCTAATGTAAAGCTCACAACATCATCGAAGATAATACTTTCCGTTGCTGTAGCTTTGGGCGTTACGGGAATTATTCTTATTTTACTGTCGTCGCTCTTAAAAGATAAAAAGCCGAAGGGTAGGGAGGAAAACGCTGAAGAAAATGAAGATAACGACTGCGACGAGTTTGATTTTTAACTTTTAAAAATTTTTAGTGACAAATTATGTAATTTATAGTATAATAAAAATGTTAAATTTATAATATCTAAAAAGGAAAGGAATCCAACTATGAAACATCCTGAAATTGTAGGAAAAATGACCCTCGAGCAAAAGGCTGCTTTTGTGTCGGGTGCTGACTACTGGCATTTGGAGTCATGCGAAGAGCTTGGTCTTCCCCAAATTATGATTACAGACGGACCTCACGGTCTTCGTAAGGCAAAGGGTAAGGACTATGTTCCCGAAGAAGGCGAGGCAAAGACAGGCGGTATCGGCTTGGGTAACTCTGTACCGACAACCTGCTTCCCACCTGCCGCAACTTCATCCTGTTCGTGGGATGAGGAGCTTCTTTTTGAAGAGGGCGTAGCAATGGGTGAGGAATGCCTTAAGGAAAAGGTTTCCACCATTCTTGGTCCCGGTACAAACATTAAGCGTTCTCCTACCTGTGGCAGAAACTTTGAGTATTTCTCAGAGGATCCGCTTCTTGCAGGTAAGTGCTCTGCTGCTGTTATTAACGGTGTTCAATCAAAGGGCGTTGGTACTTCATTAAAGCATTTTGCCTGTAACTCACAGGAGGCATTCCGTATGGTGCTTAACGAAGTAATTGACGAGCGCACAATGAGAGAAATTTATTTCCCTGCATTTGAAATTGCTGTTAAGGAAGCACAGCCTTGGACAGTAATGAACTCATACAACAGAATTAACGGCACATATGCTTCTCAAAACTTTTGGCTTCAGCAGGAGGTTCTGCGTGGCGAATGGGGATTTAAGGGTATGCTTGTAACCGACTGGGGTGCTTCGGTTGACAGAGTTGACGGCTTAAAGGCAGGTACTGACCTCGAAATGCCTACCTCGGGTGACCTTAACGCAAGGAGAATTATTGCCGCTGTTAAGGACGGAACATTGGACGAAGCAATTCTTAATGACAGAGTTGACAATGTTGTTGATTTAATTATTAAATCGAAGCCGGCACTTGAAAAGGAGCATACATATGATAAGGCAGAGCATCACAAGATTGCTCAAAAAATTGCCGAAGGCTCTATGGTGCTTTTAAAGAACGAAGAAAACATTCTTCCTCTTAAGGCAGGTCAAAAGGTTGCTGTTATCGGTGAAATGGCTAAGGCTCCTCGCTTCCAGGGCGCAGGCTCATCTGTAATTAACCCGACAATGCTTTCTAACGCCTATGACGAGCTTGTTGCTCTCGGCGTTGATGTTACATATGCACAGGGCTATTATAAAACCGCACCTTCCAAGAAGGAAGCTAAAACAAGAATGACACAGCAGCAGCTTACTGCACAGGCAGTTGAAGCAGCTAAAAAGGCTGATGTTGCAGTTGTTTTTGTAGGTCTTACAGAAGATTTTGAGGGTGAAGGCTACGACAGAGAAACAATCAATATGCCTGAAAACCACAACAAGCTTGTTAAGGATGTTGCTGCTGCAAATCCAAATACAGTTGTTGTTCTTGCAGGTGGTTCAGTTGTTCTTATGCCTTGGCTCGACAGTGCAAAGGCACTTCTTAATTCCGGCCTCGGCGGTCAGGCAAGCGGTGCCGCTGTTGCAAACATTCTCACAGGTAAGGTTAATCCGTCAGGCAAAACAACCGAAACATATCCAACTTCGTTTGAGGTTAATCCTACATACGCAAATTATCCGGGCGGTCCTGTAACATCGGAGCATAAGGAAAGCGTATATATCGGATACAGATATTACGATTCTGCAAATCTCGATGTTGTATTCCCGTTTGGCTACGGATTATCATATACAACCTTTGAATACAGCGATATTAAGCTTTCTGCAGATAAGATTAAGGATACGGATAATGTAACGGTTTCCTTTAAGATTACAAATACAGGTGATGTTGACGGTGCAGAGATTGCACAGGTTTATGTTGCCGATAAGGAATCAACTATTTTCCGTCCTGCAAAGGAGCTTCGCGGCTTTAAGAAGGTATTTATTAAAGCAGGCGAAACAGCAGAGGTTTCTATTGAATTAGATAGAAGAGCATTTGCATTCTATAATGTAAATATTAACGATTGGTGCGTTGAAGCAGGCGACTTCGATATTCTTGTTGCCGCTTCTTCAAGAGACATCAAGCTCAGCGCAAATCTCTATGTTGATGCTCCTGCCTGCGACATTCCAAATTATAAGGATGTTGCACCTAACTATTACAACAACATCGCTGCAATTACCCGCGATGATTTTGCTGCAGTTTACGGTGAGCTTCCAAATCCTAATTTTGATATTACAAAGAAGATTGACCGCTATTGCTGTCTTAACGATGCAAGACATACAAAGGTAGGCGGAAAGATTTGTAACTTGATCACATCAATTATGTCCAAGATGGGATCTGCCGAAAACGGCGACGGAAAGATGCTTGCCGCTATGGCTACTCAAATTCCTATCCGTAACTTCGTACAGATGTCCATGGGTGCTTTCTCCGAAAAGCAGGCTGACGCACTCTTGATGATGCTGAATGATGACCAATCTACATTTGTCGGCTTCAGCAAGATTTTCTGGACTCTCGGCGGAACATTGATGAGATTACCTAAGCTTTTGAAATCCATCTAATCAGCATAAAAAAATAAACCGTTGATTTTCAACGGTTTATTTTTTTAACGTTTATTTATTTTTCGTTTGTGCGTTTTAAGGTGTTTAAATATATAATTGCCGCATCAAGAATTGTACCTAAAAGAGTTAGTAGTGAAACGGAAAGATATTTCATAAAATCAGCTTTTGTCTGGGCTATTTTATTTAATAAAACCTCCTGTGCGGCTGTCATTTGCGTTCCCGAACTCGTATACCCCTGCATAAGCTCCTTTAACTCGTTTCCGTAATTAATTGCAGTAATTGATGTTGCAATGCATATAATAATTAAAACGATTCCTATTACAGCCATAATAATTGATGTAGTTTTGTATTTCATATCTTTTAACCTCGCTTATTTGTTTTAAATATTATAACATATAAAAATAACTCTTGCAATTTATATTTTAATAATGTATAATCTAACAAATGAGTTTTATATGGAGAGTTGTCCGAGCTGGCCGAAGGAGCACGATTGGAAATCGTGTAACGCCCTAAAGGTGTTCGAGGGTTCGAATCCCTTGCTCTCCGCCAAAAAACAAGAACAGTCTTTTGACTGTTCTTGTTTTTTAGTATAAAATAGGGATTCGAACAAGGAGGGAGCGAAGCGGAAGAAAACAGTCCGGTGGACTGTTTTCGCCGACGGGGCAAGAGCGAAGCGAGGCGATAGGGCGACAGCCCGGGACAAAATCCCTTGCTCTCCGCCAAAAAGAAAAGTCGCATTAGCGGCTTTTTCTTTTTGTTCTATTATTTTTTATCTTTTACATTTTCTCTTTTCTCTAAAAAATAATGCAACTTTTCAGGATAGGGTAACGGTAACAATTCGAACCACGGTTTATCGTGGCAGATATTGCCCTTATTCTTTGTTAAAATACTCGTTAATCCGAAAGGATTAACTGTGTTTTTGCCTCAATTAAGACCAAATCTGCACACGATAAACTGCAAAGCATCAAAAATACTTGGAGTAAAGATGAGATTTGTTGTCTTGAGATGGCAGCCTTGCTGACGCAAGGCAACAGCGAAAGCGACAAATATCGCTTTAATACTGCATTTTTGACGGGTTCGAATTATTACCGTTACCCTAAGAGAGAATAGAGAAAAGTTAAGAGAATATGTTGCTTTGCCCTGCAAAGATTAAATTATGTAAATAAGTATATTTTTTACTTAATAGGTAATATTTTGGTAAAATGTAATTCCTTCAAATTATTCCAATTATTTATCCAATAACAAGCAAATTTTGAAATCTTTATTATTTAAAAATGGTATAAAACAGCATATTTTTAAATGGTAAAAATTACATTGCTTTTTAGTGAAATTTTAATAATAATTTCATTGACATATACCAATCCTCTCTATATAATTCTTGCTGTAATCAACAAATATTTTAATGACTGTTGAATGACAAATTTTAATAAACTTTCATTTCACAGTCAAAACAAAAGGAGAATTTTATGAATAATAAGCTCAGCCGGATATCGAAAATATCCTTCGGCATAGGCGCCTTCGGTAAGGATGCGGTTTATGCCATAGTTGGCACCTATTTGATGATGTATCTAACCGATTACAGAAGCGTTGCGCCGGCTTTTGTAGGCGTTCTGTTTATGATTGCAAGAATATGGGACGCCTTTAACGACCCATTTATGGGAATGATAGTTGATAATACCAAAAGCAAATGGGGAAAATTTCGTCCCTGGATATTAATAGGAACAATACTGAATGCGATTGTATTAGTGCTTTTGTTTTTGGATAACGGTATTGAAGGAAAGAGTTATCTTGTATGGTGCTCGGTATTCTATATTCTTTGGGGTATGACATATACCATTATGGACATTCCGTACTGGTCATTAGTGCCTGCTCTTACCGATGACGAAAATGAGAGAAATCAAATTTCTGCAATTCCTCGTATTTTTGCGAGCTTTGCGTGGCTTATTGTTAATTCGCTCGGACTGATTTTGGTTTCAATACTTGGCAGGGGAAACGATGTTAGGGGATTTTCAATACTCGCCATAATTATTTCAGTGATTTTTATAATTTCGTCTGTTATAACCTGTTTGATGTGCAAGGAGAGAGTTGTTTCTAAAAATGCACAAAAAACAACCGTTAAGGGTATGATGAAGGTATTATTAAAAAATGACCATGTTAAAGTGATTTTAGGCATTGCTCTCTTTTTTAATATCGCATATCAGTTATCAAACAGCTTTGCATTATATTATTTTAAATATGTTGCCGAGAGAACCTATGCAGTTGAGGGAAACGGAGTGCTTTATCCCATATATGCTGGAGTTGCCGGATTTGCGCAGATGGCGTCAATGGCTGTTTTTCCTATGCTTTCCAAAAAAATAGGTAAGAAAGTATCCTTCTTTTTAGCAAGCTTTTTGCCTGTTTTCGGCTTCGCGGCACTGTGGATTTTAGGCTACACTTTACCTAATAACAGGTTTTTGGTAGGCTTATGCAGTGCAATAATTAACTGTGGTATTGGTTTTATGCTTGTTTTCATTACAGTAATTTTGTCCGAGGTTGTAGATTACGGAGAATATAAGCTGGGCACAAGAAACGAGAGCATTCTTTTTTCGATGCAAACCTTTGTTGTTAAATTTGCAGGTGCATTCAGCGGATTTGTAAGCGGTATAGGATTAACAGTTATCGGTTATACTGCAAATGCCGAGCAAACGGTTGCTACCGAAAACGGTATGAGAATTATAATGTTCCTAATTCCGTCAATATTATCTGCTCTTTGCTTTGTTATTTATAATTTTGGCTATAAAATTACACCCGATTCATACAAAAATATAATAAGCGAGCTGGCACAGCGCAGGAAAAATGCAGAATAATTTTTAAAAAATGTTGCAAGTTGCTCTGTTATCTGTTAATATATACAGGTACGGGGCATTAGCGCAGTTGGGAGCGCACCACACTGGCAGTGTGGGGGTCAGGGGTTCAAGTCCCCTATGCTCCACCAAAAA
>JBJEPH010000004.1:7371-64958 GCA_051881135.1 Eubacterium sp.
ACCACACTGGCAGTGTGGGGGTCAGGGGTTCAAGTCCCCTATGCTCCACCAAAAACCGAAATGACACCTTTGGGTGTTTTTTCGGTTTTTTATTATTGTGGGACTTGAACCCGAGAGGGTCTGAGCGTTAAGAAAACAGTTCAGCGAACTGTTTTTAGCGAAGAGCGGTGAGGCGGGTACTGTTGCAAAGCAACGGTCGCCGAGCCATTAGTATGCAAGGCGAAGCCGAAGCATACGCCAAGTCCCCTATGCTCCACCAAAAAGAAAAGTCGCATTAGCGGCTTTTTCTTTTTGTTCTATTCTCTTTTATCTAAATAAATAATACGACTTTTCATAAGAGAAATATTGGAGAACAGTTGTGTTATCATCTTTGCGTAAAATTTAGCCATGAGTAATTTTTATCTGTTTTTTCAATTCTCACTTTGCGAGAGTGACTTTTGTGGTATAATATGTTATGCTGAAATTGAAAGGAGCAATGATAATGAATAATCAAGACTTTGGAAAATTCATCAGCGCATTACGAAAAGAAAAGGGATTAACGCAAATTGAGCTTGCAGAAAAAATAAATGTATCTGACAAGGCAATTTCTCGATGGGAAAACGGTAAAAACTATCCTGATATTGAAGTTCTTGAAATATTAGGAAAAGAGCTTGGTGTCAGCATTAGTGAGCTAATTGCCTGCAAAAAAATTGATACCCCTAAAGAAGCGGAGTTGGAAACTGCAAAGGTTTATGTTGAAGAAGTAAGGAAAACAAAGAAATTAAGCAATAAAGTAAGAACTTTATTTACAATTTTACTCATTATCATTATTATTTTATTTTTACCAACATCCTTCAAAACCTACAACGATGGAGGTACAAGGGAATATCAAGCTTTAATCTATAAGGTTGTTAAGTGGAATAGATTTTTAGGAGATTCCGAAAAATTTTATCATCATACTTCAATTTACTGGCTTTCAGACAGTCAAAAGCTAATTGACGAGCTGTGGAAAAGCGAAAAGCTATACTTTTATCATCTTGATACATATATTGATGACATAAAAAACCAAGCTATGAATATTGGTGCAGAGATGCCAAACATTGTTTATATGGATCATGAATATGTGGTATTTAACGGCGCTTGCGGTATTATTGTTTATAATTATCAAGAACAAATAATAGAAAACAGAATCAGCAATGATTGCTTGCAGGCACTCGGATATGATTTACCGTATGTATATGCAGATGCAATTAACAAATTGATATACATTGAATGTGACCCATTTGTTCAAGAACCTATCCCACCGCTTAAATATTCAATTGACAGCAGAATAATTGAAAGAATTGATTGCGTACCTGAAATACAGGAAAAAGGCAATATTGAAGAATTAGAGAGTATAAAGCGTATTGAAAAAGAAAAGAAAGGATTTTTAACAAGCTCGAGCTGTTATAATTGTTATGAATTGACCGGATATCTTATTGCTGATGATGATTGGAATACCGAAAGCATAAAATTTGTAATTGACAGTAATGGCAAGGAAAGGATATACAATATCTTTAAAGCAAACTGATTGCCTTCTTCTTAGTCATTCTTGAAATTGATTCTAATATGAGAAAATATATCAATTCTCGCTTCGTGTCCTTTTTATTTCTTGACTTTTATGTTATATTGAGCTTACAGAAAGGATGTGCTAACTAATATGAATCAAGTTAAGATAGGAAAATTCACATCAGAGCTACGAAAAATGAAAGGTATGACGCAAATTGAATTTGCTGAAAAATTAGGCGTTACCAATATAAAACCATCAATAAAATTTTCTTTCATACCTATATCTGCGTTGCTGTTTATTCTTGGTTCATTTTTATATTTTGAGGATGCGGTTTTTGATTACGGTTTACCGTATGCGGCAATAATTGCGATTTTTCAATTCATAATAATTTTAGTATGCGAAGGCATCAGAAAGCTGATACAAATGATAAAATCTAAAAAATAATTAAGTATGGGGCAGTTCAAGTTAGAACTGCCCCTTTTTCAGCATTTTAATTATAACACTCTGTCACAGCAGAAGAAGTCGTTGTCAATATGGTGTGCGATAAAACGAACCTTGAATTTGCGCTTATTGCATATTGATTTATCCGAGGCGCCCGAAACGTCTAAATCCTCCGGCAAAACAAACTTAATACATCTTACAATAACATCTCTGCATGCCGGCGCATTATGGCTTGGAACGGTTATTGTTTTCAGTCCGCGCTGATGCTCCATACCCTTATCGTCAATTTCGTTGAGAATAACAGCAAGTGCTACTCTTCTGTGCGGACATACGTTTTTCAGCTTAACATCAATCTGCAATATTCTGCCCAAGGAGTCCATAAATACATCGCCTGCGTCAAATACAACAGAATCCTCACAGCACTCAATTTCGATATTTACCGGCTCGGGACATTTTTCGGGAGTAATTACAACACCACAGCTAACATCAACCTTTGGATTAGGAAACATAACCTTATTGCCTTCCTTATCCTTGTAGGTTATTGATTTGTTAATTTCTTTTTCTCCCGGTGTGCCAGAAATATGCTCAATTTCAAACTGAAGCGATGCACCTTCGTTTTCTGTCTTTCCGAGTGAGTCTATTTTCCATTGAAGCGTTGTTGAATTTATCATACTTACCGAACCCTTTGACGGCTGCTGAATACTAAGAATTTTAAATTCATCATTTATAATTTCATCGATAACAATATCCGTGGCACCCGGCTTTGTAATATTTTCGGCAAGCTCGGCAAAAAGCTTTTCAAGGTCTTCATCATTAGGTGTTACGACCACATGGGATTCGTCAGGGTCGGATGCCCAATCGTTCAACACATCTACATTAATGCCGTTTTCTCCTATAAGACCTATGCAGTATATGATTATGCCCTTCGCCTTTGCCGCCTCTGCGACAGGAGCCGGCGGTAAACCGGTTGTGGTATTTCCGTCAGTAAACATTACCATTACCTTTTGATTTGTTGATAACGGATTAAACATCTCAACAGCCTTTGTAAATGCGTCAGCGTGATTTGTTCTTCCACCGGCAGTCAATGATGCGACGGTATCCTTAAGTGCTTTAACTGAAGTTATAAGCTGGGTATCCTGTGTTGCCGTTGATGCAAAGCTTACAATACCGATGTGGCTTCCGTTGCCGATATTGCCGTCAGCCTTTCCGTCGGTTGCTTCGTCTATAATGTCTATAAATTTATCCGCACCCTTTTTCATATTTTCAAGCGGTTTTCCGGCCATACTGCCCGAGCGGTCTAAAATCAAGACTATATCGGTAGGGTTTTCCTGTATATTAGGCGATGCTGTAAGCGAGAGCGTTACTTTAAGCGTTCCTCCGCAGTCAATTTGATTTGTGTTTATTGTTTTGTCTGAGTTTGTTACACCCATTAAGTTTTCCTCCTTTAAATCATACTATTTCATATTATGAAAAAATCCGTATTATGATAATTCATTATTTGACATTTTTTGCAATTAATTTTAAGTAAAGGAAAACCGAAGCAAGACAAAATGCTCTGCTTCGGTTATAATACAGTTGATTTTATATATTTATTTTTTTAAACACTATGTGCGAGCTTGGCTGGTCCTCGTAAAGAATTCCTATTGTTTTGTCATCAATTTTTGCCATACAGGAGTATGCAAAAAATCCGTCGTTTACCTTTATGCTTTCCTTATCCCATTTGATTTTTGAAAACATATCCTTTTTATAAATCACTTTACCTGTTGAAATAACGCCGTTTGCACGTTTAGTTGCGGACGGATGAGAAACAAATATTCTGTCATCAATTATCAATGCATTTTTCTGACATTTAGGAGCCTTGAAGGGAGCCGTTTTTTCTTTTATCCAGGTTATTGAATTATCGTACGAAATTGCAAAAGGAGTTTTTGCATATCGTTTTGCTCTGCTGAAAGCCAAAAGCTCGCCCTGCGGCGCTTCAACAAGCGTCCATTCGTCAATATTCGGTGTAAAATGCTCCCATTGACCTCTGCGCCAGGTTTCACCGTTATCGTCGGAATAAATGCAAACAGAGCCTTTCAGTGTATATAATGGGAAAATAATTCGTCCGTCCTTGGTTGTCGGTGCACTGCCCGGAGCAACTCCGAGAAACGGTCCGTCCGTTTTTTCGTTAAGGATGCTTCCTGTTATGTCAACAGGCTTCGACCAGCTTTTTCCGTTATCGGAGGATTTAAGCATAAATATAAAGCTTCTCCTAACGGATTTTAAAGGCGCACCGTGGGTTGTTGTAATTTTATCGTCGTGGCTTTTTCCTATTGCACCGTTAAGATGAATATTGCCTATGTATTCATCACCCTTATATAATTCTCCTTCTGCAAAATTAACTCTGTATTTCGTTTTTGCTTTCTTGCTGTCTAAAACCGTTTCGTCATCAAGAACATAAAAATAGTTTCCGTCCTTGTCGTATATAATAGGATATGTATTTCCGTTAAACGAAGCATAAGCAGGCTTATTTTTGTCGAGATATTTTAGATTATGCAGTCCCTTTGATTCGGGCCAAAAGGTTACAAGCATAACTATATCGCCGTTTGACGCAACAGACATACACGGGTCGATGTAAAATGCCGTTGCAATATTGTTTATGTCGGAATTAACAATCCTTGCAGGAGGGGATACAATAGTATTAATGTCGCTCCAGCTTTTTGCTCCGTCCTCACTTGTTCTTACTGCTACGGAAATGTATCCCCAATCAGCGCCTGTTGCCGCGTTGTCCGCAGCCGCAACCAAGGTGCCGTTTGCGTTAACCAATGACGGAATTCTAAACGCAACACCGCCGTTGGAGGAATTGCTTTGCTTAACCAATTCTTCGCTTAAATATTGCGGATTATTTCCGCAAAAAATTGTTTGTGTGTCAGACATAGTATCACCTCAATAAAGATATAAAATATTATATCAAATTACATATATTTTCTCAATAGTGAAAATTAAAACAAATGTGCTTAATGTGCTTGATAATATTAAATTTTTGTAGTATAATATATTGATTAAAGAAAAACAGGAAAAATTTTTATGGACAGATTTAAGTTAGTAAGTAAATTTAAACCAACAGGCGATCAGCCACAGGCTATTGATAGGCTTGTTGACGGAGTCTTAAACGGCGATAAGGAACAAACCCTTATGGGCGTAACAGGCTCTGGCAAAACCTTTACAATGGCAAACATAATCGAAAGAGTAAACAGACCGACCTTGGTGCTTGCCCATAACAAAACGCTGGCGGCTCAGCTATGCTCGGAGTTTCGGGAATTCTTTCCCGAAAACTGTGTAGAATATTTTGTAAGCTACTACGATTATTATCAGCCCGAGGCTTATGTACCGACAACGGATACCTATATCGAAAAGGACAGCGCAATAAATGACGAGATAGACAAGCTTCGCCACAGCGCAACTGCCGCGCTATCCGAGCGCAGAGATGTTATTATCGTTGCTTCGGTTTCCTGCATTTATTCCATAGGCGACCCCGTTGATTATCATAATATGGTTATTTCACTGCGTCCGGGTATGGAGAAAAGCAGGGACGAGCTTATCAGCAAGCTTGTGGAAATTCAGTACGAGCGCAACGATATCAATTTTGTGAGAAACAAGTTCAGGGTAAGAGGGGATACCGTCGAAATTTTTCCTGCAGGCAGCGGCGGAACGGCTATAAGAGTTGAGTTCTTCGGTGATGAAATAGACAGAATTTGTGAAATAAATCATCTGACTGGTAAGGTTGAGGGTGTTCTTAAAAGCTGTGTAATTTATCCGGCATCCCACTATGTTGTAAGCAAGGAAAAGCTTAAAAAGGCGCTTAACGATATCTATAACGAAATGGTTGAGCGTGTTGCCTATTTTGAAGAAAAGGGCAAGCTTTTAGAGGCACAGCGTATAAAGGAGCGCACGATGAATGATATTGAAATGCTTCAGGAAACGGGCTTTTGCAAGGGCATTGAAAACTATTCGCGAATTATGAGCAACAGAAAGCCCGGTGACGCACCCTTTACACTTATCGACTATTTCCCCGATGATTTTCTTCTGTTTGTTGATGAAAGTCACGTTATGCTTCCGCAGGTTCGAGGTATGTTCGGAGGTGACCATTCAAGAAAGGAAAGCCTTATTGAATACGGCTTCAGGCTTCCGTCAGCCTTTGACAACCGTCCTTTGACCTTTGATGAATTCTATTCAAAAATCAATCAGGTGATATTTACATCTGCAACACCGGGCGATTTTGAAAAGGATAAATCAACTCAAATTGTTGAACAGGTAATCAGGCCAACCGGCTTGCTTGATCCTAATGTTATTGTTAAGCCAACCGAGGACCAAATGGACGACTTGGTCTCGGAAATAAATATTCGTATCGAACGAAAGGAAAGAGTCCTTGTTACAACGCTTACAAAGAAAATGGCAGAGGATTTAACGGCTTATCTCGAGGGTTTTGAAATTAAGGTAAGATATATGCACCACGATGTTGATACAATGGAGCGTATGGAAATAATAAGAGATTTGCGCTTGGGCAATTTCGATGTGCTTGTAGGTATCAATCTACTGCGTGAGGGACTTGATATACCCGAGGTATCACTTGTTGCAATTTTAGATGCCGATAAGGAAGGCTTTTTGCGTTCGGAAACCTCGCTTGTTCAAACAATAGGCAGAGCCGCCCGTAACGAAAACGGCGAGGTTATAATGTATGCCGATTCGGTAACTCCGTCTATGGAAAGAGCCATTTCCGAAACATTGCGACGCAGACAGATACAGGAAAGATATAATCTTGAACACGGCATTACTCCTAAAACAGTTAAAAAGGATGTTCGTGACATTATTGAAATAACATCGAAGGATAATTTGGATAAAAATGTAAAACGAATGAGCAAAAAGGAACGCACTGTCTTAATAGAAAAGATGAAGCGTGAAATGCGTGAAGCGGCAATAATGCTCGAATTTGAGCATGCGGCATTTTTGCGTGATGAAATAGCAAAGCTTGAAGCCCAATAAGGAGATATAAGTTGAATAAAAACATAGTAGTTAAAGGTGCAAGAGAGCACAATCTTAAAAATATTGATATTGAAATACCGAGAGATAAGCTTGTAGTTTTTACAGGCTTGTCCGGCTCGGGTAAATCATCACTTGCGTTTGATACAATATATGCAGAGGGACAGAGAAGATATGTCGAATCCTTATCATCATATGCAAGAATGTTTTTAGGTCAGATGGAAAAGCCCGATGTAGATTATATTGAGGGGCTTTCTCCTGCTATATCGATAGACCAAAAAACAACCTCTAAAAATCCAAGGTCAACAGTCGGCACGGTTACGGAAATATATGATTATCTTCGTTTGCTTTGGGCAAGAATAGGCATACCGCACTGTCCTGTATGTAATAGGGAAATCACACAGCAAACCGTTGACCAAATTGTTGATAAAATAATGCTGCTTCCCGAGAAAACAAAAATACAGATTATGGCGCCTATTGCAAGAGGCAAGAAGGGCGAATTTGTAAAGGAGCTTGCAGATATATCAAAGCAGGGCTTTGTAAGGTGCAGAATTGACGGCGAAATTTACGATTTAGACGAGGATATAAAGCTTCAAAAAACAATTAAGCATAATATTGACGTGGTTGTTGACCGCCTTGTAATTAAGGAAGAAATAAAGTCCCGTCTTGCAGACAGCATAGAAACTGCAACTAAGCTCAGCGGAAGCACGGTTTTGGTTGATGTTGTAGGTCAGGGCGAGGAGCTGTTTTCGCTTGATTATGCCTGCCCCGAGCACGGTGTATCCATAGAGGAAATGAGCCCCCGTATGTTCTCGTTTAATAATCCCTTCGGTGCATGCAGTGAATGTGACGGCTTGGGTGTTCAAAAGGAAATTGATGAGGACTTAATAATCCCCGATAAAATGCTCTCCATTAACCAAGGTGCAATTAAAGCATCGGGATGGAATGTTGCCGAGGGTAATTCCATTGCTAAGATGTATATGGAGGCGCTAGCAAAGGAATACGGCTTCTCTCTTGATATGCCTGTGGAAATGCTCAGCAAGGATGTGTTAAAGGTTATTTTCTACGGCACGGATGGTAAAAAGCTTAAGATGAAGCGTGTTACCTCCTACGGTTCCGGCGTTTATAACAGCAAATTTGAAGGCATTATCAACAACCTAAAGAGAAGATATGCGGAAACCTCGTCCGAATATTCGCGTGCAGAAATAGAATCTGTTATGCGCGAAAAGAAATGCACCTGCTGTAAGGGTGCAAGATTAAAGCCCGAGGCATTAAGTGTTACTGTCGGCGGCAAAAATATTTACGAATTTTGCTGTATGTCAATTAATGAAGAATTGGAGTTTATAGATAATCTTAAGCTTACGGAAAAGGAGCAAATAATCGGTAAGCTTGTTATTAGGGAAATTAAAGAAAGACTAACATTTTTAAATTCGGTTGGTTTGGATTATCTTAACCTCTCACGAGAATCGGGAACTCTGTCAGGCGGTGAAGCGCAAAGAATAAGGCTAGCAACGCAAATCGGCTCGTCGCTTATGGGCGTTTTGTATATACTTGATGAACCGTCAATAGGACTTCATCAAAGAGATAACGAAAAGCTTTTATCCACTCTGCGCCATCTTCGTGATTTGGGCAACACATTAATTGTTGTAGAGCATGATGAGGACACTATGAGAAGTGCCGATTATTTGGTTGACATCGGTCCCGGTGCGGGCACATACGGTGGCGAGCTTGTTGCAGCAGGTACTCCCGAGGATGTTATGGCTTGCGAAAGGTCAATTACAGGTCAGTATCTTTCGGGCAAGCGTTCAATTCCCGTTCCCAAGAGCAGAAGAAAGGGGAACGGCAGAAAGCTAACCGTATTCGGTGCACAGGAAAACAATCTTAAAAAGATAGATGTTGAAATCCCTCTCGGAAAGTTCATTGCTGTAACAGGTGTTTCCGGATCGGGTAAATCATCATTGGTTAATGAAATAATATATAAGCATCTTTCAAATGAGCTTAACCACGCAAAAAAGTCGGTGGGTAAGTTTGACTCGATGAAGGGCATTGATGCATTGGATAAGGTTATTAACATCGACCAATCACCCATAGGCAGAACACCACGTTCAAATCCTGCAACCTATACAGGCGTATTTAACGATATAAGAGAGCTTTATGCTTCAACCTCCGAGGCAAAGGCGAGAGGCTATGCGGCAAACAGATTTTCGTTTAATGTAAAGGGCGGAAGATGTGAAGCCTGTCAGGGTGACGGAATTGTTAAAATAGAAATGCATTTTCTCGCTGATGTGTATGTACCGTGCGAGGTTTGCTCGGGCAGAAGATATAACAGGGAAACGCTTGAGGTAAAATTTAAGGGCAAGAGCATTTACGATGTTCTTGAAATGACAATTGACGAAGCCTTGGAATTTTTCTCAACTCATCCTAAAATTGCAAGAAAATTACAAACCCTATCCGATGTAGGCTTGGGATATGTAAAGCTCGGACAGCCTGCAACAACGCTTTCGGGCGGTGAAGCTCAGCGTGTTAAGCTTGCAACGGAGCTTGCAAAGCGTCCGACGGGAAAAACAATTTATATCCTTGACGAGCCTACAACAGGTCTTCACACAGCCGATGTATCAAAGCTTTTAAATGTGCTGAATACTTTTGTTAACAGCGGTAATACTGTTTTAGTAATTGAGCATAATCTTGATGTTATTAAAACAGCAGACCACATAATTGACCTCGGTCCCGAAGGAGGAAAGGGCGGTGGTCGTATTGTTGCTTCGGGTACGCCCGAGGAGGTGGCAAAGGTTAAAAAATCCTACACAGGACAATATCTTGCAAAAATACTTTAAATTTACGGCAGAAATTTTCTGCCGTATTTTATTACAGTTATGTAACATTTATTGATATTTAAAAATAATTTTGTTAAAATATTTTAGATAAAATTATGTCTAAGGAGATAGAATTATGGAAAGAAAAGTAGTTATTTTTGACCATCCATTAATTCAGCATAAGCTGTCAATTCTTCGTGACGAAAACACAAGCACAAAGGATTTTCGTCAGCTTATTAATGAAATTGCCGTGCTTATGACCTACGAATCCACAAGAGATTTGCCTACTGCCGATGTAGAGGTAAAAACTCCCTGCGGTATCGCAAGCTGTAAGCAGATTGCAGGCAGGAAGCTTGCATTTGTGCCTATTTTGCGCGCAGGCTTAGGTATGGTTGACGGATGTCTTGAGCTTGTTCCGGGTGCAAGAGTCGGTCATATCGGATTATACAGGGATGAAGAAACACATACTCCTGTTGAGTATTACTGTAAGCTTCCTAAGGATATCAACGAAAGAGATGTTTTCGTTGTTGACCCTATGCTTGCAACGGGTGGTTCTGCCATTGACGCTATCTCTCAAATTAAAAAGAGAGGTCCGAGAAAGATTATCTTTATGTGCATTATCGCGGCTCCCGAAGGCTTGGAGGCTCTTAAAAATGCTCATCCCGATGTAGATATTTACTGTGCGGCTCTCGATGAAAAGCTCAACGATGACTGCTATATTATCCCCGGCCTCGGTGACGCAGGCGACAGAATTTTCGGTACAAAATAATTTTGTGATATATTAGGAGGAAACAAAAATGGCTAAAAACAAAATTAAAGTCGGCAAAGAGGGCGTTTATGATGCCCGTCAGCTTGGCGGCGGCAAAATGGTTGTTCTTGGCTTCCAGCATATGTTTGCAATGTTCGGAGCCACTGTTACAGTACCGCTTTTAACAGGTCTTGACATTTCAACAACACTTTTGTTTGCAGGCTTGGGAACACTTTTGTTCCATTGCTTAACAAAGTTTAAGGTTCCTGCTTTCTTAGGCTCATCCTTTGCATTTCTTGGCGGTTATTTCGCCGTTATCGGAATGGGTGCTGAAAAGGGCTTGGATGTAAAGCAGTCACTTCCTTACGCTTGTTTAGGTGTTGCTTGCGCAGGTCTTCTTTATCTTATTCTTTCAGCTCTTATTAAGTTTGTTGGTATAAATAAGATAATGAAGCTATTTCCGCCTGTTGTAACAGGTCCAATCATTATTGCTATCGGACTTGGTCTTGCAGGCTCAGCAGTAACAAACTGTAAGGCAAACTGGATTATCGCTGTTGTCGCTCTTATTCTTATTGTACTGTTCAACATCTTTGGTAAGGGTATGATTAAGATTGTTCCTATTCTTCTTGGACTTCTTGGCGCAGTAGCTGTTGCAGGTGTTCTTGCTGTAACTGTCGGTTCTCCATACATTGATGCTGAAACAGGCGCAGAGTACATTGCCATTAACGGTAATGCTAATATGCTTCTTTTCGACTCTGCTAAGCTTCAAGCATTAAAGGATGCTGCGTGGATCGGTAACCCAATTGAGTGGAGTTCAACCGTATTCGGCGGTGTAAAAGATAAGGGTCTTGCTACATCAGCTATAATTGCAATTGTTCCTATCGCAATTGCAACTATGATGGAACATATCGGCGACGTTTCGGCTATTTCTGCCACAACTAACAGAAACTTCATTAAAGATCCCGGCTTGCACAGAACACTTTTAGGTGACGGCTTGGCAACAATTATGGCATCACTCTTCGGTGCTCCTGCTAACACAACCTACGGTGAAAACACTGGCGTTCTTGCTCTTTCAAAGGTTTATGATCCAAGAGTAGTAAGAATTGCTGCATACTTTGCTATATTATTCTCGTTCTCACCAAAATTCGCAGCACTTATTAACCTTATTCCTACTGCAGTAATCGGTGGTATTTCATTCGTGCTTTATGGTATGATTTCCGCAATCGGTGTTAGAAATGTTGTTGAGGCAAAGGTTGATTTCTCAAAGGCCCGTAACACAATCGTAGCTGCTGTAATTCTTGTAAGCGCTCTTGGTATCTCAGCAGGTATCTCATTTAATGTCGGCGCAACAACAATTACACTTTCAGGTCTTGCTATTGCTTCTATCGCAGGTATTGTTCTTAACCTTATTTTCCCTGAAAAGGATTTCGATCCGGAAAAGGCATTTGCTGCTGACTCAAAAACAGCACAGATTAATTTAGAAAAAGACTAATCGGCGAAATTTATACAATCTTAAATGCCACACAATTAATGTGTGGCATTTTTATAGGTGATAATATGTCTAAATCAACTAAAATTGCAGCTGCCTTGGGTATAGGCACTGCTGCATTAATTACGGAATTTGTCATTCACGGCTATCTTGATATTATGTACAAGGAAACAATTCCGCCTTCATTACCTAAATATTTATCCGCTAAGAAATCCGGCGATGCTACGGATGAATTTGCAAGCTATACTGCCGAACAATGTGAATGGCTGAGCAGGCAGAATGTTGAGGTTATAACAAGAAAAAGCCAAAACGGCTATAATCTTAAAGGCTATCTTTTAATGTCTGAGAATAAAACAAACAAATTTGTTCTTTTTGCTCACGGGTATCGGTCAGACCACTTGGGCGACCCTGCAAATTTTGAAAAATACTATTATGAGCAGGGCTATAACTTTATGTCCGTTGACCATACCTCAGCCGGCGACAGCGAGGGCGATTGGGTAGGCTTTGACTACTACGAATCACAGGATATGCTCGCTTGGATAGATTATCTTGTTGAGCGCTTCGGAGAGGATATACAAATCATACTTCACGGAGTGTCAATGGGTGGTGCAACGGTTTGCCAAATGGCGTCAAGCGTTCAACCGCAGGTTAAGCTTATTATTTCCGACTGTGCCTACACAAGCGCAAACGACCAGTTCACAAAGGTTGCAAACAGTATAGGAATAAAACGATTGGCACCTGTTGCAGTTTCGATAGTCAATGCGCTTAACAAAAGGCTTGCAGGCTACGATTTGGCTTTAACGGATGTCAGAGAAAGCGTTAAAAATTCAAGGGTTCCAATGCTGTTTGTGCACGGACTTGTTGATGATTTTGTACCCGTTGAAATGTGCTACGAATTGTATGAAATTTGCGGCAGTGAAAAGGATATGCTTATCATTGATAAAGCTTCTCATGCTCAATCCATTATGGTTGACGGTGATACCTACAAGGCAAAAATTGAAGAATTCATAAACAGATTTATATAAAAATATCGCTTGGGGCACTATACCTCAAGCGACTTTTTATTTGTATATTCTCACCTTAATTACATATCTTCCTTTTCTCGTTGTGCTTGAAACGCAGGAATATATAAATTTTCCGTAGCCTCTTACCGATACAATATCGTCTTCCTTTAGCTGAGTGCCTTCCTTGCTTATTGCTCTCGAATTTATAAAAATCTTTTCTTGGCTGAATAAACGGGATACGGTATTTCTTGATAAATTGAAAACACCTGCCGTCACTGCGTCTGCCCTTAGTGACGATACAATTATTTCCTCCTCGTCGGGAAGGTCGGTCAAAAAATCGGGTATATCTGTAATTAATTCGCATTTTACGCTTGTATGTCTGATTCTGACTATGTTTTCGCATATATATTCTGCTATGCTTTCAAGACAAAAAGCATAGCCTACATTATTCTTGATAATTATATCTCCTATTGTGCTTCTTTCGATGCCCAAATTCATAAGCGCACCGAGAAAATCTCTGTGATTAAGTGCATCGGAAAACCTTTGCTGTAATGGTGAAATTCTTAAACATATAATCGGAAAACTTGAATTTTCCTGCGGATTAAAGCAAACAATACATCTCTCGGCATTGTCGTATCCGCCGAATAATTTATAATCGATTGGATACCTTTGTGATTTAAGCAGGCTTATTTCATTGATGTTCAAAAAGCCCGAATATGTCGAATATCCTCTTTCATATGCACGTGAGGATAAATCGTTAAGCCTTTGAATTATTAAATCATTTTCATTCATCTATTATCTCCGTTACAATAAGCTCATTTGAGCTAACCTTTAATTTTATTTCTTTATCTGCAAATCTAAATCCGTAAATTCTGTTGCTGTCATTTTGATATGCAGGTCTCGGATCTCCCTCAAGTATTTGCGTAAGTGTTTCCATTTCATCTTTATTAAGCCTTTTTGCAAGGGCAGGGGAAAAGCTTACATTCAGCCGATAATCCTTCATTTCGTCGCTGAATCCGCAAACTGCGTCCTCGTGACAGTCGCTTATTTTGACATAAGGCTTTATATCGTATATTTTTGTACCGTCAACTAAGTCGGCACCGCTTACCAACAAAAATGTGTCTCCATTATCGTCGGTTTCGATTCCTTCAAGCTTAACGCTTGACAAGCCGATAGGATTAGGACGGTATGGGGCTCTTGTCGCAAAAACACCTATCCGTTCATTGCCTCCGAGTCTTGGCGGACGCACGGTTAGGGAAGTGCTTTTATGTAAGTTTTTGTCGAATTCCCAAATAAGCCATATATGACTGAAGCCCTCAAGACCTTTAAATGCAACAGGACTTGCATATTCTTTTTCAAATATAATTTTGGACATTACCGAATTTGCAAGACAGCTTTGTCTCGGTACTGCAAATTTTTCCTTATAATCATTTTTAATAACCGCTATGGGTGTAAGAGTCATTTTTATTAGTCCTTTGAATTGATTTTGGTATATTATAACACATATTTTCAATTTTTTTCAAAAAAATGTTGAATTTGTGTTCGATATAATGTATTATATAGTAGATAAATTCTTTTAAGGAGAAAAATTATGTCTAAAAAGAACAAAGGTGTTAAAATTAAGAATAAAACCGGATTAGATAAGTTAAACAAGGCATTGCTTATTATTTTCTTAGTATTGCTTGCCGGTGTAGTTGTTTATGTTGCCGTATCAGCACCAAAGGTAACCAAGTATGAAACTCCGGAGGATGAATTTGTTGATGAGGTTAAAATTGACGAGTTTAAGGCCGGTACATACGGCGGTATTGCTTTTAATACCCCTGAGGATGTAGTAAACTACTACAACGAAGCCTACAATTATACAAAGACATTAACTGCCGAATATATTGAAGACGGCAAGCCGGTTACATACTATAAACTGCTTGGTGATGAAACTCTTAATGTTGAAAATCTTCTTGTAGAGGGTAACTCAAACGACACAATCAACAGTCTTGTTCCCGGTGTTGTTGGCGGTTTGTTCAGCGGAAGCGTTAAAGGCTTATCTCCTTCGGATAACAGAGACCCTAACATTGATACCCGTGACGACGGTGCAATTGATTTAAGAACATCGCTTCTTACTGTTGATGATGTACTTGCATGCAATGTTGTTGACAACAATGACGGTACTATCACAATCAACATTCAGCCTAAGGCAGCAGAGCTTTCTATGCCGGGTAAGGATTCACAGGGACACTTCTTTAATGTTCTCGGTGATATCACAAGCACAGTTGAATCTATTTCAATTCTTTCTTTCTCAGAGGGTACTGTTGCCGATAACTTTAAGGTTATGTACGCAGGCGGCGTTGGTTCAATAAAGATTGACACCAAGACTAAGGAGGTTTTGGAAGCCGACTTTGAAATGGATGTACACATTGATGTTAAGCACGCAAACGTTACCATCTTAAAGGATAAGAACGCTTCACTTGATGTTGTTTATAAGAATCATTTCCCTGCATCTGATGACTATCTTATGGATAGCAGAAAAATTCAAAGAAAGTAAAATATTAAAAGCAGTTCCAACGGAACTGCTTTTTTTAGGCTTATTTATAATTATAAATATTTTTGATATTCCTCAACGGCTAATTTGTCGCATATTTCGTTATATTTATGTCCGTTATGTCCCTTTACCCAAACAAATTCCACCTTATGTTCTTCAAGGAGCCTTAAAAGCTCTTCCCATAGGTCAACATTCAGCGCGGGCTTTTTGTCCGCCTTTCGCCAGCCTTTTGCTTTCCAGGAATAAACCCAACGCTGATTTATTGCGTCACATACATATTTTGAATCTGTTGTAAGCGTAACTTCACAGGGTTCTTTTAACGCACTTAAGGCTTTTATTACGGCAGTTAATTCCATTCTGTTATTTGTTGTTTCCTTTTCACTGCCGGAAAGCTGTTTTTCAACGCCGTTATATACTAAAACAGCGCCCCATCCGCCCGGTCCGGGGTTACCGCTGCACGCACCGTCGGTATAAATATTTATCTTTTTCATAAAATCACCCTGTATATTTTACCATTAAACCTGTTAATAATCAATATAGATGTTGTCTTTATAATATTAATATTATAATTCTTGACATTGTCTTATTAATAAATTAAAATATATATAATTATGTGGACGGATAATTTAATTAGGAGGTTATTATTTTAATGTCAAATACAAAAAAGATGCCCGCAAATAATGTCAACAGAAAACGGAATTCTAACAGGCATTACACCTATAAAATGGCATCGAAGAAATCCGGCATTCTCCCACCGGTTGATAAGGAGAAGGTTAGAATTTCTTTTCTCGGCGGTATGAACGAAATAGGAAAGAATATGACTGTTTATGAGTATAAAAACGATATGTTTATCGTTGATTGCGGTCTTGCATTTCCTACATCGGAGCTACCCGGTGTCGATTTAGTTATTCCAAATTTTACCCATATCATCAATAATGCTGACAGAATTAGGGGAATTATTATTACTCACGGTCATGAGGACCATATAGGCGGACTTGCATATCTTCTTAAAGAGGTTAATATTCCCGTTTATGCAACAAAGCTTACCATAGGACTTATTAAAGGAAAGCTTGAGGAGCACGGTCTTCTCGGCAAGGTTAAGCTTGTTGAGATAAATCCGAGAGATAATATTACGCTCGGCTCATTTAATATCGAGCTTATTCATGTAAATCATTCCATTCCAGATGCAGTGGGACTTGCTATCCGTTGCCCTGCCGGAATTATCATTCAAACAGGCGACTTTAAGATAGATACAACGCCTGTTGACGGCGATATGATAGATTTACCGAGATTTGTGGAATACGGCAAAAAGGGTGTTCTTGCATTGCTTTCCGATTCTACCAACGCCGAAAGACCGGGCTATACTATGAGCGAAAGCAGTGTCGGTGACAGCTTTGAGCTTCTGTTTAGAAAAGCAAGCAAAAAGCGAATTATAGTTGCTACCTTTGCTTCAAATATCCATAGGGTTCAACAGATTATTGATGTTGCACAGGCAAGAAACAGAAAGGTTGCCGTAATCGGCAGAAGCCTTGAAAATCTTGTAAATGTCGGATGTGAGCTTGGCTATCTTAATGTGCCTGAAAACATAATGATTTCTATTGACCAAATTAGGAATTACCCCGACGAAAAGCTTGTTATCATCACAACAGGCTCACAGGGAGAGCCAATGTCCGCCCTTACAAAAATTTCACAGGGCGAGCACAGAAAGGTTACCGTTACACCAAACGACTATGTAATCATTTCGGCAACTCCTATTCCGGGCAATGAAAAAATGGTTGGAAATGTAGTAAATGCGCTTATGAAAAAGGGTGTTGA
This sequence comes from Eubacterium sp., assembly GCA_051881135.1. Taxonomy (GTDB): domain Bacteria; phylum Bacillota; class Clostridia; order Oscillospirales; family Acutalibacteraceae; genus Eubacterium_R. Next base: position 24,765 of record JBJEPH010000004.1, read on the forward strand.
GGTTATTTACGAAAAAATGTACGAGGTGCATGTTTCGGGCCACGCCTGCCAGGAAGAGCTTAAGCTCATTATGGGACTTGTTAAGCCAAAATATTTCATACCTGTTCACGGCGAGCAAAAGCATTTGCTAAAGCATGCAAGCTTGGCTGAAGCGATGGGTATTCCTACCAAAAACATCTATATCGGCGAAATCGGTGAAACCGTTGAGCTTACCGATGAGGAAATTAAAAAGGTTGCAAATGTTCCTGCAGGTGAGGTCTATGTTGACGGTATCGGCGTAGGTGATGTAGGAAATATCGTGCTTAACGACAGAAAAAAGCTATCGCAGGACGGCTTGATAATTGTTGTTGCAACAATTGATGCACAGTCCGGATATGTTGTATCGGGTCCCGATATCGTATCAAGAGGATTTGTATATGTTAAGGACAACGAGGAGCTAATGAATCAGGCGAGAGATTATGCTTGCAGGGTTATTGACGAATCCTACGACAGTAAATATCGTGATTGGAACAGTGTTAAGGTTAAGGTACGCGATGAAATTTCATCATTAATGTATGAAAAAACAAAGCGCTCGCCGATGATTCTTCCAATCTTTATGGAAATATAAGGAGAAAGTATTATGAAGGTTATTCTAAAGGCTGATGTAAAATCCTTGGGCAAAAAGGGAGAGCTTGTTAACACAAGCGACGGATATGCAAGAAACTTCCTTTTTCCAAAGGGACTTGCCGTTGACGCAAATGCAACTGCTATGAATGATTTTAACAATAAAGAGCAGGCAAAGAAGTTTCACAAGAATGAAGAAATTAAGGCAGCAAACGAGCTTAAAGCCGTTCTTGACGGCAAAACCTTTAGCTTAAAGGCAAAGGCGGGAGCCAACGGAAAACTGTTTGGCTCTGTTACCGCAAAGGATGTTGCTCAAAAAATTAAAGAAGATTTAGACATTGATATTGATAAAAGAAAGATATCTATGAATGATATCAAAACCTTCGGCGTGACAAAGGCAGAGGTTAAGGTTTATCAGGGAATTTCTGCTGTTATCAGTGTTCAGGTTACAGAAGCATAGGTGTTAAAATGGCTGATATTAATGTAACATTACCATATAATTTAGAGGCTGAGCAGAGTGTACTCGGAAGCATACTTATTGATAATTCATGTATGAATGACGCAAATTTGTATGTAAAAAGCGAAAGCTTTTATCTTCCGCAGCATAAGGCTATCTTCAGTGCTATGGAAACACAGTTTCTAAACAATAACGGTGCAATTGACCCTGTTATTATCGCTGATGCTCTTGTAAAGGACGGAAAGTATGACCTTGCAGGAGGAAAGGAATATCTCTTTCAGCTTGCAAGCATTGTACCCTCTACTGCTAATATTGAAAAATATGCAAAAATTGTGCAGGAGCAGTATTATCTAAGAAAGCTTATTGAGGTTTCGCAGGGCATTATTGACGATGCTACCGAGGGCAGCAATGACGCGGGCAATATACTTGATAATGCGGAACAGAGAATATATGATATTCGTCAGGGAAAGGGTACTCTCGGTCCCGAAAAAATCAGCTCTGTTATCAGTAACAAGGTTTTTCCCGAGCTTAAGCTTCGCACAGGTCCCGAAAAGAAGGATCATCTCGGAATACCGACAGGCTTCGGTATTTTGGATAAATACATAACAGGTCTTAATAAGTCCGACTTCATACTTATCGGTGCCCGTCCTGCAATGGGTAAAACAAGCTTTGCGCTCAATTTGGCGCAGAACATTACAATGGCAGGCAGGAAAAGCTGTATTTTCTTCTCTCTTGAAATGACGAAGGAGCAGCTTGCCGAAAGACTTTTGGCGGCACAGGCAGGTATCGAGTCACAAAAATTCAGAACAGGCGAGCTTACAGACGACGAATGGTTAAGACTGGGCAACGCACTTTCTGCGTTTTATGATGTAGAGCTTTATCTCGACGATACAGCGTCTATTACGGTACCCGAAATCAAGTCCATTGTAAGAAGACAAAAAAATGTTGACTGTATTATTATCGACTATCTCGGACTCATTCAATCTGCAAGCAGGAGAGAAAACAGAGTTCAGGAGGTTTCCGAAATTACCCGTCATTTAAAGATGATGGCAAAGGACTTAAACATACCTGTTATTTGCTGTGCTCAGCTTTCCCGTGGCACAGAGGGCAGGGGAAAAACTCACACACCGCAGCTTTCCGACTTGCGTGAATCGGGCTCTATCGAGCAGGATGCCGACATAGTTATGTTTCTTTACAGACCCGATTATTATAAAAACGAGCTGTCGGAGGAAAAGCGTGAAGAGGTTGACGAAAATCTAACCGAGCTTATTGTTGCCAAAAACCGTCACGGTGGAGTTGGTACAATTCAGTTAACCTTTGATAAAGAATTTACAAGATTTAGGTCTATCGACAATGTTAGAGATTACAACCAAGGTTGACAAATTAGTAGAACAATTTAATATGCTAAGCTACGGCGACTTTGTTGTTGTAGGCGTTTCGGGCGGCGCGGATTCTATGTTTTTGCTCAACTATTTGATTTCAAAAAAGGATGAGCTTAACCTGCGAATTCTTGTAGCCAATGTTGAGCACGGTATTCGCGGTGAAGAGTCGGTAGAGGATACCCAATTTGTAAAGAATTACTGCACAGAGCATTCTGTCGAGTTTAGAGCAATTTCCATAAACGCAGTTGAGGAAGCCGAAAAAGCAGGATTAGGTGTAGAGGAATATTCAAGACAAAGACGGTATGATTTTTTCAGGTCATTTAACCCGGATAAAATTGCAACTGCGCATAATTTGTCCGACAATATCGAAACCGTGCTTTTCAGAATATCAAGAGGCACCTCAATAAAGGGTATTTGCGGTATTCCGGAAATGAGAGGGAATATTATCCGACCGCTTCTTGATTGCACAGGTGAGGAAATAAGAGAGGCTTGCCGTTTGGCAAACATACCTTACAGGATTGATTCAACAAACAGCAGTAACGAATATACAAGAAATTATATAAGAAACAAAATTGTTCCTGCTTTTAGGGAAATTAATCCCTCCTTTGAAAGAACAGTTTCAAGGTTCATTCAGTCAGTTAAGGATGACGAAGACGCTTTGAACACAATGTCGAACGCCTGCTTTGATGAATGCTTTAAGAAAAATTATCTTGCTTTGGATAAGCTCAACAGCTATTCTCCTGCCGTTATAAAGAGAACTATCATCAAATATTTTGATATGTACGGTGTCTCTCTTGATGAGCTTCACCTAAACGGCATATATGCCCTTAAAAAGAAAGCAGGAAGATATCAAATAAAAGGCAACATCTTTGCTTTATCCGACAAAAAGCGATTAAGAATATCTGTTTTTGAAGAAAAAACGGACTTTAATGAACTCATTATTAATAAAAAGATAACAAGCTATGCGGATTTTTTAAATAATTGTGAATTATACAAAAGACAATTTGCTTTTTTCTGCGACTATGATAAAATAGTCGGTAATGTTAAAATACGTTCAAGATGTGAGGGCGACGAAATATCTCCTGCGGGACGAAACTGTACCAAATCGTTAAAGAAGCTGTACAACGAGCTTAAAATTAACGTTGAGGACAGAGAAAACGTTCCTGTTATCTGTGACGAAAAGGGCATAATCGGTATTTACGGCTATTGCTGTGACAAAAGAGTTAAGCTCGATGTCGATACAAATAATGTATATATGCTCAAAATTAATCTGGAGGATTAGATTTAATGAGAAAAAATTTATCTCAAAATTGGAAATCAATTATATTTTATATTCTGATTCCTTTATTATTGATAGGCTCTGTTTTTGCCTTTGCAAGCACAAACAAGCAACAGACAACTCAAACCTACGGTGAAATTGTTGATTTGTTCCGTACAAATCAGGTAGCGGAATATGAATTGGATTTAAGCTCGGGAACGCTTCAGTACAAGCTCTTTTCCGACACCAAAAAGGTTAAGACATATTCTGTACCGAGCGTTTCATATTTTCTTGATGATATCAGCGGATATGTTAATGATTATAATACCGCTCACCCTAAAAACCAAATAAAATATAACTATCGCAAGGGTGCAAAAAGCTCCGTATTTTACAGTATGCTTCCGTCACTATTTCTTGGCGTTTTAGGTATTTTCTTCCTGATTTGGTTTATGCGCAGGATGTCAAACACCATAACAAATGATACAAATAAAACCTTGAGCTTTGGAAAAATCAGAACAAAAACCAATGCCGAAAACAGCGACAAAACATTTGAAGATGTTGCAGGCTGTGACGAAGAAAAATCCGAGCTTGAAGAGCTTGTTGACTTTTTGAAAAACGGAAACAAATATACAGAGCTCGGAGCAAGAATACCCAAGGGTGTTCTGCTTGTAGGCCCTCCGGGTACTGGTAAAACCTTGCTTGCAAAGGCTGTTGCAGGCGAAGCAGGAGTACCTTTCCTGTCTATATCCGGCTCCGACTTTGTGGAGATGTATGTAGGTGTGGGTGCATCTCGTGTTCGCGACCTCTTTGAACAGGCAAAAAAGAAAAGTCCTGCCATTGTATTTATTGACGAAATTGACGCAGTAGGACGACACAGAGGAGCAGGAACAGGAGGCGGTAATGATGAGAGAGAGCAAACTCTAAATCAGCTTCTTGTTGAAATGGACGGCTTCGGCTCAAATTCGGGCGTTATCGTCATTGCGGCAACCAACAGACCTGATGTTCTCGACCCTGCTTTGCTCCGTCCCGGAAGATTTGACAGACAGATAACCGTTAACAGACCTGACGCAAAGGGCAGGGAGGATATCCTTAAGGTTCATGCAAAGGGTAAACCGATTGCTCCCGATGTTAATCTTCACGATATTGCGATGGATACCATCGGATTTACAGGTGCCGACCTTGAAAATCTTATGAACGAAGCTGCACTTCTTGCTGTTAGAAGAAATAAGAAGGCAATTACGCTTGAGGACATTATCGACGCTACCTCAAGAGTTGAGCTTGGTACCGAGAAGAAATCTCACAAATACAGCGAGCGTGCAAAGAGGCTTACAGCTTATCACGAGGCCGGACACGCAGTATCTTCATATTATGTTGAAGGACACGACCCTGTCAGAGAGATTTCCATTGTTCCGAGAGGACTCGGCGCAGGTGGATATACTTGGTACACTCCGCAGGAGGAAAATTATAACTCTCGCAAGGAAATGCTTGATAATCTAATTTCTATGTTCGGCGGCAGAGTTGCAGAGGCTATTGCACTTAATGATATTTCAACAGGTGCGTCAAACGACCTTCAGCGCGCTACGGAAATCTGTCGCGATATGGTCACAAAATACGGTATGAGTGATGCGCTCGGACCTGTTGTTTACGACGCAGGCAACGGCGAGGTATTCTTGGGTAAGGATTACGGACATGTAAACAATTATTCAGAGGAAACCTCGGCTCGTATAGATGCTGAAATAGAGAAGCTTATGCGAGATGCCTATAATAAGACAGAAGCAATTTTGAAGGAGCATTTTGACAAGCTTGAGCTTGTTGCAAATACTCTGCTTGATATAGAAAAGATATCGGGCGAGCAGTTTGAATCGTTGATGAAAAACGGTGCTCTACCGATAAATGAAGAAGATATCGATGAAAGCATCGTAGATGATGATACTGACGAAACCGATGCTCAAATTGAAATTGACGATGTAACGGAAGAAGAATAAGAAAAGCAGGAGAGCCTCTCCTGCTTTTTGATTTACTCGTTCATTTAATTAGGTAATTGTATTTATCAAAATATTCAAGCAATTCCTGCTCATTGCAATATCCGCTTAATGCGCCGACCTTTGTTACTGCCTTTCCGCCTGTGATATTGCCAAGCAAAACACATTCCTTTAATGGCTTATCATAAAACAGGCCATACATAAATCCGGATAAAAAGGCGTCGCCCGCACCTGTTGAATCAACATTTTTAAATTCATCAATGCTTTTTACAAAGAACATACCGTCTGCGTCTATACCTATGCAACCGTCCTTGTCAACCTTAACTACTACATTGTCAAAATATGTTTTCAGCTTTTCTGCCGCCCCTTCGGGTGATTCGGTGCCTGTTATTTTCATTGCTTCCTTTTGGTTAGGCGTATAATAATCGGCAATGTCCAAATAATCGTGATATTTTTCAAAGCTCATTTCGTCATCCCATCCTGTATCCAAAACAAGCTTTGTTCCTTCCTCGTGAAGCCTTTTATAAACATCTAAAAATCCACCGAGCTGCATCATTGTAATTTTGCTTCCCTTAGCGATGCCGTAAAACAGCTCCTTCCCCTCATCGCTTGGGTTAATACAGCCTTGACCGTATGTAAAAAAAGTTCTGTCACTCGGCAAAATAATTGCCGATGTAATGTTTAAAGGTATTTTATTGCCTTTATATAAATTTGTAGGCATAACGCCGTTGTCAATAAATTTTTTCTTTGCAAATTCGGAAAAAATATCATCGCTGAGCTCTGTTGCTATTTTTGTTGTAATTCCCAATCTTCCCAAATTTATCAAGGTTGCAGGCAGTCCTCCGCCTAACTGAAGGTCAAAATCCTTGCAATAAAGCTCTTCTCCAACATCGGGAATTCTTTCCATACCCTGATAAAGCAAATCAACATTTGTTGCGCCAGCGCCTGCAATAAAGCTCATAAATTTCTCTCCCTAAACGAATTAATGATAAATGATTTAAAGTAAAATATGTTTCTTAAATTTATCACAAATGCATTATATAAGAATTGTAAATTATTGTCAAATTATTATCATTATATTTAATAATTTTTTATATAAAACATATTGACTAAACTTATAATATTATATATAATTATTGATTGAAAGCAGGTGCAATATGACTATATTAATTAAGAGCGTTTTCTGTTACAGAGAACACGGATTTGAAAAACTTGATATTCTTATAAAGGATTCAAAAATCAATGCTCTTGGTACCTCCATTTCTGCTGATGGAGTTGATATTGTTTTTAATGCACAGGATAAGTATTTAGTTCCGGGTTTCGTTGATGTTCATGTTCATCTTCGAGAGCCGGGTTTTTCATATAAGGAAACAATCAGGACAGGCACTATGGCTGCTGCGGCAGGCGGTTATACGGCTGTTTGCGCAATGCCTAATGTTAATCCCGTACCCGATACACCGGATAACATTAAAATTCAAACCGATATCATAAAAAATGACGCCTTAATAAATGTTTATCCCTTTGCATCAATTACAATGGGTCGTCTCGGCAGGGGAGAGCTTGTAGATTTTGAAGCCCTAAAGGATGTCGCAGTCGGCTTTAGCGATGACGGTACAGGTGTTCAAAGCAAGGATGATATGAAGCGCGCTATGATTGAATGTGCAAGGCTCGGGAAAATAATTTCCGCCCATTGTGAAGTAAACGATTTGCTAAGGGGCGGATATATCCACGACGGCGAATACTGTAAAGCGCATAATCATAAGGGTATTTGCTCTGCCTCCGAATATGAGCAAATTGATAGAGATTGCAGGCTTGCAAAGGAAACAGGTGTAAAATATCATGTATGCCATATTTCAACCAAGGAAAGCGTTGAAATAATCAGACAGGCAAAGGCAGACGGCGTTAATGTAACCTGCGAAACAGGTCCGCATTATCTGACTATGTGCGATATGGATTTACAGGAGGACGGCAGATTTAAAATGAATCCTCCGCTTCGCAGCATTGAGGACAGAGATGCGCTGATTAACGGCTTGCTTGACGGAACCATTGATGTTATTGCAACCGACCACGCTCCTCATTCTGCCGAGGAAAAGTCAAAGGGACTTGCCAAATCGGCAATGGGCGTTGTAGGCTTGGAAACAGCATTCGGCGTTTTATATACCAAATTAGTTAAAAACGGAGTTATTACTCTTGAAAAATTAATAGATTTAATGAGCATTAAGCCAAGAAAAATTTTCAGCCTTGAAGGTGGCAAAATCGAAGTGGGCGAGACCGCAGATTTAGCTCTTTTGGATTTGGACAGAGAATGGATTGTAAATCCGCAGGATTTCAAATCAATGGGCAAGGCAACACCGTTTGAGGGTTGGAGGCTTACAGGCAAAAATGTTTTAACTATATGCAAAGGAGAAATTGTTTATGAAGCCATATGATAAGAAAATCATATTAGAGAACGGCAGAGAGTTTTACGGCTGGGGCTTTGGCTCAAACAGACAGGCTGTAAACGAGCTTGTTTTCAATACTTCTATGGTAGGTTATCAGGAAATCATTTCCGACCCGTCATATACGGACCAAATGGTGTGTATGACTTATCCCCTTATCGGCAACTACGGAATGGCTGATGAAGACTACGAAACAAGAGTTCCGTCAATGGGAGGACTTATTGTAAGAGAATACAATGATATTCCGTCAAACTTCAGATACACAAAAACCTTATCCGAGGTTTTAGATGAATATGATATTCCCGGTATTTCGGGCATTGACACTCGAGCCATTACTCGTATAATCCGTTCCGAAGGCAGTCAAAAGGTTATGATTTGCAACGCAAATAAGCCTTATGACGAAGCCTATGCAGAGCTTATGGAGTATCAGATTCCTACCGATATGGTCTCCCGTGTATCCTGCAAAAAGAGATATTATTCAAGAACACCAAATCACAAATTTGATGTTGTAGCCATTGACTGCGGCATAAAAATGAATATTATAAGAAAGCTTAATGAAAAGGGCTGTAATGTGACGGTTGTACCTTTTGATACAACTGCCGAAGAAATTATGAAGCTAAGACCGGACGGCCTGTTTTTGTCTAACGGACCGGGCGACCCTGAATATGTTACACCGGTTATTAATGTTGTTAAGGAACTTGTAGGCAAGCTTCCTATCTTCGGAATTTGCCTCGGTCATCAAATGATTTCTCTTGCCTTGGGAGCAAAAACCTTTAAGATGAAATTCGGTCACAGGGGCGGAAATCATCCTGTTATGAATATGCAAACAGGTAAAATCGAAATTACATCACAAAACCATTCATATGCAGTTGATGTTGACTCTCTTGAGGGAACACCACTAAAGCTCACACATAAAAACCTGCTTGACAACACGGCAGAGGGTGTTGAATCTCCCGAAAATAAAATTTTCTCGGTTCAGTATCATCCCGAATCTGCACCCGGTCCGCAGGACAGCTCGTATTTGTTTGATAAATTTATTGACTTAATGGCAAAGGAGGCTGAGTAATATGCCAAAGCGTACAGATATACATAAGGTATTGGTAATAGGCTCGGGTCCCATTGTTATCGGACAAGCTGCCGAATTTGATTACAGCGGTACACAAGCCTGTCTTGCTTTGCGTGAGGAGGGCTACGAGGTTGTTTTAATTAACTCAAACCCTGCAACCATTATGACAGATACTGACATTGCAGATAAGGTTTATATGGAACCGCTTAATCTTGAATATGTTGCACGTATTATTCGTCACGAAAGACCTGATGCAATTCTTCCGTCGCTTGGCGGTCAAACAGGTCTTAATCTTGCCGTTCAGCTTGCTAAAAAAGGCGTATTGCAGGAATGTGATGTAGAAATTCTCGGCACTTCCTTTGAAGCAATTGAAAGAGCTGAGGACAGAGAGCTGTTTAAGGAGCTTTGCGAAAAGCTCGGCGAGCCTGTGCTTCCGTCCGAAATTGCAAACACGCTTGAGGAGGGCTTAAAGGCTGCCGAGGAAATCGGTTATCCTGTTGTGCTTCGTCCTGCATTTACTCTCGGCGGTACAGGCGGTGGCTTTGCCGACGACGAGGAAGAATGCAGAATTATGCTTAAAAATGCTTTGGCGCTCTCTCCCGTACATCAGGTATTAGTTGAAAAATCCATAAAGGGCTATAAGGAAATCGAATATGAGGTAATGCGCGACGCCAACGACACTGCCATCACAATTTGTAATATGGAAAATATTGACCCTGTAGGTGTTCACACAGGCGACAGTGTTGTTGTTGCACCGTCACAGACACTCACAAATAAAGAATATCATATGCTTCGTGATTCGGCATTAAGAATTATAAGAGAGCTTAAAATCGAAGGTGGATGCAATGTTCAGTTTGCCTTGGATCCTCACTCTTTCCAGTACTATCTAATTGAGGTAAATCCGAGAGTATCCCGTTCATCTGCTCTTGCATCAAAGGCATCGGGTTATCCTATTGCAAGAGTATCTGCCAAAATCAGCGTAGGTATGCATCTTGACGAAATCCAAATTGCAAACACCCCTGCATCCTTTGAGCCGACGCTCGACTATGTTGTATCAAAGATTGCAAGATTCCCGTTTGATAAATTTGCCGATGCAAATAATACCCTTAACACCCAGATGAAAGCAACGGGTGAGGTTATGGCGATAGGCAGAACCATTGAGGAATCACTTTTAAAGGCAATTCGTTCGTTGGAAACAGGCGTTTGCCATTTGTATGATAAAAAATTCGACAGCTACGGTATAAACGAATTGCTTTCATACATCAAAAACGGAACCGATGACAGACTTTTTGCCATTGCACAGCTTATAAGACTCGGCGTTGACCTTAACCTTATATACAACGCAACCAAAATTGATATGTTTTTCCTTGAAAAGTTTAAGAACATTGTAGATTTTGAAGCCGTTTTAGACGCAAATAAGGGCAATGTTGATGTTCTTAAGGAAGCAAAGGTTATGGGCGTTTCCGATAAATTTATCGGCATTAAATGGGGTATGACCGAAGCAGATATTTTCAGGCTTCGTAAAGAAAATAATATTTTTCCTGTATATAAGATGATTGATACCTGTGCTTCTGAATTTGATTCCTATGTTCCGTATTTCTATTCGACATATGAGAATGAAAATGAATCGATTATAAGCGATAAGAAAAAGATTATTGTTTTGGGTTCAGGTCCTATAAGAATAGGACAGGGCGTAGAGTTCGACTATTCAACCGTTCACGCTATCTGGTCAATTCGCGAAGCAGGATATGAAGCAATTATTATAAACAATAACCCCGAAACAGTATCAACGGATTACACCACATCGGACAAGCTCTATTTTGAACCGCTTACAGTTGAAGATGTAATGAATATAATTGAGCTTGAAAAGCCTCTGGGCATCGTTGTATCCTTAGGCGGACAGACTGCTATCAATTTGGCACCTCCGCTTGACGCACTCGGCGTTCCGATTGTGGGTACAGATGTAAACGCTATCGACAGAGCGGAAAACAGAGATTCCTTTGAAAAGGTTATGACAGAGCTTGGAATACCACAGCCAAAAGGACTTGCCGTAACCGATATTGAGGAGGGTGTAAGAGTTGCCGAAAGCATTGGCTATCCCGTTCTTGTAAGACCGTCCTTTGTTCTCGGCGGACGGGCAATGCAAATTGTTGCAAATGAGGAATCCTTAAGACATTATCTGCAAACTGCTGTTGAGATTAATACCGAACAGCCCGTGCTTGTTGATAAATATATTATGGGCAGAGAGCTTGAGGTTGACGCAATTTGCGACGGTGAGGATGTATTTATTCCCGGCATTATGGAGCACGTTGAAAGAACAGGCGTTCACTCCGGCGACAGTATCTCAGTTTACCCGACCTTCTCAGTTCCACAGGAGGTTAAGGACAAGATAATTGATTATACCGTTAAGCTTGGCAAGGCTATCGGAATTGTAGGACTTTATAACATTCAGTTTATCGCCGATGACAAGGATGATGTTTATGTAATTGAGGTTAACCCCCGTTCATCAAGAACAGTACCGTTCCTTTCAAAAGCAACCTCCGTTCCTATGGCGCATATTGCAACACAGGTTATTCTCGGAAACTCACTTAAGTCACAGGGAATTACAGAGGTATATCCTAAGGAAAAGAAAAGATGGTATGTTAAGGCTCCTGCTTTTTCATTCAGCAAGCTTAAGGGTATGGACACATATCTTTCACCCGAAATGAAATCAACAGGTGAGGCAATAGGCTATGATAAATCTCTCACAAGAGCGTTGTATAAAGCAATTCAGGCCTCCGGTATGAATGTTGCAAACTACGGCACCGTGCTTGTTACTATCGCAGACCAGGACAAGCCAAAGGCGTTACCGCTTATAAAGAGATTTTACGATCTTGGCTTTAATATTGAAGCAACCGAGGGAACTGCAAAATATCTTAAGGAGCATAATATCCGAACAAGAGTGCGCCATAAGCTAACCGCTGATGAAAGCGATGAAATTCTTCTTGCCTTGCGTCAGGGACATATTGCTTATGTTATCAATACAATTGATATTAATGCAGGCGACTCACACTCCGACGGCTCATCAATAAGACGGGCAGCCGTTGATAACAATGTAACTATGTTTACCTCGCTTGATACCGTGAAGGTTCTCCTTGATGTTTTAGAGGAAATCACACTCGGCGTTTCAACCATAGATGCAGAATAGTTAAAGGAAATTTGTATGTATAAACAAGATAAATATGAGGTCATTGAAAACAAAGCGCTAACCAAAGATGTTTTCAAAATGAAATTAAAGGGCGACACACAGTATATAACTGCTCCGGGGCAATTTATAAATATTGCCCTTGAAGGCAAATTTTTGCGCAGACCTATATCCGTTTGCGATTATGATGAGAATACGATAACCATTATTTATAAGGTTGTCGGTGAAGGCACAAGCAGTATGAAATCATTCAAACCAGGCAAGGCGCTCGATGTATTAACAGGCCTCGGAAACGGATATGATATCTCTAAATCCACAAAGCCTTTGCTTATAGGAGGCGGCGTGGGTGTTCCGCCTATGTACAATCTTGCAAAAGCGCTTATTAACACAGGTCAAAAGCCTGTTGTTGTTTTAGGCTTTAATACAAAAAGCGAAATATTCTATGAGGAAGAATTTAAAGCTCTCGGCTGTGATACCTATGTTACAACAGCCGACGGTAGCTATGGAATTAAAGGCTTTGTAACGGATGCAATTAATTCGTTAGATTATGACTATTTCTACACCTGCGGACCTTTGCCGATGTTTAAGGCTGTTTACAATGCAACTAAAACATCAGGTCAGTTCAGCTTTGAGGAACGTATGGGATGTGGCTTTGGCGCCTGTATGGGATGCAGCTGTAAAACAAAGTACGGCAACAAGCGAATATGCAAGGACGGTCCTGTATTGGTTAAGGAGGAGATTATATGGTAGATTTATCTGTATGCCTTGCAGGAATGGAAATGGATAATCCTGTTGTTCCTGCTTCAGGTACATTCGGCTTCGGTGACGAATTTAAGGATTTTTACGATATAAATATTCTCGGCTCCTTCTCCTTTAAGGGCACAACAAGGGAAGCAAGATTCGGAAATCCTACGCCGAGAATTGCCGAATGTAAAAACGGTATGATTAACGCCGTAGGTCTTCAAAATCCAGGTGTTGAGCATGTAATCAAGTGTGAATTACCTAAAATGAAGCAATATTTCAACAAAAAGGTAATTGCAAATATATCGGGCTTCAGCGTTGAGGATTACGCCTATACCTGCGAGCTGCTCGACAAAGAAGAACAGGTTGGCATATTAGAGGTTAATGTTTCGTGCCCTAATGTTCACGGAGGCGGTATGTCGTTCGGAACATCACCTGAGGCGGCCGCAGAGGTCACAAGAGCCGTTAAGTCTGTAACAAATAAGCCTGTATTTATTAAGCTAAGTCCTAATGTAACCGATATCGTATCAATTGCAAAAGCATGTGAGGAGGCAGGCGCAGACGGCATTTGCCTTATTAACACACTGCTCGGTATGAGAATAGACATAAAAAGAAGACAGCCTGTAATAGCCAATAAGATGGGCGGCTTCAGCGGTGACGCTGTTTTTCCCGTTGCTGTCAGAATGGTTTATCAGGTTTCAAAGGCTTGCAATATTCCCGTTATGGGATGCGGCGGTGTCAGCTCTGCTAAGGATGTAATTGAAATGATGATGGCAGGTGCAACAGCCGTGCAGGTGGGTGCCGCCAATTTGGTTAATCCGTATATATGCAAAGAAATTATCGAACAGCTTCCAAGTGAATGTGAAGCGCTCGGTATTGAAAAAATAAGTGATATTATAGGAGTGATTGATTAATGGGTAAGGATGTAATTATTGCCTGCGACTTTTCAAGCGCAGAGGCAACCTTTGAATTTCTTGACAAATTCACCGAAGAAAAGCCTTTTGTAAAAATCGGTATGGAGCTTTATTATGCAGAGGGTCCGTCAATAGTTAAGGAAATTAAGAGAAGGGGACACAAGATTTTTCTTGATTTAAAGCTTCACGATATTCCAAATACAGTTAAAAAATCTATGTCCGTTTTGTCTAAGCTTAATGTTGATATGACAAATCTCCACGCCGCAGGCACAATTGATATGATGAAAGCCGCTTTAGAGGGATTAACAAGAGAGGACGGCACAAGACCTATATTAATTGCCGTAACTCAGCTTACATCGACAAGCGAGGACAGAATGCAAAACGAGCTTCTGATTAACGCTTCTATAAATGATACAATAGTTAAATACGCACAAAATGCCAAAGAGGCAGGCTTGGACGGCGTTGTTTGCTCTCCGCTTGAGGCAGGTATGGTTAAGGATGCTTGCTCAATGGATTTCATTACGGTTACACCGGGCGTACGCTTTGCCGACGGTGATGTAGGCGACCAGGTTCGTGTAACAACTCCCGAAAAGGCAAAGGAAATAGGCTCCGACTATATCGTTGTCGGCAGACCGATAACACAGGCAGACGACCCTGTTGCCGCGTATAGAAGATGTGTAAAGGAATTTGTAGGATAAGGAGTTAAATATGGAAGATTACAAAAGAGAATTCATAAAATTTTTAGAGAGCGCAGGCGTTCTTAAATTCGGTGATTTCACTGCAAAGAGCGGCAGAAAGATTCCGTATTTCATCAACGCAGGTGAAATTAAAACAGGTGAGCAAATTCAAAAGTTAGGCGAATTCTATGCAAAGTCTTATTTTGAAAATGTGGGCAATAAGAAAACTGTTCTTTACGGTCCTGCATATAAAGGAATTCCTATTTCCGTATCAGTTGCTGTTGCTCTTGCAAAGGAAGGCTTGGATGTTCCGTTCTTCTTTAACAGAAAGGAAGAAAAAGACCACGGCGAAGGCGGCGTTTTTGTAGGATACAAGCCACAGGCAGGCGAAGAAATTGTTATTGTCGAGGATGTAGTAACAGCAGGAACAGCCATTAGAGAGAGTATGTCCATTCTTTCATCTTTAGAAGGAACAAAGGTTTCTGCCGTAATCGTTATGGTTGACAGAAAGGAAAAGGGCAAAACCGATAAATCCGCCATTGCCGAGGTAGGGGAGGAATACGGCTTCCCTGTATATTCGGTTGTTGATGTATATGATATCATTGAATATCTTGAAGAAGACGAAAGCAACAGAGAAAATGTTGAACGCATAAAAAGCTATCTTGCGATAAACGGAGCTAAAGCTTAGGATAATTCGGATTATTACCCTTAAGAAAGGATATTTAAATGCGACACTTACTTGACACAACAGATTTAACCCTGCAGGAAATTGACGATATGATTAATTTGTCAATGGACATTATTTCCAATAAGGAAAAATATGCTCATATCTGCGAGGGTAAAAAGCTTGCAACCTTGTTTTTTGAGCCAAGCACCCGTACACGCCTTTCGTTTGAGGCTGCTATGTACGAGCTCGGCGGTAATGTTTTGGGCTTTTCCGAAGCAGCGTCATCCTCTGCTTCTAAGGGCGAAACCGTTGAGGATACCATCAGAATTGTATCCTGCTATGCCGATATTATCGCTATGCGCCACCCGCTCGAGGGAGCGCCGAGAGTTGCTACGGGTAAAACCCTTGTTCCTATAATCAACGCAGGCGACGGAGGTCACGCTCATCCTACGCAAACCCTTACAGACCTGTTAACTATTTTTAGGGAAAAGGGCAGACTTGATAATATGACCGTAGGCTTGTGCGGTGATTTAAAATTCGGAAGAACCGTACACTCGCTTATAAAGGCAATGAGCAGATATCAAAATGTAAAATTTGTCCTTATTGCACCAAAGGAGCTTCAGGTACCCGATTATATAATTAAGGATGTGCTCGAGCCTGCAGGCGCAGATTTTGAGCTTGTTGAGCAGATGGAGGAGGTTATGCCAAAGCTTGATGTCCTCTATATGACAAGAATACAAAGAGAGCGCTTTTTCTCTGAGGAGGAATATCTAAAGCATAAGGATGCATTTATTTTAGATTTAGACAAGCTGAATAACGCCAAACAGGATTTAACCATTATGCATCCTCTACCGAGAGTAAACGAAATTGCAACCGAGGTTGACGATGACCCAAGGGCAAAATACTTTGAACAGGCGCTAAACGGCAAATATATTCGTATGGCATTAATTATGACGCTTTTAAAATGGGGTGAAGAATAATGAATATTGATGCAATAGAAAACGGCTATGTTATTGACCATATCCCTGCAGGCAAGGGAATGACTGTTTTTGAGGTTCTTAATCTCTCAAAGCTAAGCTGTCAGGTTGCCATAATCTCAAATGCAAAATCAAAGAAAAACGATGTAAAGGATATTATCAAAATTAATGAACTAATTGATCTTGATTTGGATGTTATCTCTTATATTGCGCCAAATGCAACCGTTAATGTTATCGAAAACAGTGTAAGAGTTGAAAAGAAAAAGCTCTCTCTGCCCACTCAGCTAAATAATGTTATAAAGTGTCCAAATCCGAGATGCATATGCAATAATGAGAATATAGACCACATTTTTAAGCTGACCGATAATAACGGCGTGTATCGTTGCTTATATTGCGAAACCAAAGCATTATAAATAATTCAAATATTTCTTGACATATGATGTAATATTAGTTATAATACTACTCGCAGGCAAGAAATGGCCCGGTAGTTCAGTTGGTTAGAATGCCAGCCTGTCACGCTGGAGGTCGACGGTTCGAGCCCGTTCCGGGTCGCCATCTTGGGTGATGTTATCGTCACCCGTTATTTTTTGCTGATATGGCTCAGGCGGTAGAGCACATCCTTGGTAAGGATGAGGTCACCGGTTCAAGTCCGGTTATCAGCTCCAAAAAAAGACGGTTTTTAAACCGTCTTTTTTCTTTATCCTTATCATCTAAATTACTTTTTTGAAACATAATTAATTATTTTTTAATTTGAAAATAGAATTCAACTCCGTTTTCGGTATTTTCAAATCCGTAGCCTAATTTATGCGATTCCAGAATTTTTTTAGATATTGCAAGTCCCATTCCACTTGATTCTATTGCTTCGTTATCAGTGCTACGGCTGAAAACTTCCCAAATTTTGTATTTGTCTGATTTTTGAATATGACTGCCTTCATTATAAACCGAAAACTTATTTTTATCACAAGCAATTACAATGGCTTTACCCTTTGGCGTATACTTTACAGCGTTTGATATATAATTATCAATAACCAATCTAATTAGTATTTCATCCGCTGATATTTGAACATCCGAAAGCCTTGAAATGTCAATAGACAAAGCCTTGCACTCAATCAGTAGCTCATACTTTTTAAGCTCTTCAAGGCATATGCTCTTAAGGCTGAATTTGGTTTTTTCAAGCTTCGCCGAATCAATGCGATTATATTGCAAAAGGTTATTGACAAGAGCCGATATATGCCTATTTTGCCTATATATATTTGAAACATATTCATTGTTCTTTTCCGGATTTACTTCTTCAAGCAGACACTCACACTGATTACTGATTATTGTAATCGGTGTTTTTAATTCGTGTGCAGCGGCAGAGGTGAAGGTTTGCCTTGCCTGGTTGAGTCTTTTGTTTTTGTCATAGGTTATATTTAAAACTATAAACAAAGCAACTGCAACAATTGAGAACAGAATTGTTTGATTTACAATACTGTTCTTAAATGCACTGCTAATTAGGGTGTCATAAAAAAGATTATGCTTTGTATGAACAACGAAATAATAATATTCTTCATTGTCAAAGGTAAACACAAGAGAATATGTAGCTTCATCAGCTCCTTGATATCCTCCTCCACCGTTTTCATCGCTTAGCTCCCATTCTTCAGTTGTATTTTTTACATTTCCGTTTAAATACTTATCTTTAAGTTCATTGTATATTCTCTTATTTACATTATTATATTCATAACCCATATTGAAATAAAATTCTATTAGGGAATCTGACGTTTCTACGAGCTTCTTAGTTGGAGTTTTATCATTCAAAACAAGTGTTCCGACAAAACTATTATCGAATGAAAAATGAAGCTCAATCGGAACAATTTTATCTTCTTCAACCGTATAATCCATTTCATACAATCGAGGATAACCGCCACACTTATTTTTTATATTTTCATACTGTTCAATAAGCTCATCCGTCATATCAACAAAAACATAACCAAGCTGTTGGGAAAAAACCATAGCTCCGTTTTTAAAAACTGCGTTGCCCTCCTTATCAAACACACCGTAAAACGACGGATACATAGGAAGTCCCGATACTGCAAGACAGTTTTCTAAATTCTTTAGATTTTCACATTTATATCTTCCATCACTACTAATCTCCTCAATATAGCTTAAAAGGCTATCCGTATAGGCTTCCGAATTATAAACAAAATCCTTTGCGGCTAATGAATGGCAATTACTAAAGGATAGCCCTGCACAGATGTTATAAAGCACAAGCAGAGATAATGCAATAACTGCGTTTAATTTTCTCTTAGTCATAGCTACACCTCCTCAATGGAATATCCAACACCTGATATGGTTTTAATTTGTGTTGCATACTCGCCAAGTGCTTTTCTGATTCGTTTTATGTGAGTATCAACTACTCTTGTATCGCCATCAAAATCATAACCCCAAATACGAGTTAATATAATGTCACGATTAAGAACAAGACCTTTGTTATTACATAAATATAGCAATAATTCAAAATCAGTATTGCTTAAATTTATCGTATCAGCCGGTGTGAACACCTTATGCTTATCAACATCAACCGAAATTTTTCCAACAGTTATTATCTTTGTTTCAATATTTCTATTACGCTTAATAATTGCGTTGCACTTTTCAGCCAAAACGGATAGCGGAAAGGGTTTAACAATATAATCATCACAACCTACCTTGTAAGCATTTAGAAAATCGTTTTCCTCTCCGTAAGCTGATAAAAACAATATTGGCGTGTCCGAAAACTCTCTGATTTTTTTGCAAGCAGTTAATCCATCCATATTTGGCATACGAACATCCAAAATTATTAGGTCAAAAATTTCTGCTTTAGCCTTTGATAATGCTTCAATACCGTCGCAGGCAAGCGAAACAGAAAAATCTTTTACTTTAAGGTAATCCGCAATGGATTCCCTAATAGCCTTTTCATCATCTGTAATTAATACACGATACATATTATCGCCTCCTTTGACTCAACAATATCATACCAATGTGTAAATTTTGTGTCAACTTAAAATAATTGTTCTTTTATCCCTTAGGACCGATAGAAACATATATTTCTCTGTTTAAATCAAAGGATTCCTTTGGCTCGGTAACATTTTGTATATGATATTTAGGCAGTTCTGCCGTATAATAATATTCTTCAAAAACCGTGTATGAATTTGTTTGTGTGTTTGACTTTTTAATACTGTCGTGATAGTATATTTTTGTTATTTATTTATGCTATATTAGGAGAAAAATATGTTACGGGATTTGCATATTCATATTGAGCGTGGCGAGTACAAGAAGGAATGGATTGAAAGGTTCATAAATAAAGCCATAGAAATGAATTTAGACGAAATTAATCTGCTCGAGCACTCTATAAGAATTAAGGAATTTCATCCAACCTTCGAGCAGGCTGAAAATTATAATTTGTATCAGCAGAAATGGTTTTCAGGAAAAGAAAATCAGGCTCACACAATGGCAGAATATAAGAAGCTTATTGATGAAATAAGGGCAGGGGATTATCCGATAAAAATCAATTTTGGCTTGGAAATATGCTGGTTCGAGCAACACGAGGACAAAATCAGGCAATTAGTTGAAGATAATTTTTTTGATTACATAATAGGCTCGGTGCATTGGATAGATAATTGGACCTTTAACCAAAGAAAGTATCAATGGCTAGGCAGAGATGTTGACAATATTTATCAAAGATATTATGAAATGAGCAACACGCTTGTTAAATCGGGCATTTTCGATATCATAGCACATCCCGATTTGATAACCTGCCACAGCCTTTATCCAAGCTTTGATTTAAGCGATTATTATACAGAGCTTTCCCGTCAATGTGTTAAGCATAATGTTATGCTTGAGATGAACACATCTAAGGGTATGGGAATAAACAGACAATTTCTTGATATAGCAAAAAATGAGGGCGTAAGCTTTTCAACAGGCTCGGATGCACACGCTCCTGAAAATGTAGGTAAGGGAATAGCTGAGGTTACTGAGATTATAAATAGTTAAAGCCGTAGATTTACTACGGCTTTTAATGTTAATATTCAGTTTTTATTGCTGTCGTTAAATTCCTTTTCGGGACGCGGTCCGTTCATATTCTCCGGTTTTTCCCGTGCCTCTAATCCTCTCGGTCCCATCTTGCTGTTTTGCGTTTTGTTAGAGTAAGCAATTCCGTTCATTTTGATTTCTTCTTCAGTATCGCCTATTTTAAGAGTATATTTGCCTTTCTCCGTTATTTTCGGAGAACTTGCAACTATGCAGTTAAAGCTCTTTTCTGCCGTAACGGAAATTATTTCATTATTGTTGCTGTCATATAGAGCCACAACATCGCCCTTGTTATAATTTTTGTCCGTACAATAAGTAATTGAACATTGTGCAGAGCTATCGGAAAAGCCTTCAGCCATTCCCGACATACCTAACGCTATCAAATTGCCTCCTGAAATTGTTGCGCTTGTTTCGTAATCTATTGCACTGTTGCCATCGTTTTCGGCTCCGAATACAGTAATATTTCCTCCTGTAATTACAATAATACCGTTTGAATCAATTCCGTCACCTCCTGCATTAATGCTTATGGTACCGCCGTTAATTGTTAATGAGCAATCTCTTGAAGATAAATCCATAGAACCTTTTTTATCAAATTGGCTTTGCTCACTTTGTTCAATAGTCTGTGATACCTCGGAAGTGGTTGAGCTGTATGACGCGTTGAAGCCGTCATCATTTGAGATAATGTTTATTTTTCCTTCATTAATTTCGATAATTCTGCCCTCAATGCCTTCATTTGAGCTGTTAATATTGATGCTTGCATCATTAATCTTTATTGCACTTGACGAATGAATACCGTCATCCTCAGCGTTTATCTCAAAGCTTCCGCCTTCAATATAAATATATCCCTTTTTCTCGTCCTTATCGTTATTGGCATGCATAGCGTCCTTAACTGAGCTTAAATCAAAGCTTCCGTCCTTTACGCGTATGCTGTTATTTGCATCCAAGCAATGCTTTGCGGACGATATGTTATATATTCCACCCGTAACCTTTAAATCCTTTTTGCTTGATACAGCATGACCGTAATTTGCGTCAATATCAAGTGTACCGCTTCCATTTAGGGTTAAATCACATTTTGAATAAATAACGGAATTTATATTGTTTTCATCTATTGCAACAAAATCCTTTTTGTTAGATAAAGAATTCTTGTTTATAGATGTAATAAACAGCTTACTCGCTTTTTTACAATAAATCGGCGCGCTTGTATCACAGTTAATTTTTACGCCGTCAAGTACAAGCTGAACCTTCGATTCTGTATCCGCATCAATTATTATTTGACCGTTGGACAGGCTTCCGCTGACAATATATATTCCACTGGCTTCAACAGTAATTATATTATCCTTTACGGTTACATCCTCGCTGTCTGTCGAAGAAGAATTGTCCCTTAAAGTGATATTATAAGTTTGTTCGTCGTCATAACCGAAATTAATATCTCTGTCAGTAAACATCTCTCTTTCATCTATAATGTCATTAATATCAAGACTGATTGTTGCTGTTTGGACATTATTATTTTGTGTGTTTTCAGATTTTTCTGATGCTTCCTGTGAACAACCGTATAATAAAACGGCTGTTAATCCGATTATCACCAAAGCACATATAGTATTTTTCATTCTAAGTCACCTCGAGTATTATTTTACAAAGCTATTGTGAAGGCAAATTCATAATTTGATTAATTAACTGTTAAAATAATTAATTAAAATTAAATATATAGTTAGTATTTTATAAATTTGTATTGCAATATTAATCTTATTTTGCTATTATTTATTTGTTAAAGTTTTTTTTGGAGGAATATATATGAAAAAGTTTTTATCTGTATTTCTTGTGCTTGTCTTAGCGCTTGCAACTGTGTTTTCGCTGAGCGGTTGCTCTAAGAATGAAAAGGCATCATTTGATGTTGTTATGATTACAGATGGTGCATCAGTTAAGGATAATGCTTATAACAGCTACACCTGGGACGGAGTTAAGTCCTTTTCAAAGGATAATGAAAAATCATGCAGATACTATCAGCCTAAATTAGACGACGACGGCGAGCTAACGGCAGAAACGGTAGAGCAGTATGTTAAGCTTTCAGTTGATAACGGCGCAGAATTCATCGTTGTACAGGGCAAGGCATACAGTGACATAATTCCTGTGCTTGCTCCAAAATATCCCGATACAAAATTTTTGGTTTTAGGCGCAACTCTTTATGAGCCTATAAGCAATGTTATGACAGTTTCCTTCGACTCCCTTCAGGCAGGCTTTTTGGCAGGCTATTCATCGGTTGCACTCGGCAAAACAAAGCTTGGCTATTTAGGCTCAGTAAGCGATGCTGAATCATCATTATACGGCGCAGGATTTGTTCAAGGTGCCGCATACGGTGCCGATGAAGCCGCTGTACCCACTGTTTTGGATTATGCAGAATATGACTCGGCTGAGCTTGCATATGACTATTCATTTACGGTAAAGCCCATATACAGAAAGGTTTCGGAATGTAAGGATGAAACCTTTAAGGTTAATGTTATAAACGGACTCGGAAGCGGTGTTTATGCCGACGGCGAGAACGTTGCAATAATTGCAAATCCGGCACCCGAAGGCAAGGCTTTTGACCATTGGGAAAAAACAAGCAATACAGACGGCAAAAGCGATAAAAAGGTTAACATAAGCTCTGCCAAAAAAGAGGTTATGAATCTTCTTGTAGGCGATTGCGACTGCACACTTGAGGCTGTTTACAGAGATGCCGCAACTCAGCCGATTAAGGTACAAAAGCTCGCTTTTGAACATCCTGAGCTTTCATCCGTTCCCGAGCCTATTGACGTAATTACATATTATGCGGAAGAAAATACATCATACGAGGTTAAGGCTCCCGCCGCTGACAACGGTATGGTGTTCTCTCATTGGCAATGTGACGAGGGAATTATTGAGGATATCAGTAACCCGACAGCTAAGGTTAACATAACAGACAAGGCTATTGAAATACAAGCCTGCTATTTCCCGTCTGATGAGCCTACATATAATGTAACCGTAGAAAACGGAACAGGATCAGGCTCATACAGAGTTTACGATAAAATTGATATAGTTGCCGACGCACCTAAGGACGGCTATATGTTCTATAAATGGGAAAATATAGATAATCAAGGCCAGTCAACGGGAATAAAAATGGATAACGAATATAATTATAATACATCCTTTGAAATGATAGACAGATGCGCTTCACTCGTTAAGATGTTTTATAATCTCGGCACTGAGGTTGTTTTCGGCGGCGGTAATTCGCACAGTGATTCCATCTTTACAGCCACTTGGGATTACACCTATCCTGTATATGGCTTTGGATGGGGTATAGACCAGGGCAGTATGGGCAACTGTATTGCAAGCGTTGTTACAGATTATAACAAAGCCGCATATAACGCTTTAACCGATTATTACGGCGGTGCCGATTATATCGGTAACTGTGAAAACGGATGTCTTTATGTTACAGGTATGAATACTGAGCCAACACATAAGGACGACGACGGAAACGATGTTAAAAACGACGATTATAACGAAGGCTATGCAAAGGTTTATAAAGCGCTTTCCGACGGCTCGATTACACCAAAGCAGATTTCGGCAAACAATGATGTCCGTGATGTGTTAAATTCCAAATGCTTAACACTTAACTATTATGTGAACGAATAAAAGCAAATAAAAATCTCCTGAGACAGATTTAATTCTGCCACGGGAGATTTTTTTATTAATATTCAATTTCACCCTTATAAATAAGGTTTGCGTCGCCGGTAAG
Source organism: Eubacterium sp. (assembly GCA_051881135.1). Lineage (GTDB taxonomy): Bacteria > Bacillota > Clostridia > Oscillospirales > Acutalibacteraceae > Eubacterium_R. Next base: position 48,906 of record JBJEPH010000004.1, read on the forward strand.
AGTTATTCCGTCGTCGGAATAATTTACGATCAAATCACCGCCGCGTACCTTTACGGTTATATCCTCGTTTTTGTTGCACAGACCGTTTTCAACAGCTGCAACAACTGCGGCGCAGGCTCCTGTACCGCAAGCCATTGTTTCGCCGTTGCCTCTTTCCCAAACACGCATTTTTATTGTGTTGGAATTAACAGCCCTAACAAATTCGGTATTAATTCTTTCGGGGAAAATTTCTGCGTTTTCAAATTTGGGACCTATGCTTCTAATGTCTATCTTATCGACATTGTCAACAAATACTACACAGTGCGGATTGCCGACGGATACACAGCTTATATTATAATTACCGCATGCAATATCTATATTGTAATCAATAATTTTGTCTGAATTAAGATTTACCGGAATTAAGGCAGGGGATAGCTCAGCCCTTCCCATATTAACCGTTGCCGATGTTACATTTCCCTCACGGGTGTAAACCTTAAGCTCCTTTACACCTGCAGCCGTTTCGATAGTCATTTCTTCTTTCTTAACTATATCATTGTCATACAGGAACTTACCTACGCATCTTATGCAGTTTCCAGCCATTTGACCCTCTGTACCGTCTAAATTGAATATACGCATTCCTGCATCGGCAATTTCGCTTTCTTCAATAAGAACAATACCGTCGCCGCCGATAGAGTAGTTTCTGTCACAAAATTCAATTGCAAAGCTCTCGGGACAGGTGATTATACCGCATTGGTTGTTAAAGAAAATGTAGTCGTCACCCGTGCCCTCCATTTTAGAGAATTTTAAGGTGCCTTTCTCACTTCTCATATTATTTATATCAACTAATTCGGTATTATTTTCATTGTACCTTGAAGCGATGATATCTGCTAATGCATTCGCCGTATCAAGAGATGTAATGGTAGCTATGCCAAGCTGATTTGCTCTGTTGTGAAGCCTAATATAATCAGCAATGGATTTTTTATCGGATTTTCCTGTATAAACAATATAGGAAAGCCTTCCCGATTCTACCAAATCCATAATCGAATTATCTTCTCTCAGCTTGTTAACTCTGTTAACATTAATACCAAGCTGTTGAATTTCGTTTGCAGTTTGCTCGGTTGCCCAAATTTCTGCGCCGAGGTCGTCAAGCTTCTTTGCAAGATTAACTATTTCAAATCTATCCTGCTTTGTTACCGTGATAAGAACGCCCTTTCTGTCATCGTTTATATCAACGTTGAAGCCTGCGCTTACCAAGCCTTTAAACAACGCTTCCTTAAGATTTTTGCCTATGCCCAATACCTCGCCCGTAGATTTCATTTCCGGACCGAGCTGAGAGTTTACATCGTTTAGCTTTTCAAAGCTGAATACGGGCACTTTAACGGCAAAATAAGGCGGAATGTGATATAATCCCGTACCGTAGCCAAGCTCTTTTAGTGTTGAACCAACCATAATCTTTGTTGCAAGCTCAACCATAGGAACACCCGTAACCTTACTTATATAAGGTATTGTTCGGGAGGCTCTCGGGTTAACCTCAATAACATAAAGCTCGTTTTGATAAATCAAATATTGAATATTAACCAAGCCTTTAGTGCCCAAGGATAGCGCAAGCTTTTCGGATACATCGCAAATCTTACGAAGCATTTTATCGTTAATATTATAAGGTGGATATACGGCAATTGAGTCGCCCGAATGTACACCTGCTCGCTCAATATGCTCCATAATTCCCGGAATAAGAACATCCGCTCCGTCACTTATGCAGTCAACCTCAAGCTCTGTTCCCATCATATATTTATCAATAAGAACAGGATTTTCAATGCCCTGTGACAGAATGATATCCATATATTGCTTAACATCATCTTCAGTGTAAGCAATGGTCATATTCTGACCGCCGATAACATAGGACGGACGAAGCAAAACAGGGAAGCCGAGGGCCCTTGCCGCGTTGAGCGCCTCATTTAGAGTAGTAACCGAGGTTCCTTTAGGTCTAAAGATACCGAATTTTTCAAGCAGACTGTCAAAACGCTCTCTGTCCTCTGCAATATCTATTGATTCGGCGGAGGTTCCGAGAATTGTTATTGAGTTTTCATCAAGGAATTTTGTTAGCTTTATTGCAGTTTGTCCGCCAAATGCAACAACAACTCCTATCGGCTTTTCAGCCTTGATGATATTCATAACATCCTCATCGCACAACGGCTCAAAATAAAGCCTGTCGCCCGTATCAAAATCGGTAGATACCGTTTCGGGATTGTTATTTACAAGTATTACCTCGTAGCCAAGCTCCTTTAATGTCCATACGCAGTGTACTGATGAATAGTCAAATTCAATGCCCTGACCGATTCTTACAGGACCGGAGCCGAGAACTATGATTTTTTCCTTGCCTGACGGCTCAAGCTCTCTCGCTTCACAATGCTCATCAAATGTGGAATAAAAATACGGCGTCTGTGCCTTAAATTCTCCTGCACAGGTATCAACCATCTTATAAACGGCATTTTTGTGATAAGCAAGCGAATATCCGCTTATTCTTTCCAATGCCTTGTCGGGATAGCCTAAATTCTTTCCCTCAATATATTTTTCCTTGCTGATTGCTTCACCCACAATGGATTTTTCATAATCGGCAAGGTTTTTGAGCTTGTATAAAAACCACTCATCAATCATAGTGATTTCGTGAATTTGCTCAATGCTGACTCCGTCTTTAATTGCTTTAAACACGGTAAACAAGCGCATATCATCCTGTGAATGAAGTCTATCAATTATATCAACGCCGTCAAGACCTTTTGCATTTAGGGTATCAAGCGAGATTTCAGCACCGCGAACAGCCTTCATAATTGCCTGCTCAAAGGTTGGGGCAATGCTCATAACCTCGCCCGTTGCCTTCATCTGTGTGCCGAGCTTTCTTGAAGCCTGAACGAATTTGTCAAACGGCCATTTTGGAAGCTTAACAACTACATAGTCGAGCGCAGGCTCAAAGCAGGCACAGGTTTTGCCTGTTACATCATTTTTGACTTCATCAAGCGTGTAGCCAAGCGCAATTTTTGTTGTAACCTTAGCAATGGGATAGCCTGTCGCCTTTGAAGCAAGCGCAGATGAACGGGATACTCTGGGATTTACCTCAATAACGCTGTATTCAAAGGTTTCGGGATTAAGCGCAAACTGGCAGTTGCATCCGCCCTCAATTTTAAGCTCGGAAATAATATCAAGCGATGCGCTTCTGAGCATTTGATATTCCTTATCCGAAAGGGTAACTGCAGGAGCAATAACTATGCTGTCACCTGTATGAACACCGACAGGGTCAAAATTTTCCATAGAGCATACTGCGATAACATTGCCTATATGGTCACGCATTACCTCAAACTCTATTTCCTTCCAGCCGGCTATGTATTTTTCAACTAATACCTGAGTGATAGGGGAGAGCATCAATCCGTTTTTGGCAATCACGGTAAGCTCCTTTTCGTTATATGCAACACCACCGCCTGCACCGCCAAGGGTAAATGCAGGTCGGATAATAACAGGATAACCGATATTCTCGGCAATCTTTATTGCGTCATTTAGGTTGGTTGCTATATCGGAAGGCACAACAGGCTGATTAAGCTTTAGCATTGTATCCCTAAAAAGCTGTCTGTCCTCAGCCTTGTCAATAGCTTCGGCATTAGTTCCAAGCAGCTTAACGCCCATTTTATCAAGATATCCGTCCCTTGCAAGCTGCATACCGAGGGTTAAGCCTGTTTGTCCGCCAAGACCGCAAAGCATAGAATCTGGGCGTTCCTTTTCTATGATTCTTTTTAGCGATTTTTCCGTAAGCGGCTCAAGATAAATGTGGTCTGCAAGCGCCTTGTCGGTCATAATTGTTGCAGGGTTAGAGTTAACTAAAACAACCTCTATGCCTTCGTCCTTTAAAACTCTGCAAGCCTGTGCGCCTGCATAGTCAAATTCAGCCGCCTGTCCTATAACTATCGGACCCGAGCCGATAACCAAAACCTTTTTTATGTCTTTATTCAGAGGCATTATTTTTTACCTCCCATCATATCAATAAATTTATCAAAAATAAACTTTGTGTCAAGCGGACCGGAGCAAGCTTCGGGATGAAACTGTACGGAAAATGCGTTTTTGTCCGGATAATCCGCACCCTCACAGGTGTTATCGTTTGCATTAATATAGGAAACAACTCCTCCAACCCTTTCTATGCTTTCGTTAATAACTGCATAGCCGTGATTTTGTGAGGAAATGAAAGTTCTGCCTGTAAGTAAATTCTTAACAGGCTGATTGACGCCTCTGTGGCCGTACATAAGCTTTGTTGTTTCTCCGCCCATAGCAAGCGCCAAAAGCTGATGCCCCAAGCATATACCGAAAATAGGCACCTTGCCTATCAGCTTCTTTAATTCCTCAATAATTTCTACATTCTCGCTCGGGTCACCGGGACCGTTAGAAAGCATAATGCCGTCAACATCAAATTTCAAAATATCCTCTGCCTTTGTGTTATAGGGCATTACAGCTACATTGCATCCACGCTTGTTAAGCTCTCTTACAATATTATTTTTTGCACCGTAGTCAAGCAATACAACATTATATTTGTGCTCATTGCCTGCGCATAGCTTCGGCTTATCGGTTGATACAGCCTTTACGGCATTAATAATTTTGTATTCCTTCACCTTGTCTAAATCGATATCCTTAGGATTAGATGTTATGATTGCATTCATTACGCCTGATTCGCGGATAATCTTTGTTATTTCTCTTGTGTCAACACCGTAAACGCCAACAATATTGTTTTTTAACAGATATTCTTCAAGCGTACCCTCACACCTGAAATTTGAAGGATTATCGCATTTTTCACGGACAACATATGCGCTGACAAAGCTTTTTTCGCTTTCCGTATCCTCGCTAATCATTCCGTAGTTTCCGATAAGAGGGAAGGTTTGCATAACGATTTGTCCGTAATAGCTCGGATCCGTTAATGTTTCAATATAACCGCACATACCTGTTGTGAAAACCAATTCGCCAACCACATCACCGCATGCACCAAAACGGTATCCCTTAAAAGACATACCGTTTTCCAAACAAATATAAACTTCCTGCTTATTTGCCATATTTTTATCCCTTAGTCCTGCATAAGCTTTACAAGAACAGCCTTTTGAGCGTGAAGTCTGTTTTCGGCCTCGTCAAAAATTTCGTTTGCGTGTTCCTCAAAAACCTTTGCTGTTATTTCTTCTTCTCTGTGAGCAGGTAAGCAATGAAGCACCATTGCGCCGTCATTTGCAACGCTCATAACCTCGTCGTTGATTTGATAGCTCTTGAATACCTTTTCTCTTTGAGCCTTCTCTTCCTCCTGTCCCATAGAAGCCCAAACATCTGTATAAAGAATGTCTGCATTCTTTGCCATTGCCAAGATGTCGGAGGAACAGCTGAATTTGCCGTTTTGCTCTGCCCATTCAATGATTTGTGCGTCCGGTTTATAATCATCGGGGCAGGCAATAGCACATTCCATACCCATTGTTATTGCACCGACAATAAGAGAATTTGCCATATTATTGCCGTCACCGATAAAGCAAAACTTCAAGCCATCAAAGCTCTTTTTATATTCTCTTATTGTCATAAGGTCTGCCAATACCTGACAGGGATGACAGTAGTCGGTCAAGCCGTTAATAACAGGAATTGAGCCGTATTCTGCCAAATCCTCAACCTCTTTTTGCTCAAAGGTTCTGATCATAATACCGTCAAGGTAACGGGACAGCACTCTTGCCGTATCCTGCACAGGCTCGCCTCTGCCTATTTGCAAATCTCTGTTAGATAAAAACAAAGCCTGTCCGCCGAGCTGATACATTCCGGTTTCAAAGCTCACTCTTGTTCTTGTAGAGCTTTTTTGAAAAATCATTCCCAAGGTTTTTCCCTTTAAATGATGATGCTCAATACCGTTATGGTTTTCATACTTTAACTGGTCTGCAAGATTTAAAATATCAAGTATATCGCTCTTGCTCAGGTCCTGTAATTTTAATAAATGCTTCATTTCTCTATTACCTCTTTCAATATTTTAATTCCCTCGTTTAATTCTTCATAGCTGATGTTCAGGGCAGGGAGGAGCCTAACCCTGTTTTTGTGTGCCGTTAGAACAAGCAATCCCTTATCTAAGCATTCCTTTGCAATATCTCCGGCATTTTTATTTGTATCAATTCCAATCATCAAGCCCTTGCCGGAAATCGAATTAACATTTTTCATATCTAAAATTGCTTTTCTGAGATAATCGCTTTTTTCCTTAACCTCGGATAAAAAGCCGTCATCAATTCTTTCAACTATGCTTATGGCGCCTGCCGCCGCTATCGGATTACCGCCGAAGGTTGAGCCGTGACTACTCGGAGTAACCGTATTTTCAAGCCTTTCTCCGAAAATGACAGCTCCCATCGGCAGACCGCCCGCCATACCCTTTGCCGTTGATACGATATCCGGCTTAATATCGTAATGCTCATAGGAAAAATATTTACCTGTTCTGCCGTTTCCTGTTTGAACCTCGTCAACAATCATAAGAATATCCTTTTGCTCGGCAATTTTTTCTATTGCCTTTACAAAATCGTAATCTAAATCATTTACTCCGCCCTCACCTTGAATACACTCAAACATAATTGCACAAACATCGTCTGTTGCCATTTTTTTAAGCGCTTCAATATCATTTGCAGGGCAGTATTTAAAGCCCTCTGTAAAGGGTCCGAAGGTTGTGTGAAAAACCTCCTGTCCTGTTGCCGCCAAGGTTGTTATGGTTCTGCCGTGGAAGGAGTCAACAAGCGTTATAATTGTTGAACGGCCTTCTCCGTATTTGTCAAAGCTGTATTTTCTTGCAAACTTAATTGCCCCCTCGTTTGCCTCACATCCGCTGTTTGCGAAAAACACCTTGTTCATACCGCTTTTCTCGCATAACAGCCTTGCAAGCGTTGCACAGGGCTCTGTAAAATACAGATTGCTTGTGTGCTGAACCTTGTTTAACTGTTCAATTACGGCGTTTTTCCATTCATCATCGCAAATGCCGAATGCCGTAACACCTATTCCTGAGCCGAAATCTATGTATTTTTTTTCGTCATCATCATACAGGGTTGAGCCCTTGCCTTTGGTAAGGCAAACATCAAACCTTGCATAAGAATGTGCTATATATTCCTTATCTAATTCCTTTGTATTCATTTATCTGCTCCTAAACATTGTTCCCATACCTTCATCAGTCAAAAGCTCCATAAGTATTGAGTGGGGAACACGCCCGTCAATAATAAACGCTTTCTTTGCGCCCATTCTTAATGCCGTGGTCATAGAGTCGATTTTAGGTATCATACCGCCGCTGATTATACCCTCGGCAATAAGTGCAGGTGTGTCGGAAATATATACTCTGTGAATAAGGGTTGATTCATCGTCTTTATCTCTGAGAAGGCCTACAATATCCGTCATTGATACAAGTGCTTCTGCCTTAAGCTCTCCTGCAATAGCCGCAGCCACCGTGTCGGCGTTAATATTATAGCAGTTGCCGTTTTCGTCATAGCCGATAGTGGAGATAACCGGAATCCAGTTGTTGTTAAGTATTTCATTAACGGCATCCATATTCATTTCTGTTATTTCGCCCACATAGCCGTGAGAATCGTCAAGCGGCTTGCACTTAATCATATTTCCGTCCATACCCGAAAGACCGATTGCATGACCGCCTAAATTACCTATCTGACAAACTAAATCCTTGTTTACCTTGCCTGCAAGCACCATTTGCACAACATCTACCGTGTCCTTATCGGTAACTCTCAGTCCGTCGGCAAATTTGCTTTCTATCTGCATTTTTTCAAGTGTTTTGTTTATGGCAGGACCGCCGCCGTGAACAAGAACAATTTTAATTCCGATAGTTGAAAGCAATACCAAATCCTTCATTACGGCTTCCTTTAAATCGTCATTAATCATTGCGTTGCCGCCGTATTTAACAACAATGGTTTTCTTTCGATACATTTGAATATTAGGAAGAGCCTCTGCAAGAATCTTCGCTTTGTCGTGATTACTTATATTCATACATTTCCTCCTATAAGCTTAAGTACGGTAGTCGCCGTTGATTTTTACATAATCGTATGTCAAATCACAGCCCCATGCAGTAGCACTTTCATCACCGTCGCTCAAATTAATCAAAACATATATTTCGTCGCTCGAAAGAACAAGGCTTGCTTCTTCCTCGCTGAATTCAATTCCTGCACCGTTTCTGCAAACGCTTATTTCTCCCTTGTCACTCTTTAAATCAACATCAACCTTGTTGATATCGAATTCTGCGTCGGCATAGCCGATAGCACAGAGAACCCGTCCCCAGTTAGCATCCTCGCCGAACATTGCCGCTTTAAACAGGGAAGAGCAAACTACGCTCTTTGCAACGGTTATTGCAGTGTCTTTATCTCTTGCACCGGATGTAATACATTCAATAAGCTTTGTTGCACCCTCGCCGTCCTTTGCAAGCATACGGGTGAGATTAGCCATAACATCATAAAGCGCCGCTTTAAATGTTTCGTATTCCTTGCCTTCATTATTTATCTCATCGTTCTCAGCCAAACCGTTTGCCAAAAGGGAAACCATATCGTTTGTTGAAGTGTCACCGTCAATTGAAAGACAATTATATGTAACCTTAACAATATCGGAAAGCGCCGCTTGTAAAAGCTCAGCGCTTATTGCACAGTCAGTTGTAATGAAATTTAGCGTAGTTGCCATATTTGGATGTATCATACCCGAACCCTTAGCCATACCGCCTAAATGACAGGTAACTCCGTTAATGTCAAACTCAACAGCATATTCCTTTTTTACTGTATCGGTAGTCATAATTGCTGTTGCCGCTTCTTCATTTTTGCCGTAGTCAAGCTCCTTAACAAGCTTAGGCACAGCCTCAATAATAGGCTCTATGGGCAATATCTGTCCGATAACACCTGTGGAGGCAACAATAACCTGTTCCTTTGGTATTCCCATTTCATCAGCCACAAGCTCGCACATTTTGTCTGCCTTTTCTATTCCGTCAGCATTGCAGGTATTTGCATTTTTAGAATTTGCAATTACGGCAACGGCTTTATTACCGCTTTTTTCCATATTAGCCTTTGTTACAAGTATCGGTGCACCCTTAACCTTGTTCTGTGTATATACGCAGGCGGCATTGCATTGTGCATCCGACGCAAAAAGACATATATCGTTTTTATGTTGAATTTCCGGATTGAAATTATCAACATTGGGCTTTTTAATTCCGCAGTATGTACCGCTTGCCTTAAAGCCCTTTGCAGCACATATTCCGCCGTCTATTTTCTTAAATTTATTTTCCATATCATTCTCCTATATTTAAACCGGTAGCTTCATCAATTCCAAGGGCAATATTTAAGCATTGCATTGCCGCACCGCTTGCACCCTTGCCGAGATTATCAAATCTTGATGTAATTAATATTCTGTCGTCGTTTCCGTTAATTTCAATTTCCATATCATCACGATGTTCAAAATTATTTGAGCCTATCATACCCTTTGTGTATCCAAGCTCTCTAACCTTAACAAACGCAGATCCATTATAATGCTCTGCAAAAAGCTCTCTCATATCCTCGAGGGAAAGCCTTTTGTTAAGCATATCGGTAAAAATCGGAATGCTTACAACCATTCCGCAGGGGTAATCGCAAATATGCGGAGCAAAAAAGGGAATTCTTGATAAACCTGAAACTGCCTTCATTTCCTTAAGATGCTTATGCTCCTGTGTAAGTGCATATTGTCTAGGTGAGTCAAGCTCCTTCTCTCTGTTTTTGTCCTCATATTGTTCAATACCTTTTTTGCCTGCACCGCTGTAACCGCTCATAGCATAGCAGGTAACAGGGTAGTCTTTGGGTAAAATACCGCTTGATACAAGGGGATAAACTATGCTGTTAAATCCGCTTGCATAGCAGCCCGGAACGGCAATTCTGTTAAAATTTGAAATCTTATCTCTAAATTCGGGACTAAGCTCGGGAAAGCCGTATGCCCATTCGTGATTTGTTCTGTGTGCAGTTGAAGTGTCTATAATCTTAACATTGTCGTTTTCAACCAAACCTACTGCCTCAATGCTTGCCGCATCGGGTAAGCAAAGAAAGGTTACATCCGAAGAATTAATCATCTTAGCGCGTTCCTTTATATCCTTGCGCTTGTCCGGATTAATCTGCAATAATTCTATATCGCTTCTGTTTTCAAATCTTTTGTATATTTTTAAACCGGTTGTGCCTTGCGAACCGTCAATAAATACCTTAGTCATATACAGAATGCTCCTTTGTATAATTAACTTACCTTATTATACATTATAATATGGTATTGTCAATAGAATTTTCAAAAAAAGTTATAAGTATGCACAATAATGTATATATATGCATTATCAATAATAAAAAAAGCCACATATGTGACCTTTTTAAATGCCGTATGATAAATTCTGCGGATCCTGAAATAGAGGAATCTTTATAGGATATACCGTAAGCAATACAAATATTATTGCAATTACAATTATTAATCCAAATGAAATTCCGTTAGGCATACCTCTTCCGATAGAATAATGAATAATAAAATAACTAATAGTATATGCTATTGCCATACCTGCAAAGAATGAGAATATATTAACCCAGTCGGGCGATTTTCCAAAAGCGCCCAACGAAATATAATATATTGAAAGCGTTACATACATACCAATCATTATGCCAATAAGCTTTCCAAAAAACACATTAAATTTGTCCTGCTCAAGTTTATGCGCTTCCCATAAGGCGAACAAAATAAAAGGGAAGTAAAGAAGCTTTAAATGCTCCCAAGGGCTCTCGTTAACAGGTGCAAACAGTCCAACAATAAATGCTTTATTACTCCAATCATATACAAAATGCATTAATGTGCCTAATGCAGAAGTCAGCACAAATCCAATCATTTCATATTTTACAAGATTTTTTGAATCAATTTTCATATTCATCACCGATTATAGTATATTATCAATATGATAAATATATGTAAAAAAAGAAAAAAGCCGCTAATGCGACTTTTTCATTGGCGCAGCGGACGAAGTTAAATCCGAGCGAGCTGACATTGTGTTAATTACATTGATTTCATCAAATGTAATTGTTTCCGTGCCTTCACTGTAATTAAAAGTGATAACCATTTTATCGTCATACAGATAAATTGAATTTATGAAGCTATCAATCAGTCTTCTTCTGTGAGATAAATTGTTCGTATTTAGATCCCTAAATCTCTTTATCCAAAAGACTATTTCATCCTTGGTTATCGTTGGATGCCTTAACTCCTCCTGTGAAATTCTGATTGAAATTTCTGTTCTCTGCTTTTCAAGTGATTCAAGTCGTTCCTTTGTTGATGCTGTTACAATTCCCATTTGAATTGCATTGACTAAATTGTCAATCCCCTTTTGAATTTCTGCGTAATCCTTTTGGAGAAGTGGAAGGACTGTGTTTTCCTTTTTCTGTACTTCAACAAGTGAATTTGCTATGTTATCTATTACCTCATCATTAAGGATTATTTTCTTAATAGATTCAATTACTAAATCCTCTATCCATTCCTTCTTGACAGGCTTCTTTTTGCAATCCTTATATTTCTTTGATCCGGCACATTTGTAGTAACGATATGTTTTGTTATTACCCTTACTTGTACCGCATTCTCCAACCATAAATCTTTTGCACTTGCCGCAATACAGCTTAGTAGTTAACAGGTATTCATCTTCTGCTTTATGCTTAGCAGGTGCTCGTTTATTTGATGCGGCTCGTTCTTGAACCTTTTCAAATAATTCTCCCGTTACTATCGCAGGCATACCACCCGGAACAACAACCTCACCGTGCTTATATTCACCGATATATTTTCTGTTGTGAAGCATTCTTGTAACAGTATTGATATTCATTTTTGCTCCATGGATTGAACGAATACCGTTCATATTCATTTCGTTAACTATATCTTTCATTGTGGCACCGTCAGCGTAATGCTGAAAAGCGTCTAATACTACCGGAGCAGTGGTTGGATCAATTTGTATGTATTGATTTTCGTCAACGATATAGCCTATCGGCAACATACCTCCATTGAACTTACATTTAAGTGCATTTTCAGTTAAACCACGCTTAACCTTTTCGGATAACTCTGCCGAGTAATATTCTGCGTAGCCTTCAAGCATCGATTCAAGTAGTATTCCTTCAGCACCGTTGCTAATGGTTTCTGTTGCAGATATTACCTTGACACCGTTCTTGCGAAGCTTTGCTTTGTAATTAGCAGAGTCATAACGATTACGGGCGAACCTATCGAGCTTCCAAACAATGACTACCTCAAAATTATTCTTTGCACTGTCCTTAATCATTTGCTGAAAGGCGGGTCTATTATCTGTACGGGCAGATAATGCTCTGTCTATATACGAATCAACGATTTGAATATCATTGTGCTTTGCAAATTCCTTGCATTCACGAAGTTGACCTTCAATAGACTCCTCACGCTGATTATCACTTGAGTATCGTGCATAAATTACACCGTTCATATTCAATTTTACCTCCTGTGTTGTGTGTTATAACTCTAAACAACAGGAATGTCAAGTAATAAAATATTACACATAAAAAGCCAATTAACTCACAATAGAGCTAATTGGCTTTAAGAATTATATGTTATTTATAAGTCTTTTCCAGTTTTCGTCAATTATTTCACGATTATATATGGCTTGATCTACGCTTTTATCTCTTAAATCGTATTTTAAACTAATAACTGTATTGGTTATCAATGATGTCCATTCTGGCAAATTTAACGCTGTAGGATTTCCTGATGTTGGTGGCAGAAAGAATTTAATTACATTGCCACCACAAGCTACCGCATCAGAAACCGCCAATAATTTGTATTGAAACACTTTTTCTTTGTTTTCCTGTATTTCTTTATTTGCAATCGAATCTACAACGCTAAAGCTTTCTTTGTGAAACAATTTGATGTATATTTTGATAATAAAATCTTTAATCATTACAGGTGTTGCCATTGAAATAAGATGCCTAAAATCATAACCATCTTTATACATATCTTCGGCTATTCTTGCGATTGAATCATCATTAGGACCATACTCGCCATTTGTAAAGAATTGTGTTAAGAAAAAACCTGGAATAGGCAATCCTCTTGCAGTACAAACATCCGACAATAGATGCCCAAAGTAATATATTACAGATAAAAATTTCTCTGAATCGGGATACTTTTTATCTCGTAAAATTACATTTAATTGACCATCATTGCCTATGACTGTAGCTGTTCCCATAAGGATATCAACAATCGCAAATAACAATCCTAACAAAGGATCGTGTCCCGGATTTCTTAATCTGTGATTATTTGGATTAACTATATCCTTTTTTACAGATATATCATAAGGAACCTTGCATTTTTCTGATAGCCAATGCAACATTTCAGATAATGTATCATCACCATTGCCTATCTCTCTAATAATTCCTGTTAAAATACTACCATCAAAATTCTCTCCACCACGATAAATCTTAACGACCTCTGGTGTGCCGACAAACACAATATCAATCACTGACGCAACTACACCCGCAATAATCGCAACAATAACATCTATTGCAGAAAAATCAATTTTTTCTTTGTATTTTAACTCGAGAACTCGTTCAATAGCTATTTCAAGCTCATCAATGCCGTCCTCTGTCTCCGTTTCAATAACACGCATCAAACCAGGGATGCCTTTTAATTGTTCGTATATAGTGTCAATTTCTTCGCTGGTTTCATCAATGTTTTTTGTGATTGCATCTATTGATTCTTTACTGGTTGTCAGTTCTGATTCGAATTGATTTAATTCTTTATCAAAATCAAATATTTTATCCGCACTCATTTTCTATCCTTGTATCTGCAAGCCTAAATCATATGAAGAAGTGAACTTTTGCATATCTTGACAAGACTTCATAATGTACTCAATGCTCTTCTTTAAATTTTTTATATCCTTTTTGTTTTTTGAGTCTTTGATTTGCATTTCTGTTAACTGCTTATTTAACTCATTAATTGTTAGTTGACATTGGTCAATAATTTGTTGTGCAGCAACAACATCTTGCTGTGCATTCAAAATAATTTCTTTTAATATAGTTTCAAGCTTTGCTGATTGAGACAATGTAAAATCTGGTGAATTAGTAACAGCACTCATTACACCGGCAGCAGTAGAACCACCTGCTAAACCAAGGAGAGCTCCACCTCCGGCTATTACAGCTACACCGCCTGCCATACCAAGACCACCTGAAGCAATTGCCCCTCCACCTAATGCAGCCAAACAAGCTCCTGTAAGTGCCGCACCGCTTAAGCCTTCAAACTCTGCACCGACAAGTGCAACCGCAATATGTGGGGCCATCAATGCTGCTGCAAGAGCAGCTAATGCAGTAACAGCAACAACAGAAACCACACTGATAGCGATTTTTTGACCTTTGCCTGAAATCTTGTTTATCGACTTATTGTAACACTTTTCAATTCTTAAAACTTTATCTATACTGATCTCGCCTTGTTCTACAAAAAATTCAGCAATTAATTTAGTAGCTTCTTTTTCATGGAATTTGCATTTTTTATATTGTTTATCTTGCTTACCGCCAAGAGATGTATAAGGTGCAAAAGCTAAACATTCGAGAACTAAAATATAATACCAAGTTTTATTATGACAATCTTTTAATTCATTAATCAATCTGTTATGAGTTTCATCTTTATCATAAAGCTTAGTTATTGTTTCATTTGTTGCATTGTTGACATAATCTACAATAGACTTTTCCCATTCTTCAATCCAAAGTTTTTTTGTTGCATAATCTTTCTTTCCTAATGATAAATTAATATCTAACTCAGCAACAAGTTTCTGAACTGAAAACAAAAGTACAGTTTGTTGTGATGATAAACCAAACATGCTAATTACATCATTGTTAAATTCCATAGTTTAACTCCTTTTTGTTGATATGTTTATTATATAATAAAAGAATTACAATGTCTATAACAACAATAAAATAGTCCGATTATCAGAACAATTACATTTTTTATTATAGATATACCGTGCATTTGATGTGCCCACCGGGAGCATTAGACTACACGCAAACAATAGAAATCATTTTCTAAAAAATCAGGCTACCCCTGGTATGATAAATTATGTAATAACAATAGGAAATGGCATTTTTGAAAATTTTTCTCATTTTGGGATAAGTAATCAGGTTGATAATAAATCTCGATTGTAGGCGATTTGTGAGCGTCACTTGGGAAGAAGATAAGCAATTGATAATGAAGAAAAAGTACTCAAATTAGCCATTATTTGCAAGGTCGATAAAAAGGCAGGATAAAAGAGTATCCCGCAATGAAGCGGGATACTAGATATACACCGACCGGCAGTGCCGTTCGGGGATTTTTAACAGTATTCCATTTTTGAGAGTGCTGTTCCGACTCTGCTCCAAATTGCAAGAAAAGTCAAAAATTCTCAATGATTTAGGGATAAATTGAGTATTCCAATTTTGCACTTGACTTTGCTCAGCTTTAGCTGAGGCAAGCAGAGCGTTCGGCGTTCCGCCTAACGCCTTTATTACAGGCAGAAGCCCAAACCCACTTTTATTTTCAAAACAGAGTTGACTTACCATATCATTTGCGGTATTGTTTGGTTGCCAAAAGGCAAAACAATATAAACCGAAAGGATAAACACAATGAAAAATATAATTATTACAAAGACAAAAAACTAAAATAAAGAAAGGATGATGAAATAAATACGCTGAATAGGATGTTGATGATGGCAATCAAAATGAACATTCCTAAAAGCGAATACGACAGATTAGCAAGATGCTTCTTACCGAGCCTACAAGGATTCTTTGAAAGCGAAGAAGGCAGAAAAGAATACAATGAATGGTTGGAAAAGGAAGAGACAGCTGATACTGATACATAAGAAAAGCGGCAGGCACAAAAGCCTGTCGCTTAATCATTATTATAAAAGACTAAAAAAATAGTACAAATCCAAAAGTGTTGCCAATCAACATCAATTTCGGATTTGTACCACTTGGCGCAGAGGGTGGGATTCGAACCCACGCGGGCGTGAACCCAAACGGTTTTCAAGACCGCCTCGTTATGACCACTTCGATACCT
>JBJEPH010000005.1:0-23115 GCA_051881135.1 Eubacterium sp.
GCAACCTCAATACCGAAGCTTTGGTCTGCGCCTCCGTGCACAATTCTGCGAAGGAAGGTTATATCGTCGCCTCGTTTCTTAACGGCGATAGAATAGTTGTTTACTCCCTGGAGCAAGCCCTCCATAGCCGTAAGCTCGTGATAGTGCGTTGCAAAAAGCGTTTTAGCACCAATCTTTTTTACCACATGCTCTAAAACAGCTCTTGCAATGCTCATACCGTCAAAGGTTGATGTGCCTCTGCCGATTTCGTCTAAAATGATGAGCGAATTTGAGGTGGCATTTTTAAGAATGGTTGAAACCTCGTTCATCTCCACCATAAAGGTTGACTGACCTGTTGCAAGGTCGTCGGACGCTCCAACCCTTGTAAAGATTGCGTCACACACGGAAATTTTTGCACTCTTTGCAGGAACAAAGGCTCCTATTTGTGCAAGCAGGACAATCAATGCAGTTTGGCGCATATAGGTTGATTTACCTGCCATATTAGGACCTGTGATAATGGAGCACTTATTTTTGTCGTTATCCAAATATGTATCGTTTGGAACAAAGGGAGCATCATTCAGCAGTGCCTCTACAACAGGATGCCGTCCGTCCTTGATATCTATTGTGCCGTCGGTGGTAATTTGCGGACAGCAGTAATTATTTTTATAAGCAATCTCTGCAAGAGATGCAACGGCATCTAAGGCTGCGAGCGCCTTTGCCGTGCGCTGTATGCGTTCAACCTGTGTTGAAATTTGAGTTCTTACGGCACAGAAAACCTCGTATTCAAGCGCGAAGCATCTTTCCTTTGCACCGAGCACCTTGCCCTCAAGGTCCTTTAGCTCCTGTGTTATGAAGCGTTCGCAGTTTGTAAGGGTTTGCTTTCTGATATATTCCTCGGGCACCATATCCTTGTAGGAATTTGTTACCTCGATAAAATAGCCGAACACCTTATTGTAGGATACCTTAAGCTTTGGAATACCCGTTCTTTCCTTTTCACGATTTTCAATATCGGTTAAAATGCTCGAGCCGTTTGCCATAATGTCGTTAAGGCTGTCGATTTCTTCATTATAGCCGGGCTTTATAATTCCGCCCTCACGCACGGAGAACGGAGGCTCCTCAACAATGGCACTGTCTATTAGCTCAAGCACATCGTCTAAAACATCTATGCTGTCATAAATCTGCTTTAGCATAGCACTTTGACAGCCTGCCAAGGCGGCTTTAATGCGTGGGAGCTTCGACACGGTTTCGCCGAGCTTTCGTATTTCCTTTGCATTAGCCGTAGAATAGGCAATTCGGCTCATAAGGCGTTCAATATCGTTTACGCCGTTAAGGGCATCCTTTACCTCGTCGCGAAGCATATTGTCATCAACAAGCTCGCCAACGGAATTTTGCCTTTTAGAGATTTGAGCCACATTAATCAACGGACGCTCCAGCCAGGAGCGAAGCATACGCTTACCCATTGCCGTTTTTGTATTGTCAATAACCCACAAAAGCGAATGACGCTTATCCCCTGTCATCATTGAACGGGTAAGCTCAAGATTGCGTCTTGCGCTTATGTCGAGCGCCATAAATTCGTTGCTCTCGTAAAAATCTATTTCCGACGGAGCTTCAAGCTCGGTGGTTTTTCTGTTGGTTTGCAGATAGCCTATTACGGCACCGAGCGAGCGAACGGCAGATTTGCTTTTACCGAGTCCGAGATTTGATATCTCGTCCTTTGAAATGGTTTGCAGGATAAGTGAGGTTGCATTATCAAAATCGAAAACCGTTTCCTCCATAACCTCACATTCAACATCAAGCCTTGATTTTGCAAATTTTAAAACGCTGTCAAGATTTGAAGCCTGCGGATTTATGATGATTTCCTTAGGAGAATAGGTTGACATTTGGTTGATAAGCTTTTCTTCTCCGTCAACAGCAGGAAATGATGTAACATGAAACTCTCCTGTTGATACATCGGCAAAGCATATGCCTATTTCGTTTGTGTCGGCGCAGATACTGCACAGATAGTTGTTTACGCCATCCTCCAAAATTTCATTTTCGATAACCGTTCCCGGAGTGATGATTCTTACAACATCTCTCTTAACGATACCCTTTGCGGCGGCAGGGTCCTCCACCTGCTCGCAAATTGCAACCTTGTAGCCCATGGAAACAAGCTTTGAAATATATCCGTCTGCGCTGTGGAACGGAACGCCGCACATAGGTGCCCGCTCCTCCTGTCCGCAGTCGCGACCTGTAAGCACAAGGTCAAGCGCCTGTGAGGCAACTAAAGCATCGTCAAAAAACATCTCGTAAAAATCACCCAGACGGAAGAATAAAATAGTTCCCGGATATTGTTTTTTTATATCAAAATACTGCATCATCATAGGTGACAGATTTCCGTTATTAGCCATTTTATTCACCGTCCTTGGATTAATACTTTAAAATACTTAACTTATTTTAAGCTAATTAGTGGCAGCCGCCGCATGTGCAGCAATCGTGTGTGCAAGCGTCCTGTGCAGGAATTTCGCAGGTTTCAGGGTCCTGACCGTCAAAGAAAAGACCAATCATTTGGCTGATATACTGAGCCATTTGCTCCATATCGGCAGCGGCGGCAGAATACTTTTGCATATTCTCGCCTTCCATAATCTTTGTGTAAAGGTCCTGATATTCCTGCTGAAGCTCGGCAATTCTCTCCTGTGAAGCCTCTTCACCCTTTTCAGCCTCCTGCTGATACTTGAGAGTAATAAGCTGCATTTCCTGCATTTGTGCCTGAAGTGCCTCGTCTGCATCGTTTGTCTTTGCAGCAGCCTGAAGCGCCGCAAATTTCTCGTCTGCTTGAATTTCCTTGCCTAAAGCTCTTAATGCTGATTCTAAACTCATTGTTCTGTCCTTTCTATCTCACCCTTCATAACATAGGTGAGTGGCTCAACTACTTTAATATTTTGGAAGGTGCCGATGAGCCCTTCGTCACCCTCAAATTCTATAATCAAATTGCCGTCTGTACGGGCGGCAATATAATTATCGCCTAATTTGCCTTTTCCGAAAACAAAGCATTTAAAGGTTTTGCCTTTATGCAGAGCCATTTGCTCGGCAGAAATTTTTTCCTGCACTGCAAGCAGCTCGCGCAGCCACTTTGATTTTTCCTCGTATGGAACAGGGTCGTCCATTTTTGCCGCAGGGGTTCCTACTCTCGGAGAAAAGATAAAGGTGAAAAGGCTTGTTGCCTTAATCTCCTCAACAAGAGATACCGTGTCCAGAAATTCCTCATAGGTTTCACCGGGGAAGCCTACGATGATGTCGCTTGTTATGGAAAGCTCATCCCCCATAAGCTCCTTTGCATAATTTATGAGCGCTAAATACTTTTCCCGTGTATAAGAACGGTTCATAGCCTTTAAAACTCTGTTGTTTCCGCTTTGAAACGGCAGGTGCAGATGAGTTGCAACCTTATCGCAGGACGCCATTGTTTCGATAAGCTCCCTTGTGCAATCCTTGGGGTGACTCGTCATAAAGCGAATTCTGAAATCGCCCTGCTCGTCATTAAGCATACGAAGCAGCTCGGAGAAGCTGACCTGCGGACTTAGGTCCTTGCCGTAGGAATTAACATTTTGTCCGAGCAAGGTTATCTCCTTATAGCCCTCGGCTACAAGCTGTCTGAACTCTTTTACAACATCCTCAACCTCACGGCTTCGCTCACGCCCTCTTACATAAGGCACAACGCAGTATGAGCAGAAATTGTTGCAGCCGTACATAATGGGAATCCAAGCCTTGCTCTCGTTATCTCGCTTAACGGGAATTCCCTCTGCGATGACGCCGTCGATATCGGGCAAATCAAAAACGCGTCTGCGCTTTGTCATAGCTTCATACAAAAGCTGCGGAAGCTTATGAACGACATGCGTTCCGAAAACCAAATCGACAAAAGGAAAGGACTGCTTAATTTTGTCGGCAATATGCTTTTGCTGCATCATACATCCGCAAAGTGCGATGATAACATCGGGATTTGCAAGCTTGTATTTTTTAAGTGCACCGACATTTCCGAAAACTCTGTCCTCTGCGTGTTCTCTAACGGCGCAGGTGTTAAACAGGACAAGCTTTGCTTTTGTTCTGTCGTCTGTAAAGCCGTAGCCCATACGGGAAAGCATACCTTTAATTTTTTCACTGTCGGCAACATTTTGCTGACAGCCGTAGGTTACTACGCAGGCAAGGGGCTTGTCCTGATAGCGCTTATTTAATAAAGCTTCAATTTTGTCGGAATAGCTTTTCTGCAAAGCCAATTCCTGCTCGGAAATTTTAACAATATTTGACACTATCTCAGCTCCTTTCCATAGTATTCCATACTATTTCCCATTATATCAAAGAACAAAATCTTATTCAATATCTATTTTATAAAATATTATATTATTTATATATAAATAATTAGTAAATTAGTATAAATAATCCTTAAAGGTTGATTTTTAAGTGCAATAATGTTACTATAATAAAAATATTTTCAGGTGATGTTATGCTAAAAAAAAGAGGCGCAGGCGTGCTTCTTCACATAAGCTCGATGCCGAGTGAATACGGCGTGGGGGTTATGGATGAAAACGCCAAGCACTTTATTGACAAAATTTCAGATATGGGCTTTACCTACTGGCAGGTTCTGCCGTTTAACCCTATTGACAGCGCCAACTCTCCGTATTGCTCCCCCTCTGCCTTTGCAGGTAATTATATATACATAAATCCGAAGGGCTTAATTGATATGGGGCTTGTTAGCGAAGATGATGTAAGCGAAAATGTGTATAACGGCAGTCCTTATACAGCCGATTATGAATTCGCTCTTGACAAACGGCTCACGCTTTTAAGAAAGGCTTTTTTGTCGGTAGGCGAGGAGCTTGCAAATGAAATAAAGCAATTTGAAATTGATAATCCGTGGCTGACGGATTACGCCGTTTTTATGGCTGTTAAGGAGCTTGAAAACGACAGTCCGTGGTGGGAATGGAGCGAAGAACACGCCCATTATTTCAGCTGTATTAAGGATATTTTTTCCTATGAGGAAAAGGCGGCTTTTTGGAAATTTGTTCAGTATATTTTCTATAAGCAATGGTATGATTTAAAGGCTTATGCAAACAAAAAGGGTGTTGCTATAATAGGCGATATGCCCATATATGTTGCTATGGACAGCGTAGATGTTTGGTCTAATCTTCCCATGTTTTTAATAGACGAAAAAACGCTGAAGGTTGAAAAGGTTGCAGGCGTTCCGCCCGATTATTTCAGCGAGGAGGGACAGCTTTGGGGCAACCCTATTTATGACTGGGAGGCTATGAAAAGGGACAACTATTCCTGGTGGATTTCCCGCCTTTCCCACGCGCTTAAAACCTATGACACGGTTAGAATTGACCATTTCAGAGCCTTTGCTTCATATTGGGCTGTACCTGCCGACAGCGACACGGCAAAGGTTGGCGAATGGATTGACGGTCCCCGTATGGATTTCTTTAACAGGGTGTTTGAGGAATTTGGCTCCGACGCACCCATTATTGCCGAAGATTTGGGAGTTTTCGGCGATGATGTTGTTAAGCTTTTAGAGGACACGGGATTGCCCGGAATGAAGGTTGTTCAGTTTGGATTTGACCCTAATTCCGACTCCTCCCACCTACCCCACAATGCACCTCAAAACAGCATAAATTATGTTGGAACTCACGACAACAACACTATTCTCGGCTGGCTTTGGGAGGCAAGCGAGAGTGAAAGGAGCTTTGCACTTGATTACTGTCATTTTAAGGGTGACAACTGGGGTGACGGCGGATACTATTCTGCATCGTGCAGAGCCATAATTGAAGCCGTTTGGCAGAGCGCTTCAAATGTTGCGATTATAGCATTACAGGATATGTGCGGCTTTGGCTCGGATGCGAGGATGAACATACCCGGCGTACCCGAGAAGAATTGGAGATTCAGAACAACAACCGACACAATAGAAAGCATTGACTCGGAATATTTTAAAAAAATCAATGCTCTTTACCGAAGAATGTATCCTGCATTTGACAGGCAAATCAAGGCATAAAAAAGCTCGTACAAGGCACACCGCTTTGTACGAGTTATATTTTTATTTACTTTATGACACAAAGCTTAATTGCTTTTTCCTGCACAAAGAAATCGAGAGTGTTATAATCAAAGTTTTCACCGTCACAGTTTCCAAGCAGGCTTGAGCCGTCATTCATCCATATTCTTCCCGACTTAACAAACAGGTTTGTGCATTTGTCGCAGGTTTGCTCATTAAGCTCTCCTTTAGAATATTTCGGGATAAGAGGTAAGGCTTGTACGCGGGATATGCCGTCGATAATGCAGGTATCCAAAAGTCCGTCATCAAGCTTTGAATTAGGAGCAGGACAATATCCACCGCCGTAATAGCTTGCATTACATATAGCCATAAGAGAATATATCTTATTGTCCTCTTTAACAACATATTCCTCTCCATTGTCCTTATTGACGCAGTTTAACTCATAGGAAATGTTATATTTAATTGATTTTGCAATAGACGGAAGAATGGCTATATTATAGGCATTATGGCCTAAAAACGGAGCCTTATCTGCAATCTTCTTGCCTATGGTTTCAACCACTGTGTCAACGCCGAAGGACATAACATTAATGCATTTTTCGCCATTATAATCTATCAAATCAATCGGCATAATATCGTACTTAATTTTGCCGTTATATAGGCCGAAGGATTTGATAACATTTTCCACATTGATATTTTTTGTGCCGTATATTTTCTTTGCAAAATCGTTGCCCGTGCCCAATGGAATAACCATCAACGGCGTTTGCGTGCCTGCAAGTCCGTTTGCTATTTCGTGAACGGTACCGTCGCCTCCGCAGGATACGATAACGCAATCGCCTGCGTATTCTTCTGCATATTTTGCGGCAATATTTTTGGCATCGCCTGCGCATTTTGTTTCTTCAATAACCATATCGTCGTCAATCAGTCTGAAGGTTGACTGAATACGAGATAAAATTTTAGCCTTATCGTCATTACCGGCAATAGGGTTAATAACAAATATGTACTTCATTTTTTATTCTCCCAAAGCATCAAATTACAAGAGTACCGCCCACCGGTCTGATAATCAGTACATGGCAATTACCCTCGCCGAAAACACCTTCAATGGTTGCCTTATATTCATCTAAAAGCTCATTTGGCACAAATGCCTGTATAGTACCTGCGAAGCCTCCTCCGTGAACTCTCCAAGCGCCCTTTCCTTTTAGGATTTCCTCGCTCATGGCAAGCGCAACGGAAAGCTTTTGCTCTGTTGGATTTTTAGGCGAATATACATTTTGATTAAGCATATATGAGCTTCTTCCGGACTCGATTATAATATCCTTAAAGCCCTCAAAATCGTTTTGCTCAAGGCAGGCAATAGCCTTTTCAACTCTTATATTTTCATTGAAGAAATGGTATGCGCGCAATATAGCTCTGTCGTTAACCTTATCCTTGATTTGAGGAAGAGCATTTTTGAAATCGTCAAAGCTGATTTCACGAAGAACGCTTTTACCCATTGCCCTTGCAACGCTTTCCATCTCACCGCGAACAGCCGCATAATCGTCGGTAAGGTCGCTGTGATTTCCGCCTGTATCAACAATGCAAAGACTGTGACCTGACTTTGAAAAATCAAAATCAACCTTTTTGATTTCCGGCTCCGTGGTGGATTTAAAATCGATTGTAACAAAGGTTCCGACCGAGGACGCCATTTGGTCTAAAAGTCCGCAGGGCTTTCCGAAAAACTTATTTTCGGAATACTGAGCAACCTTTGCAATATCCACGGCACTGATAGCGCCGTCGTTGAAGGCATACGACATAATTGTGCCGAGAAGCACCTCGTAAGCGGCAGAGGAGGAAAGTCCCGAACCGCCCATAACATCCGAGGTTGTGCATGCGTCAAAGCCCGAAACCTTGTAGCCAAGCTCGGATATACCTGCTGCTACGCCCTGAACAAGTGCAGTAGAATCGCCGAATTTTGATTCATAAGGCTCCAAATCGGATAAATCAACAACATTCATTTTATGTCCCTTGGACTTTACTCGGATGATGCCGTCATCATTTAAGGATACAACGGCAATAGCGTCGAGATTTATGGAAGCGGCAAGCACCTTTCCGTTGTTGTGGTCGGTGTGGTTACCGCAGATTTCGGTTCTGCCGGGTGCAGACATAATGCTGACCTCTCTGTCCCATCCAAACAGCTCGCCAAAGGTATTAAGCGTTTCAACATAGCGAGGCTTTTGCTCGCAAACAGCAGAATCAAGCACATAAACCTTCTTTAAATTTTCGTCAAATTTTCCTGCCTCAATAGCGGAAATTAACTCTTTTACTTTCATAATTAACCCCTTTATTATAAAACAATTTTATATTTATTTTTCTCGCTGTAAATGAGCAGGGTTTGCGTCATTTTGCGAGAACGAATTCCGTAAAAAATGTTGAATACAAAGCTTGAAAAGCCTGTAAAGCCTACCAAAATCATAAGCCAAATTATGAACTGTGCCGAAAACGGATTAGTCCACGAGCTACCGAGCTTCGTGTATATATATAAACGCGGCAAAAAGCCACCGAGGCTGAGCAACGAATAATACAAAAAGTCGTATCGCATTGAGCCGTAATACTTTGATACCATACCGAGCGGTATGCCCGGAATAAATCTTGATACAAACAGCACATACGGATTTCCGTTGCCCTTAAAATGTATCCAGTCGCGTATAAATCTGATTTTTTTAATGCTTAAAATCATACCTGCCCAGCCGCCGCCGATAAAGGTTCCTTCTATATACTTAACCGTAAAGAAGAAAAACAGGAAAAAGACATTTAAGGCAAGCGCCGTTCCTATCGGAAAAACCATACCTGTAATTACCAACAAAAAGGCAAGCGGTATCGGCAGCTGACATTTTGCGATGTATAAAGCAAAAATACATAATATAATTTCAAAATACGAATCCAGCTCTGCTATGGCATTATCCATTCTTGTTAGCAGATTAATAACCGAATTAAGCTCTGCTTCAATACTCTTATGCTTGTATAGCATCAGCGACAAAACTGCCAGCAACGCTATGGTAACAAGCAAAATCATATACGAAACGAACTGTGTATTATGACGCTTCGTTTTTTTCATATAATCAAACCTATTGTTTATTTTTGTGATATCTCGTGATAGTTGCCGAGGAAGGTAAATTCGGGCAATTCATCGGACAGAGCGCAGAGCAAATCGAGAGTTGCTTCGTCCCTGACCGAGCCGAGAATATCGGCATAAAAAACATAATCGAATTTTCCGTTTGCTACCGGACGGGATTCAAGCTTTGTAAGGTTTAAGCCCGTCATTGAAAATCTGCCGAGAACTCTGTAAAGCGAGCCCGTTCTGTGCGGTGCAGAAAAAATCAAAGAAATTTTTGTAGCATCATCATCTATAACAAGCTCCTTTGAAATAACGATAAAACGTGTTGTGTTATTGATGACATTTTGAATTCCCCTGCGAATGATTTTAAGTCCGTACTTTTTAGCGGCACTCTCACTGCAAATTGCGGCAATATTTGTTTTATCGCTTTGGCTGACATATTTTGCGGCAGCCGCCGTGTTAGAATAGTTTATGCCGGTAAAATCAAAATTCTTTAAAAATATGTTACATTGCGACAATGCCTGCGGATGAGAATAAACATTGTCGATATCCTCAAAATTAATATCATTTCTTGTGCAAAGGCAATGGTCTATTTTCAAGTCAAAGGCGCCTACAACATAAAATCTGTATTTCATAATAAGGTCGTACGATTCGTGCACGGAGCCTGCCGTAGAATTTTCCACAGGTATGATGCCGAACTTTGCTTTGTTTTGATTGACCGCCTCAAAG
Source organism: Eubacterium sp. (assembly GCA_051881135.1). Classification (GTDB taxonomy): domain Bacteria; phylum Bacillota; class Clostridia; order Oscillospirales; family Acutalibacteraceae; genus Eubacterium_R. Next base: position 9,807 of record JBJEPH010000005.1, read on the forward strand.
ACGTCCTCAAACTGCTTATGAAAAGCCACGGGACTGTCGGGAAACATGGCGTTTGCCGCCTTACCGCTGTATGCGCCCTCAACGCCCTGACACGCAATGGGCTGACCGTTTGCCGTCAGCACAGTGCCTACCCTGGCATTTTCGACAGTATTGCGAAGCTCCTCACCGCCTCCGATAATCTTGTGCTGGAGGGCTCTTGAAGCATCCATAATTGAAGAAAAAACGGTTTTGACGGCTTCTCCCTGCTCGCCGCAGTTTTTGGCAACAAGCTCGAGAACCTCCCGTTCTCTTTCTTCGTTTAAAACAGGAATTCCCCTCTCAAATTTATATTCTGCCACCTGTCGGGAAATATCCATTCTTTTCAAAAGAAGCGGAACCAGCTCATCATCCAGCTTGTCAATTTCGTTTCTTAATTCCTTTAAATCCATCGAGTTTATATCCTTATAAAATTAAATCTAAAATTCCTAATGCAACAGCCGCTTCCACAACAGGAACAGCGCGTGGAACAATGCATGGGTCGTGACGGCCATTGATTTCAAGCTCTACATTTTGCATTGTTGTTAAATCAACGCTTCTCTGTTTTTGCGCTATTGACGGGGTTGGCTTAACGGCAACGCTTACAACAATCGGAGCTCCGTTTGTCATACCGCCGAGCACACCGCCGTTATTATTTGAAATAAGGCTTACCTTATCATTTTTTATTTCGTATTCATCATTAACCTCGGAGGCCCTTTTCTCTGCAAAATCGAAGCCGATACCGAATTCCACACCCTTTACGGCAGGAATACCGAAAAGAATTGAGGAAAGCTTGCTTTCCACCGTATCAAAAATATTTGCGCCCACACCGACAGGCAGACCTATTGCATAGCATTCTATTTTTCCGCCGACGCTGTCCTTTGACATACGGGCGTTTTCAATAACATCACGCATATTTTTCTCTGCTTCGTCTGTCAGAGTGGCAAAGGCTTTGCCTGTAAGGCTCTTTATAAAATCAGCCGTAATGCCGTTATAATCTACATTTTCATCAACAACATTACCGATTTGCTTAATTCTTGCACCTATGGTAATGCCCTTTTCCCTGAGCACCTGCTTTGCAATGGCTCCGGCAAAAACAATGGGAGCCGTCAGCCTTCCGCTAAAGTGGCCACCGCCCCTTATATCGTTAAAGCCGTTATATTTTACATAAGCCGGATAATCGCTGTGGCTCGGTCGCGGAACGGTCATAACATTGCTGTAATCGCCGCTTTTTGTATTGCTGTTTTCAATAAACATAGCAAGCGGTGCACCTGTTGTAACACCATCCACCGTGCCCGACAGAATGCTTGGAATATCCTTTTCAAGACGCGGTGTAGAGGTTTTGTCCCTGCCCGGTGCACGACGAGCCATTTCGCTATATACGGCATCCATATCGAGCCTTATGCCGGCAGGCAAGCCGTCAATAACACAGCCTATACCCTGTCCGTGACTTTCGCCGAAAACGGATAATTTTATATTTTCACCTGTCATTGAGGACATTTGCTTTTCCTCCTAATTTGTTATAATCCTCAAAGAAATGAGGGTAAGATTTGTTTATACTTTGCGCATCGCTGATGTAGGTATCACCGTCTGCGCCTAATGCCGCAACTGAAAATGCCATAACAATTCTGTGGTCGTTAAAGCCGTTTAGCTCTGCTCCTTTAAGGCTTGAGCCGTTTATAATCATACCGTCCTGCGTTTCTGTGATATCGGCACCCATTTTTTTAAGGTTGCCGACAACGCTTTCAATTCTGTCCGACTCCTTATACCTTAATCTTTGAGCGCCCTTTATAACGGTTTTGCCCTTTGCATACGCACCTGCAACGGCTAATGACGGAACCATATCTGGAATATCCGAAGCGTCTATTTCTATGCCGTTCAGGCTTGATTTTCGTGCAACGACATATCCGTTTTCCGCTTTAATATCGGCGCCGAAGCGTTTTAGAATATTTACAATTTCTTTATCTCCCTGCTTTGATTGCATATCAAGCCCTGCAAGGCGTATTTCACCGAAAAGTGCGCCTGCAGTAAGGAAGAATGCCGCCTGCGACCAGTCGGACTCAACAATATAATTCCGTGACTGATAAACTTGATTTCCTTTAACAAAATAGCCGTAGGGCGTTTCCTCAACCTGTACTCCGTAATCGTTCATAACCTTTATCGTCATATCAACATAGGGCTTTGACTGAAGCTCGGTTGTGAGAATAATTTTGCTGTCCTGCTCAAGAAGCGGCAGGGCAAGAAGCAAGCCCGTGATATACTGACTGCTGACATCGCCAGCAATCTCAAAATTTCCTGCCGTCAGCCTGCCCTCTATGCTTAGCGGCAAGCCTCCGTCGCAGGTGCATTTTACACCGTGCTGTGGCAGCAGACGGAGATAATCACCGATAGGTCTTTGCGGAAGCAGTCCCGAGCCTGTAAAGGTAACATTTTTACCCAAGGCAGCCGCAACGGGAATCATAAAACGAAGGGTTGAGCCTGATTCGATGCAATCAACAACCTCCTTATTACAGCTCAGCGCGTCAATAGCCTGCCGAGTTGCCCTCATATCGTTTGATGCAACAATGGGTGTTACTTCTCCTCCGCCTGCAAGAAAAGAGCAAATAAGGGCTCTGTGAGCGGCAGATTTTGAAGCGGGAACAGTAAGCTCTCCGTTAAGTATTGAGTTTTCTATCTTTACTGTACTCATATCTAAATTCCGAAAAATGCAGGGATATCCTCGTTTAATATATTGTGGCTGTAAGCGTTTCCGATGGAATGAAGCAGGGTGAATTTTATAGAGGTTCCCGTGCTTTTTTTATCGGCGCTCATAGCCGAAATGATGTCGCTCATTTTGTTGTCATCGCTTGTCGGAAGGTTATATTTTTTCAGCACCTCGGCAATGCGCTTGCAGGTTCCCTTTTCCGTTAAGCCTGCCTCCTCGCCTGCCCTTGCTATCATAACCATACCTATGCCGACAGCCTCGCCGTGTGAAATGGTTGTAAAATTGTGAAGCTTTTCAATTGCGTGTCCCGGAGTGTGTCCGAAATTGAGCAATGCGCGTTCGCCGTTTTCCTTTTCGTCACGCTCAACAACGCCTGCTTTGATGCTTACGCAGTCGTATATGATATCGTCAATTATATCCCTTGCATTGTTATTTTCAATTTTATCAAACAGCTTTTCGTCCTTAATACAGCCTGTTTTGATAGCCTCAGCCATACCGTCGGAGAAATAATGCGGTGTAAGCGTGTCAAGCGTGTTTGAGTCTATAAGCACAAGCACGGGCTGATGAAATGCGCCGCATAGGTTTTTGCCCTGCGGCAAATCTACGGCTGTTTTGCCTCCAACGGAGGAATCCACCTGTGCAAGAAGCGATGTGGGTATTTGAACAAAATCAATTCCGCGCAGATATATAGCGGCGCTGAAGCCTGCCATATCTCCCGTTACTCCACCGCCGAGCGCAACAACCAAATCGCCTCGGGTCAGCTTGTTTTCTGCCATAAATTCTACCATAGAAATTACGGTTGAAGCAGTTTTTGAGCCTTCACCTGCCGGAAAAACGAAGGTAAATACCTCAAAGCCGTTTTTAGTTAACTGATTTTCAACCCGTTCGCCGTAAAGCTTATAAACATTTTTATCGCTTATCAAACAAATTTTCTTTGCGTTTGACACCTTTTTGATATGCTCTGCGCAGGAATCGAGCAAGCCCTTTTCAATTAGGATATCGTAGCCCTTGCCTGCGTTAACTCTTAAAGTTTTCATTAGCCGATTTCTTCCTTAATTCTGTTTGCTTCTTTCATTAAATCCTTAAGGGCGCTTGCGTCCTCGTTTATGATGTTGTATTTAAACTTCATAAGATTTGATACAAGGTCGTCTATTTCCCTTACCAAAGCATCCTTGTTGTCTATAAAGAGGTCTGCCCACATATCTGCATTTATTCTTGCAACTCGGCTTACATCGCGGTAGGAGCCTGCGGAATATCCGGCATGACTCGGTGCAAGCGGAGAAAGCACATATGAGCAGGCAAGAACATGAGCTATCTGTGATGTGAAGGCTATCATTTCGTCGTGATGCTCGGGCGTTGTTACAACCGTCCTTGCAAATTTCATACTTTGCGCAAGACCGACAAGAGCATCGGTTTTTACACGGGGAGTGTTGTCGAGAGGAGTTACTATGAATGATGCATTGTCAAACAGGGTGTCCATACTGTTATCGTAGCCACCGACCTCACGGCCTGCCATAGGATGCGCACCGATGAAATGAAAGTTGAGCTCGTGCTTTTCAAGCTCTCTGCATATAACTGTTTTAACGCCACAGGTATCGGTAACTATGCTGTCCTTTTTAAACTCGTCCTTATGCTCCAAAATGAACGGAACAATGGCGTTTGGATAAAAATTAACAACCGTTATATCTGCCTGTGCAATAAGGTCGCTTAAATCGCCCGTTTTGTCTATGGCGCCGTCACGAAGCGCCTTTTCGGTAACAGAGGCAGTTCGGTTCCAGCCAAGCACCGTATGGGTTGTATTCTTTTTTAAGGTCTTGGCAAAGCTTGCGCCGATAAGACCTAAGCCGCAAACTAAAATATTCATACTATACCTTCTTTTTTGAACACATATATAAATATAATATCTTAATAATTTTATAATGTCAAATTATAATTAATAATGTTACATATTTTTAATATATTAAAAAAGTAAAAAGCCCACTCGAAAGAGTGGGCCTTTGGTTTTTAATCGTCGCCGATAATGTAATCGTTCTTGTCGTCTGTAAACAAGTCGTTATCATCATTTTTTGCAGGATCTGATGTGGTTACATAGTCTGCAACGGCGTTGTACATCCTGATTTCTAATTCAGGCACAGAATACTTTTTCATATTATCATACCTCCATTAGATTATTGTACAGTGAATGTACCGTCTTGTGTATTTGAGTAAGCAATATAGGTTTGACCGTCCTTCTTGTAAATCAAGTATCCGCAGTACTTAACATTGTATGTTCCTGCTGTTGTGATATTAACAGTGATTACATACTGGTTAGCAACTGTGTGGAGAGTTGACTTGAAACGAGCGATCTTACCGTTTTGCTGTGCTTCGGCAAGTGTGAGCTTATCAACAGTGATTGTGTTCTTGCTTGCTGTGAAGAGAACACCGTTTTCAACAACTTCAGCACCGTCAGGCAAGCAGTAGGTACCAACGATTGACATTGTGCCGTCGTCGTTCTTACGAAGCGAATCGGAAATCTCAATTGTGTAATCGTTTGTAATTAAGCCTGCGCTTACCCAAGAATTATACTCTGTTTCGGTCAATGCATAAATAACTGCATTTTCGTGAACATAGAAGGTATAATCCGTGCCGTAGTTGATAACCTTTGCTTCAGCATCCGGGAATGCATTCAAAATCTTTGAAGCATCTGCAAAGTAACCGCCGAATGTGTTGTTGACAGTATCAACAACCGTGTCAACATCTTCTGTTGTTTCAAGCTTAACCCAAGCATAAACTTCGCCGAGAGTTTCAATATCACGACCGTATATCGGAACAAAAACGTCATTGCCGTTTAAGGTGTATGTGATATCAGGAATACCTACATCTTCATTCATTACAGAATAATTTGAACGTTCGATTGCAAGCCTATCATTATACTTCAACGGCTCAGAGCAATAACCGGTCCAATTCTCAAATGCTTCCCAATCGTATCCTGTGTCGAAATTATGTGTTGAGTTGTCACCAAACATAAACGGACCGTTGGATGCGAAGTTCATAAACGCAACAGAGAAGGTGTCTGCCTCAGCGCCGTATTCATATACGGCATAAACAACCATATCGTAATTTACGGTTACAGATGTTGCGGCTGTTGCAGCAGAATCGCCCACAGCAAAGTGGCTGAAGCCATAGTAAGCAAGCTTAGGAGCATTTGCTTCCTCGGCTGTAAGGTCGAGTGTTGAGCCGGTTGCAACATACTGAATTTCGTATGGCTTGCCGTTTAATGCGTTAACGAAGGATACCTTCTTAACATCACTTGATTCGGCAACCTGTGTGCGAAGATTTGTGTCACCCTTAACGATGAAGGTTACCTCACTGCCTGTTGAGAACAGCTTTTCAGCAGCAGTTGTTGTGTTTGATACGCATGAATAGTACCAGTCAACATTTGAGCCGGAGGCTGACGAAACAGTGATTTGTGAGCCGTAAGGATATGTGCCGATAACGGTTTCTACACCGTTGTCGATACGCTTAACTGTGTATTCCTGAATCTGTACACCCGACAAAGCCTCTGTACAAGCGGCGTCTGCCTCTAACTGTGTAGGATACTGAGCACCTTTAATTGAATAGGTTGCGCCGTCGTTTACATAGTCGGGGATTTCTACTGCCTTATAAGGTGTGAGAAGGTCAAGAATTGCCTGGATGTTGTTAAGGTCGTAAGCATCAGGGTCGCTGAACTTAGCCTTTGTATCAGCCTTTGCCGCGTCAAGAGTTTCTGTAACGCCGGTAGCTTCTACAAGAAGGTCTGCAAGACCCGGGATTGTTGTTGTTGCTTCAGTATTGAGAGCGGCAACAAAATCTGTCTCGCTTGTGAAGTGAGTCTTACGAACAGCATCTGTCATATTAAGATTTAAGAGACCTGCAAGTGCGTTCTTAACAGCGATGATTGATTCCATTGTGTATTTTTCGTTTTCAATTGAATCGAGAAGAGCGTTTGCAGCGTTGTCAACGATTGAGAAATCGATGAGATATGCAAGGTTATCCTTTGCTGATTGAAGGTCGGATACAAGCTTTGCAATATCGGCAAGTACGTCGGCATTGTTAGCAGCGTAATCACGGATATTAGTGTCTGAATATTTACCCTGAAGAGCACCCAAAGCCTTAGTATAGGCTGTATTGAATACTGCCCAAGATTCGGCAGAGCACTTAGCCTGATCGTTTGCAAAGATATCTCTTGTTTCTTCGATAATGGCCTTAAGGTCTGCGTTTGAAGCAGGAGCGGCAAGATTATCGATTGCGTCTAAGAGGTCGAGATATCTTGTGTTACAAGCCTCTACGATATCATCGTATGACATATTGCCGTAATCCATTGCGGAGTTTGCGGCAGCAAGCTTAGCCATAAGGTTGTTCCAGGAAGCGTTTGTATAATTTACTGCTTCGCCGTTTTTAGACATAGTATCTACCTGCTTAATAACCTCGAAGAGTGTGCATACATCAACAACGGAAATATCTAATTCGTATGCATCCTGCTCGTAGGCATAACCACTCCATCTAAGGAACGGCTGATACTTATAGAAGTAAAGGAAGCCGAGCTGTGCGTTAGCGTTAGACGCTCTGAATGCCTTGGACCTGTTTTTAGGTGTTGTTGTAACATCCGGAGCACCTGTGGTTGCAGGAACGGAAATGGTTGCGTCTGCGGTGAAGTTTGTTGTGCCGTTTTTAGCAGTAATACCACCTGACGGAGGCTCCGTACCTTCAGTTGTTCTGAGAACCTCGGTAAGGTCGGTGTTCATATCAGTAACATTTGTGCCATCCACAAGCTTAGCAAATTCGGATGTGCTTGAGGATGTAACACGCATATTTGCGAAATCAAGCGTGATGTTTGCGTTATTGATTGACATACCGCCCGGGTGAGAGTTGATAACAGCCTGGTCGATAGCATAGCCCGACGGGTTTTGACCTGCAACATTGCTCGCCGCAGTAAGCTCCTCAGAAGCAAGAGACGGGTCCGCATTAAAGTTGATTGAGTCGAGAACTGCGTCGAAGCTACTCTCGGTTGTCTTCCAAGAAAAGTAGTTTACAGGAAGCTTCCAATCGGTTACTGCGGCACGCTCTGTCTTGAAGAAGATGGTACCGGTTGAGTGAGTCCAGTTAAAGGTCCAACGGTTACCGTTCATCGACTTTGAGTAGGTAACTTCCGTACCCGGATTAGCGATAGTACCGTTTGTAATCTTATTGAAGGCAGGACGCAGAGTTCTGATTGCAGTAACAATCTTGTTTGTAAGAGTAATATACTGAGTTGCAAGGCTGTATGTCTGTCTCGGAACTGTTGCGTCAAATACCTTGCCGGTGTAGCTTGACTTCATATTATTAGCATTGATTACCTCAGCCTCAAGGGTTGCATAGTTACCGTAATCTGCACGGTTAGCCTCATAGGTTGCAGCCTCCTCGATTGCGGAATTCATAGAATATCCGAGAGAGGTAATAACAGCATCATAGTTGAGCTGATTTGCCTGAACTGCGGCAGTAAGAGGAGCGATATAGCTTGCAACGGTTGCACGAGCCTCTTCCGAATCCAAAATTTTATCTGCATCGGAGCCGTAGTTTTCTATTGAACCCCAAATATCTATAATACAATTGTTAACAGTAGCCTCAATGCTGGAAGCGGTATAATCGTCGGAATTGAAATACTGCTTATTGGCAACGATGTTGTAGGCGTTGTCGAGAATTGTATCAAGGTCTGCGGTTGAAACAATGTTTCTGTTAACTACAAGACCTGCCTCGGCTGTTTTAATCTGCTCGGCAAGAGCCTTTTGCTGCTCGTAAGTCTTGTTGTAGCCGTTTACACCTGCAAGGGCAAAGAAATTCTTTGCTTCAAGCATTGCAGTAGCAAACGGAAGCCAAGAATCAGCAGTATAATTTTCGTTATTTTCGTTGCCCTTATTGTACTTACCTAATGCAGTCTGATTTTCGTTAAGGTCAGGATTCTTCATTGCCTGCTTCAAAAGGCTGTAATCTACATCCAATTTAGGCGCATTTTCAGAATTATTTGTTATTGCAGTAATTCCGTCAATAGCAGTTTTAAGGTCGCCTGCCAAAGCTACAACAGCAGCGCCTGTATCGGTTGAGTATGTGTAGGAATTGATGTCTATGGCTGTTGCAACATCAATAGCTGCTAACAAAGCGGAAAGACCGCCCTGCTTGTAGGAGGCAACACTGCTTGCATAATTCTTAAGCGTTGAGCCTGTGAGCAAATCACGGAATGGCTTATAGTTGATAATATATGTTGACTTAGTTGCCTGTGCAACTCCTGCATATTCCGCCTTATTTTCACCATCAGATGTTGACATATACCAATATGGCTTTACATCCTTGTAGTAGGTACCACTTGGGAAAGAGATGTTATCTCTGATAGTCATAATGTTGGCATAGTAGTCAATTTTTCTATTTGTTGCAGCATTATTAATTTTTGGAGAGCAAACAGAAGCATCCTGATTACCGTCACTGTTTCCGTTACTGTCTGCAGAACCGGCAAAGCCGTTACCGCCGTTGAAAGCACCGGCAGTTACGCCGCCTGCATATGCATATCCCCAGTCCATAGTATGTGCCGGAGTACTCGTAGTTTTCCAATAGTCAACAAGCTTCAGGTTTGGATCCTCGTTATCGGAATTTGCCTTATACTTGTCTGAAGCGGCAGTCGGATAGAAGGCGTAGGACCACCAGTTTTGCCATCCCTTATTAGCATAAACATTTGCCATAACAGGAAGCTGCGGTTTGGTGCTTGTGCCGTCATAAAGCATAACTGCAGTAGGATAGAAAATGTTTCTGTCGATAATGTCTCCGGTTGTTGCACATACACGGTCGGTAGCAACAGTTGTTGTCATTTGATATGCGTAAACAATGTTCTTGTAATACGGTGTAGCATATGGTGATGTACTGTTATCTGCGGAGCTGAATGGGCCTGAATAGGTACCGGTTTGAGGAGCCCACGCTGTCATAGCCGCAGTGGCATTACGAAGCGTGTCGGCTTTTCCTGCAAAGTCTCCGGTGATTCCGCCGTAATTATAAGCATCTATACAAGCATAAGCCTGTGTATATGCGTCGTATGCGTTTTTAAGGTTTTTGTACAGGTTGCCCGACGAGTTCATTTCTGCAATTTTTGTTTCATACTCTTCCATGGCAGCCTTCAAATCTGCAGTAGGATCATCCTCTGCAAATGATGTAATAGCTGTAAAAGGCAGTGCTGATATTACCATAAGAACTGACAAAAGGACAGCAAGAGCCTTTTTGAATGATTTTGTCATTTTACAATTTCTCCTTTCAAGAAATTTTCGTACAAGGGCAGCGTTTAAGCCACTATTCTTTTTTCGTATCTGACCAACAGCCTAAAGCTGAATACGCAGACAGGCGCTCCTTTAAACGCCATCCGGAATGTGGGCATAGTATGCCCTTTATTATACAAGCAAATATTACCACATATAGATTATAAAATCAAGCATTTTTAAGAAAAAAATGTTACAAAAGTATTACAAAATTAATCAGCCGTTCATAATTGTTCACAAATTATTTACAAATAAAAAGCGTTACCTTTCTTACACATTTGCATTTATGTTAAAATAATGTTAAATCATATTGTTTTTATATGCTTTAAAATAACTATATATTACTACCCCTTTGAGAGTATATCGTCTAAGAGTATATCGTCTATATATTATATACATTATATATAGTACCCGTGATTATACAGCATTTTGCATAATTATACCGTTTTTGTTGTAATATTATACATATAATAAGCAAATAAGGCGGTAATATTTGTATTTTTATGCAAACTTTTCAAAAAGGTATTGCATTTAACAGGCATAATGATATAATAGGAAATGTTAAATTTAAAGCATAGGGTAACGGTAATAATTAGAACCACGGTTTATCGTGGCAGATATTGCCCTTACTTTTTTGTTAAAATACTCGTTAATCCGAAAGGATTAACTGTGTTTTTGCCTCAATTAAGACCAAATCTGCACACGATAAACTGCAAAGCATCAAAAATACTTGTAGTAAAGATGAGATTTGGTGTCTTGAGATGGCAGCCTTGCTGACGCAAGGCAACAGCGAAAGCGACAAATATCGCTTTAATACTGCATTTTTGACGGGTTTTGATTACTACCGTTACCCTAAATTAAATCATAAAGGAGATACCGATTATGGCAAAGAAAGACATCAAAAAGGTTGTTCTGGCATACTCAGGCGGTCTGGACACCTCAATCATTATTCCGTGGCTTAAGGAAAACTACAACAACTGTGAGGTTATCGCAGTAAGCGGTGATGTTGGACAGGGCACGGAGCTTGACGGTCTTGAGGAAAAGGCTATTGCGACAGGCGCATCAAAGCTTTACATCCTCGACCTCAAGGAAGAATATGTTAAGGATTATATCTTCCCCTGCTTAAAGGCAGGCGCAGACTATGAGCAATATCTTTTGGGCACATCTCACGCGCGTCCCTGCATAGCAAAGGGCTTGGCAGAGATTGCAAGGAAGGAGGGCGCAGACGCTATTTGCCACGGCTGTACGGGCAAGGGCAACGACCAGGTTAGGTTTGAGCTGACGCTTAAGGCATTTGCACCCGAAATGGAGATTATTGCTCCTTGGAGAGAGTGGGACATCAAATCTCGTGAGGAGGAAATAGAATACGCCGAGGCGCACAACATTCCTCTTAAGATAAACAGAGAGACAAACTACTCTAAGGATAAGAATGTATGGCATTTAAGCCACGAGGGACTTGATTTGGAGGACCCTGCCAACGAGCCTTTATATAATAAGGAAGGCTTCCTTGAGCTTGGTGTTTCACCCGAGCAGGCACCCGACGAGCCTACATATGTAACAATTCATTTTGAAAAGGGCGAGCCTGTTGCCGTTGACGGACAGGAAATGAGCCCGCTTAAGATAGTTGAAAGGCTCAACGAGCTTGGCGGAGCAAACGGCATCGGTCTGCTTGACATAGTTGAAAACCGTCTTGTAGGTATGAAGAGCAGGGGTGTTTACGAAACTCCGGGCGGTGCAATTCTTTACAAGGCGCACGAGCTTTTGGAAATGATTTGTCTTGACAGGGACACACAGCACTACAAGAGATTAGTTGCGCAGAAGTTCGGCGAGATAGTATATAACGGATTATGGTTTTCGCCGCTTCGCGAGGCACTTTCCGCTTTTGTTGACAAGACGCAGGAAACCGTGACAGGTGATGTTAAGCTAAAGCTGTACAAGGGCAACATCATCAACGCAGGCATCACCTCGCCTTACACTCTGTATGACGAGAACATTGCTTCCTTCGGTGAGGACGGCGGTGCATACAATCAGGCAGACGCCGCAGGCTTTATCAATTTGTTTGGTTTATCAACAAAGGTTAAGGCGCTTTTGGACCAGCAGAGAAATAACGGCTGAGAATAACGCTATATAAGAGGTATATAATTTATGGCACAGCTTTGGAAGGGCAGATTTAAAAAGGAATTAGCGAAGGAGACAAACGATTTTAATTCTTCGATAAGCTTTGACTGCCGTATGTACGAGGAAGACATAAAGGGCTCCATTGCACACGCAACGATGCTTGGCGCAACGGGAATAATCGACAAGGGCGAGAGCGAAAAAATTGTTGACGGCTTAAACGAAATACTTGAGGATATCAAAAGCGGTGCGCTTGAAATTGATATGCAGGCTGAGGACATCCACACATTTATTGAGGGCGAGCTGACGGCAAGGCTCGGTCAGACGGGCAAGCGTTTGCACACGGCGCGTTCGCGAAACGACCAGGTTGCGCTCGACATCCGTATGGTTTTGAAAAAGGAAATTGACGAAATAAGCGAAAAGCTAAAGGCTCTTGCAGAGGTATTATGCGACAAGGCAGAGGAGCACAAGGGCACAATTATGCCCGGCTACACGCATCTTCAAAGGGCACAGCCCATCACCTTCGGTCATCACCTTATGGCATACTGCGCTATGCTTCTTCGAGACATTGACAGGCTTGCCGATGTTAAAAAGCGAATGAATGTGCTTCCGCTCGGCTCGGGCGCACTGGCAGGAACAACATATCCGCTTGACAGGAATATGGTTGCCGAGCTTTTAGGCTTTGACGACATAACGGGCAACTCGCTTGACGGTGTTTCCGACAGGGATTTTTGCATTGAGCTTGCAAGCGCGCTGTCGCTCGTTATGGTGCATTTGTCGAGATTCAGCGAGGAAATCATTATGTGGTGCAGCTGGGAGTTTAAGTTTATTGAGCTTGATGACGCATTCTCCACCGGCTCGTCGATTATGCCCCAAAAGAAAAACCCCGACATAGCGGAGCTTGTAAGGGGCAAGAGCGGACGCGTTTTCGGCGATTTGACCACTCTGCTTACGGTTATGAAGGGCATTGCGCTTGCATATAACAAGGATATGCAGGAGGACAAGGAGGCTATTTTTGACGCAGTTGACACGGTTAAGATGTGCTTAAACGCATTTACGCCGATGATTGACACAATGACGGTTTTGAAGGACAATATGCGCCTTGCCGCCGCAAAGGGCTTTATTAACGCAACAGACTGCGCCGACTACCTTGTAGGCAAGGGATTGCCGTTTAGGGACGCAT
>JBJEPH010000006.1:0-22938 GCA_051881135.1 Eubacterium sp.
AGCCATATATGTCCTCAAACAGATATTTATGGATTGCCTGCAATGTAGAAAACTTACCTGCAGGCAGATTATCTAAAAATCTTTTTTCAAACAGCTCTACAGCCTTTTTCTTGCTGAGTCGCTCTTCCTCACGGGCAAGGTCGGCAGAGTTTGTAAGTCCTAATTTATTTTCAAGTGCCATATAGCACCTCCAACTTATGCTTCAATATCAACAATAATTATATCATATTTTGGCGTTATTATCAATCATTCAATAGTTTATTCAGCGAATCAATGAAGGCTTTGTCGTTTTCATTGGTTCTTTTCTTTGGGCCTTTTAGGTGGGCACCTGCCATTCTTGCTTTCTTTGATTCGTGGCGTGTTGTAAGTAGCATTGTTAGGTTACTGTCATTTATGATAAGTCCGTTTTGAGTGATAGGTTTACCGCCTTTTGACAGCACCATCGCAGATAGTCCATAGTCCTGGGTAACAACAATATCCCCTCGGCTAACCTGATTAACAAGTGCGAAATCAACGCTGTCTGCACCCTTTGATACTGTTACGGTTTTTGCGTAATCACTGTTTATAATGTGGCTTGTGTCACAAAACACCATAACCTCAATTTGTTTCTCTTTTGCTATCTCGATTGTCTGCTTTACAACAGGGCATCCGTCTGCATCAATTAAAATTTTCATAGCACATTACAAATCCAATTCCTTCAAATATTTTGCAGTTGCTTTCTTGCCGGCTTTGAAGCCCTTTAAGAGAAATCCGTGGTCTCCGTGAACCTCAATCAATTCGCAATTCTCATATCTCTCATTCGCTTTTCTTGAATATTCAATCTTAACGAGCTTGTCCTCAATTCCGTGAATAATCAAAACAGGCTTTTTGAAGGTGCAAATCTGCTCATAAGGGTCAAGTGCTTTTGCTTCCTCAACATACTTTTTGCCCAGCTTGACAAAAACACCGTAAAAGCTGTCAGGCACATTGTTTGGGTCGATATTTGTTCCGATTACACATCCGCGTCTTGAATCATCGGGAATACAAAGGGCGGGATAATACATAATCAGTCTCTCAATTTCATCCTCTTTTTCGGCCGCTACTAACGAGCATACAAGTCCACCCTGACTGCAACCGCAAAGGGTTATGTGATTGTTGTCAACAAAATCAAGAGCTTTGGCATATTCAAGCACATCAAAAAGATTTTTCTTTTGAGTCTGTACGCTCATATTTACACTTTTGCCACCGGAAATTCCGCTTCCGGACATACAAAAATCAAACATAATTACGGCATATCCAGCATCTGTAAATGCCTTTGCATAAGGCAATGTTATGAGCATATTGCTTGCAAATCCGTGACACAAAATGACCGTCTTTTTAGGGGTTTTTGCATCACAATTAAGCATTATTCCTCTTAATGTATTACCCTCGCTTGTTATCTTAAATGGTTTAATTTTCATAAAAATTCATCCTTTCGTAGTTTCAATCAATAATTATATTAAGCTGTTTAGCAAGGCTTCGCAACCGGCATAGATGTCATTGTAGCACCTGTCAAAATCACGGGTGTACCAAGGGTCCGAAACATCTGCACTACTGCCTAAATACTCCATCAGCTTGCGGATTTTGTTGTCCTTATCTCCGCCGAAAATACGAGTCATATTGCGAATGTTGGCACTATCCATACCGATGAACAAATCGTATTTGTCGTAGTCGCCGGCTTTCAGCTGAACGGCTCTTTTACCGCTTGGGTCAATGCCGTGATTTTCAAGAACAGATTTCGCCGGTGGATAAACGGGATTGCCCACACCGTTCCATATTTCTTCTGTACTGGTAGCAGAGGAGGCAATTACAAAATCGTTCTCCATACCTCTACGATTTATCATATCCTTTAACACAAATTCAGCCATCGGCGAACGGCAAATGTTCCCGTGGCACACAAACATAATCTTAATCACTATAAAATTCCTCCTTCAATGCCGTGATTTGCCCTGTTTTGCAAGGTTTTTTGCGTTTTTCATTCTGTACATATATCATGCCGACATTTACAGAATAGGCAAATCAGGGCAAAATGTAGCCTTGTGTACTACTCATTTGTAGTCAAGTAGTAGTCTGTTTAGGGGGTGCAGACTACTGCGATTTTTGAAACAATTTAACGATTACCTCGTAGGGGGGTGCAAAATAAATTTGAACATTTAAACAGGCTTGTCTGGATATGTAGAATGTCTTTGCTATTTTGCTGTTTATGTGAACAAGTCCACAGCCTTTTTCTTGTTCAAGCCGTTTGCGGGAATATATCCAACTGATTTCCCGGACTTACGATATTTTGTAGTCTTCTATTGTTCCTACTGGGCAGGCCATATGCTTGTCAAACAACACAATATTCTTTCCCACCGGACATACGGTACTACCATAAACAATACCAGAATAACCCAATGAAATATAATATTGAGCCATTGTTTGAAATGGGGCATAAGCAATTGCCTTGTTATCGCAAACATTGAGCGGTTCAAAAATTTGTTCTGATAGTAATTTTGTATAAGTATACACGCCCCATCGAGTAAAAAGTTCTTCAAACTCTTTTTTGTTGGTGCTCATTTTGGGAACAAAACCTAATGCTTTTGCCATTTTAATACCTTTTTTAACCTGTGCTTGTCCATATTCTTCTAAAGCTGCATTTAATTCTGCATAAGAAACATCATCCGCAATGGTTAAGTCTACTAACTTACACTCATTATATTTGGCATCAAGTTGAAAATGACAAAATCCAAACCTATTTCCTTTTTTAACTCGGCACTCAGCCTGTGCACATTCGCGAATATCATTATCATCACCGATTGCCAAATAAAGCCATTCCACATGAGGAGGACTAAAACGATTATCTTCTTTTATGTACTCTTCTTTAGGAAGAAAACGCTCGTAATTGGGAACTTCATCATTTTTTAGTATAGTACCTCTTCCTATTAGCTTGCCTTTCAAATCTTTAAGAGCAATTGTTTTGTGGTCAATACCAGAATGTTTATGAAATAAATCATCATATACCTTTAAAAAGGTCTGTTTCTTAGCCTTTTCAATCTCATCATAAGAAAACAACCCATTTGCCAAACATTCTCGGAACTCACTCCATGTTTTTCTAATAGTTTGTTCACTTTTTTCTATGCCACTAAAATCAAAAATGTTTCCCATATTTTAATCCCTCTTGGCTCTGCAAATATATACTACTAATTCATTGTAAGCTTTAGCAAATCGTCTATATCCCATAAAGCCATCAAGTTTTGTCGTTCTTCGGCAAATGCACGAGCATTTTTCGTAAATCTGGAAGATGTGACAATTACCGATTGATTTGCTTGCATTGCCATCTGAACCCCATATACACTTCTAACTACGCTAACATCAACCTTATGGTTTTCACCCCAGTGTTTGCATTCAATAATTAAAGTATATGGTATGGGGTCTGCTTTTGTTGCAATAATATCCTTTCCACCATCTCTTGTTGCCTGTGTAATTTTTACACTAAAACCAAGTTTTTCGAATATATCAGCAACAAAAAATTCAAAATCTCTCGGTGACATTCTTTTAATTTTTTCCCTATTGTATTCTAAGAAATATTCCGCTCTTTCATACTCTGCATAAGCTTCATCATAATAATCAAAATCAAATTCATAGTCCATTTCCACCACTGGTTCATCTATGAAACAACCACCATGACACTCCGAATCAGAGAAATTAAAGGCTCCCACAGGATACTCATATCCTCTGATGCTAAAATCTATCCACGAATGACATTTATCACAGCATATTTCTCCACGAAAATCATATTCTATCTCTTCGCCCATTGGTCTGTCATACACAGAAGTTTTATAATCTAAATCATCTGCTTCAATCAATGTTACATTACCACATTCGTTGCATTTGATATAAAAGTTATTTGGTATTCGCATCATATTTATCGAATGCCTCCCTCCTTATTTTTATTATGTTTATCCCAATAACTGACGAATCTTACTTGTCAACAAGGCTTTTCTCTTTTCAAAGAACTCTTCAAAATGCTCAAGTTCTAACCCTACGTCATCCGGGATGAATGCTTCCTCTCGGAACTTTGCCTTCTGATCATCGTTCATATCGTTATAGTACTCAATCAACGGCATATCATTTTTGCTGCCGTTGCTGCGACCTTCAAGAAGCTGGAGGTTAGGAAGACGGTTACGGTTTCCTCGCCATCTGCGCCACGCATCCATAGTTACAGAAACAGGCTTGCTGCCATCAAATCTGTCATACGGATGTAGGTGGTCCTGTTCGTACTTGAAGTTCTTGTTAATCCAATCCAGACTGAGATAGTAAAGAGCCTCTCCGGCAACACGGCTGCCTTTTTCAGAATTGAGAATATCCTCAATCTTGCCATCGGTTACACGAAGTTCATTCATCTGGTTCAGCATATCAACAGTAATCTCATAATCGTTTTCATTGATATTGCTCTTCATCTGCTGCAACTTACTTGTAGTGCCTGACTGGAAGTAGGTGAACAGAATGGCTCTTACCAGGTAAGCACGAATGCCTTCTGCATTGTCTTTATAATCAGGATTATAATAAATGAAATATACAATAGGGAGCAGGACGTTCCAACTGCTTGAGAAACGGCTGACTTCAATCTTCATTTCCTTGAGGAGTGATTCCAGGTTCTTAAGTGCCTTCTTGAACTCACTCCAGTTATTTTTCAACTCTTCAGCAATCTGCTTGTTGATGTTCGACTTGATGACATCACCATAAAGCATCAGTGCTGCTCTGATGATAAAATCGGAACCGAATCCGGCATAAGAGTCTACAAGCAGTTTCCCAAACTCTGTCTTTGCACTCGGCCAGTAAGCCTCCAAGATCGACATGGTGATTTCCGACTTACGAAGTGCCTTACCACCGCTATTGAAACGAACGAACATCTCAAGAGCATCGTCCTGCTTCATATCCCGGATTTCGGTATAACGAATAAGCTTTTCAACAAAAATCTTCTCATAGAGTTTATTTAGGATACCTCTCGCATAATCCTTGCTGTCTGCCGGAACATTTGCTATTGCATCTTCGATAGCTTTTTCTCTGGTAGTTTCATCCTGGAACTTCGGTTCAAAAATCTTTCTGATTTCGAACTGAGTCGGACTCAATTTACCTACTTTTTCGCTGAACTTGATGTCATATTTCTTGCTGTTGTATTCTTCTTCATCTACGGTCAGCTTGTTCTTGTTAAGTTCAATCAGAAGTTTTGTAACGATGCCACCGCCGGATTTCTTCCGTGCGTGTTTCTGACGGATGAACGCATCACCAAACAGGGACAGATAGAGAGAAGTGAGTCTCTGCTGCCCGTCAAGCACTGCCGTATCGGTCAGTTTTACATCAATGCTCGATAATTCATAATTTACACTGTCAGCCTGCTTGCGGCTATCAAATGTAACAGAGGATAGGAAATTACAGAAATAAGTATCCCATGTTACATTGTCATCATCTACATGCCAGAATAGGAATGTAGCAATCGGATAATCCAAAAGAATGGAGTCCCACAATTTTTCAATCTGCTCCATGCTCCACACATACTGTCTTTGGAACGCAGGCATTACATACTTGCCATCTTTAATATTCTGAAGAGCCTCATAAATCGTAATGCTGCTGTCAATTAATACGCTCATATTTACTCCTCTCCCTGGTAAAAGCTATTTTTGTACTGCAGTAAGACTGTCTCAACCTCACTCCAAATCCATACTCTTTCACCATCATCTTCAAAAACTTTTCCATGTGATTTAGGACCGTCAATCTTCATCTGCGAGTAGTTGTTTTTGAAAGTTGGAACATACAGTTCGGGATGATCCTTATCACTACACAACCTCTCCATCATTGTCAAAGTAGCTTCTCCGGCAATATCTACTGCCTCAAAGTACGCTCTGATAATTTTGTGGTTGTACTGAGTAGGTTTTAATGACCATATAGGAATACGCTGAATTGCTTTTCCGTAATAATCTTTGCTTTCATTAGCCCTATGTGCAGCCTTTGGATTGTATTCCTGAGAGGCTTCTACAAACGATTTTGCAATATACCAACGCATACAGGTTTCAATAGCTGCATCCTCACTCTCATTTGTAAGGTTCAATGCAAGGCAAAACTTCTCATATATATCAGAATCTACAGTAAAACTAGTTTTCTTTTCCATATTACACCGCCTCCCAAAAGGTACAATAATCTACCATACAGTATAACCGTTTTATTAGTGTTTTGTCAATACTAATTGACTCATGAGTATATACAAAAAACACCCCGCCGAAGCGAGGTGCTGACTTTTTCTTTTTTCAGATTGCCTTGAACTTATTCTGTTTCATTGGTATATAAGACCTTCATTTTCCCCCCTAATTTATAGAAGAAAAATTTATAATTCCGAAGTGCAGTAGTCTCTTGGTAGAACCCTATTAACGATTATTTTCAAAGGGGCTATACTATAAACGATTACTTTCAGATTCATGCTTTTAAAGAAGGGAAAAAGTAGTCTCCCGGTAGTCTCATACCCTGGCAGCCGCAGAATTATGCCCCAGTTTGCCCCATTATTCCGAGGATTGCGAGTAGTCCAAGAGTCCTCCCGTGGCACACAAACATAATTTTAATCATAACTATATAATATTTTATTAGCGAGTTGTTGTCAATAAAAATGATTTATTTACGGCAAACAGCGTACAAGCTGTCTTTTTCATAGTCCCTATAATCGTACAGTGATTTTGTTTTGATTGAATAATGAAAGTAGTTGTGATATGTTAAAGTCAAGAAAAGCCGTTGGCACTTGGAGGTGTTGATATGAAAATGAAAATTGGCTTTAATATTGGCGAAAGCAAAAGAGAAAATGCTGAAAATATTGTAAACACAGTTGCGCCTGAGGTTGTTGCTGACGAGCCTGTTCGCTCGGTTGCTACTGTTCGTTTTGAAAACGGAAAGGAATACCCATACTACAACGATGAGTTCAATCTCAAGGTTGGCGATGTTGTATTTGTTGACGGCAAGCTTGCAGGTCAGCCGGGCAGGGTTACCGAGGTTACCACAAAATTTAAAGTCAGTCTCGATTTTTACAAGCGAGTTATCGCAAAGCTCAATCTTGAATTTCACGGCGAGTTCAAAAGATTTCACGGCTTGATGCTTAGCGAAGATTCCACCCTTTCCATTGAGCAGGTCAGCGCTTGGTTTAATCCGCCGAGAGAGGAAGAAGAGAAATTTTTCATCGGCGAGGGATACGAGGTTGCACTCGGTAAATTCAGCGAGTGTCCTGACATTCGTCAAAACGATTACGAGGATGCTGTTGAGCTTTACTTTGACGATGCATTAAAATTCATTTCTGTCAAAAACGGTGTGGGCAAGGCAATTGTTAAAAGCAGTAAGTATCACACTGTGGATTTTACATTTGAAAACGGTATGATTAAAAACCTTTACTGCGATTGCATCAGCCCGAATTTCTGCAAGCACATGATTGCCGTTTGCATTGCAATTCAAATGCTGTATGACGAAAGCACAATAACCGAAAACAGCAATTTTACGGCTATTTCACATAACCTGTTTTACAATGTTGTTTCGTACAATTCGGATAAAATAACTGTATAGACTCGAATTTAAGGAATGGATTATGGAAGATTTTTATGCTAAAAAATGCGGATATAAATATTTCAAGATTAAAGACCAAGGCAAAATATATAAAGCATATAAATTCAGTTATTTCTACAGCAATGTGGGGGATGCGTTTGTATTGCAATTTCCAAAATGGCTTCCGAAAAACAAACGAAAGAGAATACCGTTTAGTCCCATAAGCCCAAACGGTCCAAAATGGGAATCTCCCACACTTACAATATGTTGTCCGTGGCAAAAGGATTGCAGACCGCAAATTAAGCAAATTGAAAAATATTTACGAAAATACGGTTATGTTGATTTAGATAGAATAACCCTATAAAATGATTTAAGCCGAGAGCAAACGCCCTCGGCTTTTAAATTGTTTGAGCGTAGTTAAATGCACTCTCCGGGTGCATTTGGTGCATATCGGCTATTTTAAGTACTGTTTTTTGGACTGCTTTTTCTAAAATGTTTACATTATTATCAACTCGTGATACTATGCAGTTGAAATAGTATAATTTTGCAAAGGGGTTATTGATATGTTTACAGCAATTGGTGTAATAATTGGAATAATATGGATAATCGTAGAAGAATGCAAGAAAAAACCAAGTGATTTTTATCTTGGATTTAAAGAGTTTTCTCTATCTCCTGAAGGTCAAAGATTTGCAAATGATATGCGTAAGGAAAATAATCGCAAGAGAATCGCAAAAGCGAGAAAGAAACAAAGAAAAAGACAAAATAGGCAAATGAGAAATTTAATTATTGCCCGTCATTGCGTTAAGAGTTATAATAATTTTGTATTTGGGAACAACAAAAGGAGATAAAAACGGGAAGAACATTAGGTTATGATTTAAACAATTTAAGAAAACAATTTGCAAATGAGGGTGTGTATTACACTCCGATGAAACTAATTGATATGTGTTTTTGGCAATTGGGACTTGACCTTGAAAATAAAGAATAAAAGCAAGGTGCGTTAGTTGCACCTTGCTTTTTTTGTTAAATAACTATATACAGTTAATTGCTTTTGCGGTGAATTCGGCTGTTCCGATACCGCCTGCTTTGTCGATATTATTCTTAAAGCGTTCATCGGAGACATACATTTCGCCTAATCCTTTTAGAATTTCATATGTGCAGGTGTAGTAATTTTCTGTGATGAAATTCTGTAATTTTTTAAATAAAAAATTCACTATTATTACTATTCTGAAGGTATAACCCATTCAATAGGCTTTTCGCTTTCCTTTTCTGCTGCTTGCATTTCTTGGATTAGATTATTATAAAATTCTTTTTCTTCTTCATTTTTTAAATTAGGATTTTCATTCAAACATGCTTGTAAATATATTTGATTCATTCTTTCGCCTGTCATAACATCACCATCTATAGTATAGTAATAACTACACTTAAAATCTATTGACATATTGAATAAATTTCTAATTTTTTACTTATTTCAATATAAACTGATTTGCTTTAATGAGTTAGAATATATGTACTTATTTACAATAAAATTCAATTATGATAGAATAAATATTATTAGTAAATTGTCGGTGATAAAATGAATTATCAGGAAAAAATTAAAATTCTTGAATCGTTAAGCACTAAGGAAATAATTAAATATTTAGAAAAAGACTTTTGTAACTGCAAAGATGTTTTGATGCAGTTAGAAGTTGATAAAGTCAATATAGAATACATCAATCGACAAGAAAATTCTAACACAACACCTAAACAGTATATGATAAATGCTGCAGAATTCTATTATTTGTGGTATTGAGTAATTGTTATATATACATCTGTTAATATATAGTGCGAGGTAAAAATATGTTCAATCAATATCAATGGGAATTATACCTAAATGCAGGTGGTAAAAACATTGTAAATATGTTTGAAAGAAATTTGACTGAAGAATTTACAGAAGAATATATTGAAAAAATTGTCGAGTTTCATAAATCATATTGTCCAAGTAAAAACATAACCGACATAATTGAAAACGACTTATACTCTATTCTTGAAGGTTACGGCATAGATACTTGCGCTAATTTAAAGGAATTGAAAAGTTTAATAAAAAACGAAATATATAAGCAAAATATTTCGGACAAAACACTATTTGAAGAGTTTTCGGCAGGAATTTCTTATTATACAACCTTACTTGCATATAACTCGGATTTTGACTTAATACCCTACTATTTTAAGTATAATTTCAATGTTTTAGAGAAAATCTGTATAGAATTTAAAATTGATATACCAAATATTCCAATAAAAAAAGATTATATCGGCAGATATAATTACTATGAAGAATTATGTAAATCGTTTTTAATTTTCAGACAAAACAATAACATGACAGCTTTTGAATTTCTTGCATTTTTATATGATTATGCACCAAAGCTCGTCGGTGGAACTGATTACATAATAAACACATTGCCCGAACCGAAAAGTGCTTTCTTTATTGGTGCTCAACGAAATGACGCATTCTTTTCAACAGATAAAAATTGGATTACTCCGTGGCAATGTAACGCAGAAACAAGAGCCGGTGATTTATTGGTTATGTATATGCGTTATCCGGATTCCTGCGTTAATTCTGTTTGGAGAAGCGTTTCATTAGGCTTTAATGATCCATTTTTTGAATATTATAGATGTGCTTACATATCTAATTCAACTGAATTTACTCCTTTTTCTAAAACCGATATGGAACAGGATAGCGTTTTCAAAGATTTACCTATCGTGCGAAAAAATATGCAAGGTGTTAACGGAGTTGAACTAAGCCCATCCCAATATAATCATTTAGTGGAAATTACAAAGGCAGATGTTCCAAAATTAGAATATACAGTAATAAATAACGATGTGGCTTTTACACGAGAAAAGGATGTTGAAAATAAGCTAATTATTCCATTGATTGAAAAGTTAGATTACAATTCAGATGATTGGATTCCTCAAATGCAAATTAGCATTGGTAACCATAATACAACACTAATACCCGACTTTGTTATTCTTCCTAACCACAAGGAGAAAAAAGCATTTGCAATAATCGAAGCCAAGCTAACAATCCAAAACAAAAAAGAATTAAGCATAGTTAGAGATCAGGCAAAAAGCTATGCCCGACAGTTATTAGCAGAATACTGTATAATTGCATCTAAAGAAAAGATATGGATATATTCTAACATCGATAATAATGACTACATCGATGAAGTGTTTTCTGCTTCTTGGGAAGAGCTAAATAATGCTGATTGCTTCCAAAGGATTTACAAAAAAATCGGAAAATGCTAAAGTAAAAATTCATGCACAGCCAAACAATTATTTTGTTTGGCTGTGTTATTTTATGAACTATTATGTTATTTGATTTCGAGTTATCGGTCGTGATATTTTTTACAGGATTGATGTGGATGGGAACCTCATCGGTTGGCTACCGTTGCTTACATCAATTACGGACAGGCGTCTGTGAATGAGCGCAACATCACTTTCTATGTATTCTCCTCTGGCGTCGGGTCCGCGCATTTTTAATGTGTTGCTGACCCTCCAAATCATTTCCTTTTCAGCGCGCAAATCTATGCTGTCGCAAAGTATTCCTGCTATTCCGCACATAATATCACCTCACACCATAATATGCACAAATAAAGAAATATGATATTCAAAAAAATCGCAAAAAAGTCAAAAAAAGTATTGACTATTTGAAATCAATATGGTATAGTATTGAAGCGTTAGAAATGCGCTGGTGTAGCTCAGTTGGTAGAGCAGCTGATTTGTAATCAGCAGGTCAGGGGTTCAAGTCCGTTCACCAGCTCCAAACGGCGATAACGAGAGTTATCGCCAAAATAATATGGAAGAGTTCCCGAGCGGCCAAAGGGAACAGACTGTAAATCTGTCGGCGATGCCTTCGGTGGTTCGAATCCACCCTCTTCCACCAACAAAAAAACAGATACCGTATGGCGTCTGTTTTTTTGTTTTGTATAGAATACGCTTAATGTGGATTCGAACCACAAAACTATCAATGCGACGGCTTGCGAAGCAAGCGAACTCACTGAGCCTTCGCGGCGCTACCAACTTTTTGCGGGATGCGCGGGTTCGAGATCATCAGCAAAAACACAAAAATATCTTTTTTATAGCCCTTAGACAACAAAAAACAGATACCGTGCGGTGTCTGTTTTTTGTTTTGTATAGAATAGCCTAACAATATTTTAATATCATTATTAGATATTGCTGTTGCTTTGGGTATAATATTACCGTTACCCTAAGCATTGAAAAACAGGCTCGGCTATGGTACAATTCTTATATAACATACAGGCATAAATTATTTACGGAGGCAGGCTTATGTGTACGGCTGCAACATACAAAACAAAATCCTTTTATTTTGGAAGAACGCTTGATTACGAATTCTCATACGGCGACAGGGTTACGGTTACACCCCGTAATTTTCCGTTTAATTTTCGTTTCGTTGAAAGCGTTAAAAATCATTATGCCATAATAGGTATGGCTTGCGTCATTGACGGTCAGCCCCTGTATTATGACGCTGTAAACGAGGCAGGGCTCGGTATTGCAGGCTTGAATTTCGTAGGCAACGCCTGCTACGGCAAGGAGATATCGGGCAAGAATAATGTGGCGCAGTTTGAATTTATACCTTATATTCTATGCAAATGCGCAAGCGTTAAAGAGGCAAGGGCTTTGCTTGATAATATCAACATAACCGACACGCCCTTTAACGATAATCTGCCTGTTGCCCAGCTGCACTGGATTATTGCAGACCGCAACGAAGCAATAACGGTTGAGGCGGTGGAGGACGGCTTAAAAATCTATCAAAATCCCGTCGGAGTGCTAACAAATAACCCCCCGTTTGACAAGCAGATGTTTAACCTAAACAACTATATGCACCTGTCGCCCTGTCAGCCGAAAAACAGCTTTTCACCCAATGTGCCGTTAAAGGCTTACAGCAGAGGTATGGGCGCTATGGGCTTGCCGGGTGATTTGTCATCGCAGTCGAGATTTGTACGGGTTGCTTTTACTAAAATGAATTCCGTATCCGGCGACACCGAGGAGGAGAGCGTTAGCCAATTTTTCCATATTCTCGGCTCTGTTGACCAGCAAAAAGGCTGCTGTGATGTGGGTGACGGAAAATATGAGCTAACCATTTACACAAGCTGCTGTAATGCCGATAAGGGAATTTACTACTACACAACCTACAACAATCATCAAATTACGGCTGTTGATATGCACAAAGAAAATCTTGACGGCGACAGCCTTGCTGTTTATGAGCTGATATCGAATGAGCAGATAAATTTTCAAAACTAAAATATGCACATAATTAATATTCAAGGCTTAAAGCCGTGAAGAAGCAGTAATTGCAGGATTACCTTCTTCACGGTTTTTCTTTTAAGCACATTTTGGGCAAAAAGTCAAGTCTTGTATTTTATTTGATTTTATGGTATTTGATATAATAGGGGGTTATATGCTTTTTTGCAAAAAATTTTACATTCCCCCTATACAAAATTTAAAGGAGATAATACTATGGACAAAAATTTAACCGCACTTGTAAGCTGCTTTGCACGGGCATATCACACAAAGCACAACAGCCACTGTATCTATAAGGATGAGGCGGCGCAAAAAATATTAACCGCAGAGGAATATAACGCTGTTTCAAAAAATATGGCAGACGGAATAAAATTCTTTAATCCCGATTTCACGGGCAGTGATGCCGAAGCGCTGAGATGGATAGTTAATAATAATCTTGCGCCCACAGTGCTCGGCAGAAGCGCATTTTGTGAGAGGCTGCTCGAAAATGCCCTGCTGATAGGCTTCCGACAGTATTTGATTTTCGCCTCAGGCTACGACACCTCAGCGTATAAGGACGAATATAAAAATATGCTTGTGCTTGAGATTGACAGGGCTGAAATGATTGACGACAAAAGAGCAAGGATACAAAAGGCAGGCTTGGACCTTCCGAATATACAATACTCCTGCTGTGATTTTTCAAATCCCAAATGGTCGGACAATATACTTTGCACCGATTACAACAGAAACGAAAGATCCTTTTCGAGTCTGCTCGGCATCAGCTATTATTTAACGGAGCAGGAATTTGATAATATGATAAAATCAATATCGGATATCACCTGTTGGGGTAGTGAAATTGTGTTTGATTATCCCACAGCCTGCTCGGACGGGATATCTGCTCAAAACAGTAGGCTTGCCCTTGCAGCAAACGAAGAAATGAAGGCAGAATACACATATGAACAAATTGAAAGGCTGATGTCAAAGCACGGATATTTAATATATGAGCATCTTAATTACGACGAAATTGAAAAGCAGTATTTTGAAAAATTCAATTTAACCCATCGCCACAAGCTGCACGCACCGCAGGGCGTAGCATATTGTCTCGCAGTAAAAAAACGGGCTTGAGCAGGAAAAAGCAGGCGAAAATATGAAGCAATAAAACAATAAATGCATAATCCGAGAGTGAATAATTTCGCTCTCGGATTTATTATTAATAATGGTTTCTTTATGATTAAAGCCAAGGCAAATACTCATAAACCTCGTAATCCTTAGGCTCGGCACCAAAAGTGATTTTGCAAACCTCGTATTTGCTTTTGAATTGTCTTTCATAAATTCCAATCCAAAAAGGTTCATCAAACATAATAGTTATTGACGATATAACCTCAACCATAAAATCCCTCCTTTATTATAAATTACACAAGGAAGGGACAACCAAAGGAGGCAGGTTACTGACAGCACATAAATGTACTGCTCCCGGACTACCTACCGGGATGTGTTTTTATCCTTGCTATATCAATAATACCATATTATTAGAAATTATACAACATTATATATTCCTGTTCGTTTTCATCAACTATCTTGAAACCGATTTTTTTATACATTTTAACTGCATAGTTTTCCTTTTGCACCGAAAGAGATACCTGCTTATATCCCCTTTCATTCAGCAGCTTAATCATTGTTTTCATAAGCTTTGTTCCTATACCTTTTCCTCTGTATTCCTCATACAGAGAAATTGCAAAGGACGGAGTTTTATCATCTATATGACCGTAATCATTCACGATTCTTGTCCAGCAAGCTCCTATAATTTTATCGTTACATTCCGCAACAAGACAATTATCACCCTTGAGCTTGCCGAAATCTCTTATGTAAACCTGCAATTCATCATTTTCAATAATGCTTTTGGATGGTTTTTCAATACCTTTAGGAACAAAAATCGCTTCATATAAAAAATCCTCGAGCAAAGGATATTCTTCTTTATTAATCTCTCTTATTTTCATAATCAGCCTATTCTTTTATATAAAATGTTACCCTAAATCTATATCTATATCTGTTTTATAATTATCATTAATCAAAATATATTGACAGCCGTATTTTTTGCACATTTCAAGATTATATTTGTTGTCATTAATTAAAGTATCCTTGTTACAGTCGGAGTCGTCACCGCGGTTTTCAATAACGCTTGCATATTTCTTGATATTATTGAAATGATTTTTAATATATTTTTCGCTCATTACAAGGCAAAAGTATCTGATATTATCAAGATATTCTTTTGCAAAGTCATTTGCCCAATCAAAAGGAATATAGCAACCCTCGACAATAAGATTTTGCTTGTTTTCTATCGCCGTTTTAATTATTTCCTTAACAATATTCCAAAGATATGGCGTTAGCTTAAACGATATTTAAAATCAATTTTGTTTGTATTATTTTACTCTCTTTATTCTGTTGCCCTTAACCAGATATGCTTTTTTCGCAATATCAATCATAGGCTTGTCAAACATATTATCGGTATAAAACTCATCAACCGATTTGTCCTTATATTTTTCAACAAAGGTTTTTCGTTTGTTTTCCCTGAAATTAAGATATTCAACCTGCATGGTATCACGGTTGACAACGGAGCAAATGCAGTTTTTTATGCCAAGCCTTTTGCACAGCTCGTCCATAATAAGATTAAACGAAGCCGTTATGATGATGTCATCCTCCTGCGGTTCATACCAAGGCTTAATATTTTTGATATGCTTATCCCAAAACGCTTTTATTATTTCTTCCTTGTTATCAAAGGAATTGAGATAATCGTTAGAATATTTTTTTGCGGCTTCCTCCAAATCCTGCATAGTCGTTTTACCGAGCTTATATTTAATAAGGTTAAGGAAAACAATGGGAATATATCTTGCAACTCTCGGATTATATTTTATGCTGAACAGATAAAAATGAAAAACGCTCTCGCCCTTATATATTGTATTGTCAAAATCAAATGCTCTCATAAATTCTCCCAACCTTAATTTCTGCATATTATAACAGTAATATTATTGCCCGTATAGCGTGTTTATATATTCCTCCACATAATCTCGGCTTGCAAAACCACATTTTTTAATATTTCCCCGGTTTTTAATTTAAATTCAAGCAATTCGTCAATTGATTCAAAGTGATTTTCCGTTTCGGTTTTATAGGCTTCGCAAATAGAAAAATCACTGTTAGTATCATCTTCGTATTCTATTGAGTACTCTATATTATCCCATTTTAGAACAATTTCTCTGCCGTCCAACAGGCTTTCTTTAAAATCATTTATATCTTTGTATATCGGGTATTCAAGAATATTTTCATTTTTTGTATGCACTTGTTTTACCTCCTATGATTAACCTTATCATAACCTATCAGCCTTACATCTTCAAGACTTATTTCCTGTTTTTTAACAAGAGGCAGTTTGAACATCCCAACGCCGTTAAATTGATTTCTGAGAAATAACGGCTCATTTTTGAAAATCAATATATAAAGCAAGCTGTTTATGTATATTCAAGATTGAAAAAGCAACAATAGTATTATATAATTATACAAGAAACATAAAATCATATGCGTTATATATTTATTATAAATGCAGTTTAAAATAACAGTATAAACAAGGAATCGAGAGATATGGAAAAATTCAGATGGGCATACATAGGCAACGGAAGCATTGCAAATTCTACTGCAAATGATATAAAAAACGGTAATCACAAAATTGTTTCCGTTTACGGAAGAAGCTTCGAAAATGCAAAAAGCTTTGCCGACAGGCACGGAGCCGTGGCTTTTGACGATTTTGAAGACGCTGTCAACAGACAGGATATTGACGGTGTTTATATCGCTACACCCCATACCTCGCATCTTGATTATGCCCTTCGTGCAATGAAGCTCGGCAAACCTGTGCTTTGCGAAAAGCCTGTGGGCGTTTCTGCAAAAGAGGTCGAAGCGCTTATTGAAACGGCAAAAAGCGAAAATGTGTATTTTTGCGAAGCGATGTGGACTTGGTTTTCCGATGTTGCACTGACAGTAAAAAAATGGGTGCATGACGGTGAAATAGGCGAAATTAAAGATGTTGTTATTAATTACGCCTTCCCCGGTATTCTTATGCCCAAAGCCTCACGGCTGTTAACTCCCGAAACTGCCGGCGGTGCGCTTTTGGATATAGGCATTTACTCTATTACCTATTGCTATAATCTGTTTGGTATGCCTGCAAATATTAAATGCACAGGCAAAATAAAAAACGGAATAGATATCGCCGAAACCGTAATTCTCGAATATAACGGCTTTAAATGTACGCTTAATATGTCGCTTTGCAGGCTAAAAGAAAACTGCCTTATTACAGGCAGTAAAGGAACGGTCAGCCTACCCGTATTTTTCCATATGGCGTCAAAGGCTATACTGAAAAGCCAAAACGGCAGGAGAGTTTTCAAGGGCAAAACAGATTACCTTACCGAATTTACAAGGGTGGCACAGGAAATACAACAGGGCAAAACCGAGTCGGATTATATTCCCTTTGCCTCAACAAAGGCCTGTATGCAAATTATGGACGAGTGCCGAAAGCAAATGAATCTCGTCTATCCCTTTGAAAAGGAATAGCTTCTATTCTTAACGGCAACAGAGATGAATATTATGCTTGTGTGCCAAGGCGTAAAATACGAATTTTTGCTTGCAATAAAACTACAAATTAATTCCTACAAATCAAAACTGACTCCGTTAAAAAACGAAGTCAGTTTGTCGTTTAAAGGTTAAGCGATATTAATCATAACACCCATCCAATGAACAGGTTCAGTAAAAACGGGACATAGAAAAACACCCCAAAGGGTTAATTACATTAAAAACATAAAATTAACGAAAATGCACTACATATCCGCAAAAAATCAGCCTAACAGTATTCAAACATAATTCGTCATTATTTTTAATCGACATTTAAACATCTCCTGAAAAGACACTTGTCATTTTACACTATACAAAACTTTATTTTTCATTTTTTGAGCATTCAGCAAACCTAATTGAGTGAATTTCAAAACAAAGCTTCGCACCGTTGCAAAGGCGACATCGCCGAAATCCTTTTCAAGCTGTTTTGTTGTGAAGGTATCGCCGGCGTATGTTGACAAAACAAATTGCCAAAGCTTTGCTTCTTTCTCCGTAATCTCACCTGCTGAAAGTGCCGAATTATACTTTTCCAGCGTATTTGATTTAACTGTGTCACCTGTCATTTTTTCATAAACATTTTGGGTAAAATAAATCAGAAACGGAGTGATGTCGATTACACCTGATAATTTATAATTTTCCTCAACAAGCGTATAAGCATCGTAATACTTCTTTCTGCTCTTTTCAACATAGCTTGAAAACGGTACAAACAGTGTGCTTTCGTAACCTTTTTGAATTAAAAACCACATTTGAATAAGACGAGCCATACGACCGTTACCGTCAAAATAAGGATGCAAATACGCAATATAAAAATGCAGCATAGTTGCTTTCAATAAATCATTTATGCTGTCCTTTGCATTTGCAAACTCTACAAACGATTTCATATATTTAGGCAGTTTTTTATGGTCGATTCCGCTGTGCTCAACCTTGTCACTCATAACATAAACCGTATCGTGACGGTAATAATTACCCTGCTTCAGCTTGCTTTCATCATCAAGAAAATTGCCGATTGTCATCATATAAAGCTTATAAATGTTTTCTTCGGTAATTTTGTTTTCCTTATGACTGATGAATTCAAAACCCTGCTTCAAGCAGAAAATACGGTTTTCCTCCTTGTCCTTAGGTGCAAGACCTTTCATTATATTGCGAACACTGTCCCTGTTGAAATCAATACTCTCAATAGCAGATGTTGCAACAATTTCCTCCTCCAAAGCCTTCGTGCCGTAGGCAGAGCTTTGCGAGGTGTAAAGCAGCTTTACAGCATCTAAATTAACATCTGTGCAGGAATTGAGATAAACAAGGTTATTGCCCTTAAAATCATTTACGGGCAATTTTTCATAATATGACGATTTCAATATTTCCATAAATTCGTCGAAATCATCGGGATATTTGTATTTTAGTTTTTTGAAATCAACAATATGCTTATCCGAAAGCATTTTTGAAAATTTTATCGCGTCCATTTAATCACCAACTGATACTTATTGATACTAACTAATATCAGTATATTCATAAACTTATCCCTTGTCAAGATATAATCGTTTCTATTTTCTTGCATTTTCAAAGAAGGTTGATAAAATGTCTTTTACATAATTATATCGTCTGGCGTAGTTATTAGGCACACGGATAAGCTGAAAATTATGTTTATAGCAAATTTCCTGTTTTTTCTTATCACTCTCAATAACTCTGCCGTCATTAGTATGCTCATTACCGTCAAGTTCAATAGCAAATACAGGCAAAAGTGCATTTCCCTCACGCTCATAAACTATGTAGTCAAATCGTCCTGTATAGAATAAATCGTTTACTTCATCTGTTGAAGAAAACACTTGTGCAATAGGTACCTCTTTTTTAACAACATATCTTGACCTTGTTATCATCATCGCATTTATTGCATGATTCAGCGTTTCAAGAAAGGCCGTTTCTGTTTCTGTGCTGTAAGGCTTTATACCAAGTGCACGAGATTTAGGCTCACGTTGTGTTACAGTTGTTTTTCCGTTTGAACGAACATAGTTACAAAGTTCAAACAAATCATCATCTTCACCCGGTTTATGAAGTCGATTAAGCTGATTTTTATCACCTGTAATAATAAGCTTTTCCTGTGCTCTTGAAGTTGCCACATTTATAAGCTCTTTATTATTTTTAAGCCAGTTATATGTTTTTTCACCTGTTTTGCTTGATAATGCAAGAGAAAAAATAATTTCCTGTTTTTCGTCACCCTGAAAAGCATGAACAGTTCCGCACTCAACATTGGTAATTCCATTTTGGTTAAGCTCCTCTTGAATTTTATTTCGCTGATTAACAAAAGGTGTAATTACAGCAATCGTTTTATCAGGATGCGTTTTTACATAATGAACAATCTCCCTTGCTTCACTTTCATTAGTGTTTTTTATCATTACATTGTCACTGCTGCAATCAATGAATTCAAGGGGATGTTCTTCTTCAGAGGAAGACTTAACATTAAGTTTGTTATTATAATATTTTTTATTATTAAACTCAATAATTTTAGGATGGCAGCGATAATGGAAACTGAGCAAAACCTCATCACTGACTGCATCTGCAGAAAGAAAGGCTTGATAAACAGATTTATTCCTGTAATCATATTCGTCTGCAACATTATATCGTTTTTTAAGGATGCAATTATTCTTTTCATCTAACAAAATTACCGGCTTTAATTGTTGCGGATCGCCCACAAGCATTAACTGTTTACCACGCAAAATAGGTACAAGTGCAACAGCAGTGTTACATTGGCTTGCCTCGTCCATTATTACCATATCAAAATACTGTTTTGGCTCTCCTAATTTGTGTGCCGATATATTTGTTGTGGCAACAACGGGAAAAATTCTAATAAACTTCTGAAAATTTTCATCGTTAGAAACGTATTCATTTAAATCCTTAGCGGCTTCATCAATATTTTTGTTAAAAATAATGTCTGCCAGTTCTTCATATTTCGGATCTGATATATGCTTAATGAACTTTGCAGATGTGAAGTTCAGGTATTTAAGAAGTTCAAATCTATCCTGTGAAATTAAAGGCTTAACATCGTCATCTGTAATATTGCCGATTTCTTTAAGTTCATTATTGACTTTACTAAGCTGTCCGCCCTGCAAATCCGTAAGAAAAGTCAGGTTGTTGGAAGAAGAAAGCATTGTTTTAATCATCTCTCTTCTCTCACTCATATCAAGCTTTTCTTCATACCGATGAAGTAAATTGCTAAGAGCCTTTGTTCTGTGTTCCTCATCATTTTTCTTTTTGGAAAGTGATGCATCAAACACCTTCATATTATGGGTTTGTTCATATAATTTTCTGATTTGCTCTATTGCTTCTTTTACCTTGTCGCCGTTCCCAAGACGTATTATAGGAAACGGAATGGTTTTTCCGTTGTATTTTAAGTTAGAAAGCTTATCATATATTTCATCAATCGGGTGATTATTATATGATGATATAAGAACGCTCTTATTATTAAAAAACGCTGTTACAACGGTATTCAATATTGTATTTGTTTTGCCGCTTCCGGGAGGGCCCTGAACATAAAGTACAGGATATTTCAAGCCATTGTGAATTGCAAGTAATTGATCAAGATTTACCTTATCATTATATAGTGCAAGCGGATAATCCTTAATTCTTCTCGGCTTTGCCGTTAAATCTCCGAAAAATGCTTTGATAGGATATGTAACTTCGTTATTTTCATACATATCCAGAATAGCCTCATATTCTGTATCAAGATTAATTGTAAAATCTCTGGAAAGTGCCATAACATACGGCATATCATCTACGCCACAGTATTCAGGATTATTTTTGGTAATCAAATCCTTTATCAGCTCTGCATTTTCCTCATAATTGTCGAGTAGTTGGATTTCATCAGCATCAAGGAAATAATGAGCACTGATTTTAACTCCGTCAACTGTAAATTCTCTGCAAATAGTAACTTCATCGTCTTGTGTTAAAGTATGATTTTTTACATCGAAAAGTAATTTTTTGTATGCAAGAACATAAAGTCCCTTTTTGGTATGAATACTGCATAAATTCATACACAAAGATACTACTCGTGGTATCTTATTTTTGCCGGAATTCTTGGCATTCATATTGTAGGTTTTTACAATTTTTTCAAACTGCTTTTCGTTTAAGTGATAATCACCGTCTCCTATAACATCAATATCAAGCTCTTCAATTAGTTTGTATTCTTTCCTATACGGAGTACTGTCAAGCTTATTGCATTCGCTGTAATAATCAAGTAATTTTAGATTTGTAACATTATGAAAAATAAAAGAATATCTTGATGAATGTTCTTCTATATCGGCAAGTAATTCTTTGTTTATAGGATAATACGATCCGTCTATTAGGTTTGTGTTAATTATAGAGTCGAAGAATAAATTAAGTTCTGCCATTTGTGATGTTGCAACATTAAGCCCATCAACAATTAGTTTCTTGTAGTAGGGGTCAATATTTTTAATTCCTATCCAATAATTGGTGGTGTTTCCCTGCTGATTTCTGTATTCTATTGCAATCCATTTGCCTTCATGAATGGCTTTAAAAATATCTCTTGAAATTTTGTTCATGACTGACTCACCCCAAAATTTTTTACATAATATCCCACTTAAAGTTTACATTAAACATAATAATAAATCAAGTATTTGACTTTTTTGCAGATTGAGATGCGTAATATTGCAATTTATCACAAAACACTGTCTTCTTTGATAGGTCAAATTGCAATTCCTGTACCTGTGCTTGGTGCTGTTATCGGAAATGCTGTTGGTACAATGATGTATCAAATTGTAAAAGATAACTTTAATAAAAAAGAACAGGCTATAATTAAGCAATACTATGATGACTTAATTCAAATAGATAATATGCTTGATGAAAAATACAAGCAATTTGTATTTGATTTATCAAAATCATTTGAAGAATTTTTAACTATTCTGGAAAATGCTTTTTCTCCGGATATTAACGCCGCACTTGAAGGCTCAATCCAATTGGCAAAAGCTTGTGGAGTTGATGAGAGTGAAATACTTAACACAAAAGAAAAAGCAATGGCGTATTTTTTAGACGAAGTTTAAATAGTATGTTTGTAACTTAAAAGCCGAGATTGGTTGTAAACTGCTCTCGGCTTAAATCATTTTCATTGAAGACAACTCACTACTAACTAATAAATATCATAAATAAATATTATTTTTAATCGGTACATACTGTGCCCAAATTTGCAATATTTCTAAAAATACAACTCTTAAAAATGCCAAATTTTTTCAATAGTATTTTTTGATACACGGCGCAAAATATACTTGCAAGGGAAAATGATTGTTTTTGCAAAGGTGCATTACATCTTTGCACAAACCATCTGTCTTTGTAGTTTATGAAAAGAGAGGTGTATCGACAATGGCAAAGAACACAGTTCCAGAGGCTAAGGAAGCCCTTAACCGTTTTAAGATGGAGGCTGCTCAAGAGGTTGGTGTT
>JBJEPH010000007.1:0-5804 GCA_051881135.1 Eubacterium sp.
TTGAGAGCATTGATTTCAATAGGGACAGTGTTCGCAATATTATGAAAGGTCTTGCGCCGAAGGACGAGGAGGAAAACCGAATTTTCGGCTTGAAGCAAGGCTTTGAGTTCATCAGTCATAAGGAAAACAAAATTACCGAAGAAAATATTTATAAGCTTTATATGATGACAATCGGTAACTTTCTTGATGATGAAAGCAAGCTGAAGCAGGGTGATTTTTACCGTCACGACACGGTGTATGTTATGAGTGATAGGGTTGAGCATAGCGGAATTGACCATAAAAAACTGCCTGAATATATGAAATCGTTTGTAGAATTTGCAAATGCAAAGGACGGTATAAATGACTTGCTCAAAGCAATAATGCTTCATTTTTATATAGCTTATCTGCATCCTTATTTTGACGGTAACGGTCGTATGGCTCGTCTTATTCAAATGTGGTTTTTAATTCAAAAGGGATATGAAAGCACTCTGTTTGTTCCGTTTTCAAGCTATGTTGAAAAGAGCAGAAAGAAGTATTACGACGCCTACACGCTTGTTGAGGAAAATTATAAGTTGTCCGGT
This sequence comes from Eubacterium sp., assembly GCA_051881135.1. Lineage (GTDB taxonomy): Bacteria > Bacillota > Clostridia > Oscillospirales > Acutalibacteraceae > Eubacterium_R. The sequence goes on from JBJEPH010000007.1 coordinate 561, forward strand.
GTAATTGACATTACTCCGTTTCTCATTTATTTCATCCAAAATGTTTATGAAAAAATGACAGGCGATACAGTAAAAACTAATACACTTGAAAGGTATAATTCGGCACTTTCGTCAGGCGAGATTACGGAGAAGGAAGCAAAGCTTTGGCAATTTGTGCTATCAGCATACGCAGGTGATACCTTCACAACAAAACAGCTTGAAAGGGACTTCGGCGATGCCGCCTTTGCAACAGTGCGAAGCTTTGTTTTGAAATTCACGGATTTAGGTTTGCTGAATGCTCAAAAAATGAAAAATAAAGTATTGTATAGTATAAATTGATGGAGAGAATCTATGAAAACAAAATTATCCGAAATTGCAGACTGTCTTGAAATGACAATGCAGAATTGGGAGCAATACTACAATAAAGAAACAGGCGAATTTGTTTCACTTCCGGATTACGACAGAAATGAAGAAGATGAAATGCTTGCCGAAGAAATAGAAATGTCAGATAATTTTATAAGGTTACCAAATCAATACGAAATTCGTGAATTTGATATAATGGTTGATTTTGCAGAGTCTCTTGATGATGATAAAGCGGTAGGCAAATTATCGAAGGCTCTCAACGGCAGAAAGCCGTTCAGACATTTTAAGGACGAGATTTTTCATCTTGGTATAAGAGAGGAATATTTTGCATTTCAAAAATCAAAATATCTTCAAATTGCTGAAACTTGGTGCAAAGAAAATAATATTGAATACGCAAAGGAATAATGTTATGACTGATTTAAGAACAGTATTGAACAGTAAAAACCTAAACCAACTGAAGCTCGCCTGTAAGCTTCTTGATATTGAATTACAAGGAAAAACCCGCAAGGCAGATATAGTTAATCTTCTGTATGAAACACTTAATAAAAAGGAAACCCTTGATTTAGTTTACTCTTTCTTGAGTGATGAAGAAATTGAAAATTTCAAGCTTGCCGCCGCAAATAATATGTTTAATAATTCATACGATGAAGAATACTTGGAAGTGTTTGATGTATTGGGATATATTAACATAAAAAATGGCATTTTAATCAGTGATGTTATGTATGATTACATAAGTTCTTCACACAACGAGCTTGAATCAAAGAGAAATCGTTTAGCATTGATTAACAAGTATTTTATTTGCTTTGCTAATCTTTACGGAATTGTGCCTGTGAATAAGCTTGCCGATATATTTAATCGTTATGAACGAAATCATTTGCAAAAAAGAGAGTTTAAGGATATTCAAATTATATCAAATATAAAGCTGTTGCCGTATGTTATTATTGATGATTATTATTTAGTAAACAAGGAAGCTTTATATTTGGACGAAAATGATGATTTCTTTTTTGAATTAATTGAAAATCAAGAAGGTAAAAGGTATGCAATTCTTCCGAAAGAAGAACTTTTGAAGTATATTGATCCTGATTATTTTGAAAAAACACCGCAGTACAGAAAAATGCAAACAATGCTTTCACTTGAACTCGGACTAAGTAAGGCAGTTGCCGAGGAATTGGCTGATGATTTTGCATATATGTGCAAGGCAGATGTGGAATTTGATTTCATTTTTCAATATCTTGAAGACAAAAATATTGTATTTAAGGATATGTCGCAATGCAATAGATTTGTCGGTGCGTACGCAGATATGCAAAATAATACAAGGCTTTGGGAAAACTGCGGCAATACGCCTGTTGAATTGAGAAAGCAAATGAGATAAAAATATATTTTTCCGGAAAACTTGTATAAACAGTATTTTTGTGCTACAATATCAATATAATAAACTGAAAGGAGTGCTTTTATATGTGTGAAAGAAAAACCATTAAAGAAGATGAGCTTGATGATGTGTTTGTAAAAGCAGCTGAACTTGTTATTCAAAAGAAAAAGCTTAAAGGTGTTCCTATTTCAAGATATGATATTAAGAAGAAGAGGGCGTATTTAGAATATCCGGACGGAAGGATAGTATATGCAGAAGCCTGAGATAGTTGTTATTGCCGGACCTAACGGTAGACATTTTTGAAAATCCGATTTGGACTAATGATGACATAAAGAAACTAACAAAAATTACTATCTGAAAAGCGTTGGAGATTTGATTTCTCCAACGCTTAATTCTTTTTTGCCTGTGTATCTAATTATGAATTTTGCATATACTAATATAACTTGACATTATCACGGAATACCGTTATAATAATTTCATAGGTGGTGATATAATGAATATCAGTTATTTAGTTGCAGAAAATAATATTTCAAAATACAGATTATCGCAGGAGACTAACATTCCGTATTCAACAATTAGTGATATTTGTAACGGCAAAACTACGCTTGAAAACTGCAATGCTAAAACTGTGTATGAGCTTTCAAAATTCTTTGGCGTTTCAATGGAGGATTTGCTATATAAGAATAACGATATTCGTTATGACTTTGAAGCATTCAAAAGTAATGTTCGTCACGAATTAAAGGAATTAGGCTTTAAGCAATTTATTGTTTCGGTTCTAAAGTCGGATAGAATAACCGAATATATGAATAGGAAATGGTATCCCGAGGCTTTATATCTTTTGGCTATGCTTGATTATATTAGCAGGGAGAATAATATCCCTATTTGCACAAAGTATAATTCTTATCGTTCGGCAAAACTAAATAATGTTATATATCCTGCAAGTATATTGGCAGAGGCAAAGGTGATGAACGATGACTCCCTGCTTGATGAGTGTAAGGCAAGCTCTATTCCTGAATTTATGCGTTTCAATATAGTTGAGAGTGAGGTTTTTGATATTGCATAATGACATACAAAAAGATATGGTAGATATGTACCTCAAAGAGCTTGCAAAGGAATTTAAGCGAATTACGGGAAGAAAAACATCAGCCGAAATTATCATTGTCGGCGGTGGCTCTGTTCTTCTCAACTATGATTTTAGAATGAACAGTGTTGATGTTGATGCGTTCAATACCTATGAAAGTGCTATCAAGGATGCTGTGAAGCTGGTCGCTGATAAGTACAATCTTTCACAGCAATGGCTTAATGATGATTTTAAGAAAACGCCATCTTATTCACCAAAGCTACGACAGTATTCAAGCTATTACAAAACCTTTAGCAATGTTTTGGAGATTAGAACAATCAGTCGTGAGTATTTGGTAGCTATGAAAATGGTATCGGGCAGGAAATACAAAAATGATTTGTCCGATATTCTCGGTATACTATACTACCATTACAAAAATGATGACAAAATAACTTATAGTCAAATTGAAAAAGCAGTAGAGGATTTATACGGCAATTTTGATAGAATTAAATGCGATGTTGTAGAGTTTGTGAAAACAGCTATTGAAAACAAAACATTTGTTGACGGATATAATCTTCAAAAGGAAGCCGAGCAAAGCATAAAAGAAAATCTGATAAAATTTGAAGAAAAATACGAGAATGTTTTATCGGAAAATAACATTGATGACATCATAAATAAGTTAAGCGAATAAAAAGCGTTGGAGATTTGGTTTCTCCAACGCTTAAATTATACTAATAATCACTTAATAATTTTGCAAATATCAAACAAGTTTGATTTGACTGTTTCATAATCAACAGATTCAAACAACAGCTTTGATGTAACCTCGTTATAGTCTTTTTTGAAATAATCTTCCTTTATGATTTTGCCTATTATTTCTTTAATGCTTTGGTCGTCCTTTGCAGACGGGCAGGCGGCATCGTTTGAACGGATTTGTCTGACCTCATTGAACAAGACAAAGAATTCATCATCAAATTCAATCTGCGACATCAGCTTATACAAATCATATAAATGCCTTGATGTTCTTTCTTTGTTGCCGGTCAAATAATAATCGCCAATGGCAAAGATTTTATCAATAAATGTCCTTGTTAATGTTTGTACCTTTATTTCAAAAGGCTCTAATCCGTATTCAGTGATTATATTATCCAAATTCTGTTGCTTCAAAAAACGGTAAATATATGTGTCAGCCTCCTGAATTTCATACGGAAACGGTTTCATAAACACTGCTGTTTCAACATATAAATACGGCTTTATTGACATAAAGGTATCATCAATTATCGGATAGGTAATTTGATATTTGTTGAAATATGTTCTTGTCATAATTTCTTCTTCATTATCAAGTTTTAAGCCTAAATCTTTAATTGATTTTTTCACTGCGGTTTTTAGATTTTTACGCATACCTTCGGTTGCTTTGTCGGCATTGATACCAATATCAATGTCCTCGGAAAATCTATTGATGATTTTGTAGCATTTTGAAAGAGAGGTGCCACCCTTAAAAATAATATCAGGATAGTTTTTATTGATTTCATTTAGCAGCAGGGAAACATAATAATCCTTTTCTACGATTGCCATTTCAATACCTAATGCATTTGATGTTGCAAGGATAATATCGTTAAATGCTTCTTTATCATTGTGTAAGCTTTTCAATTAACGGACCTCCTAATATTTTTCTTGATACAGAATCCGGAAATGCCGAACAGTATTTGCTGATAGCAGAAAGAGATATATTATTTTCATCAATGTAGTTTTCTAAATTCTTAATTTCGATGCTATCCAAGGTATCAAAATCAATCAGTCTAATCAATTCACAGAATTGAAGTGTTTTGAAATTTGATTTAGTAATTTTTGTCGGAGGCTTGCATAGGTAAACTGATTGATTTCCGATTTCAATTTTTCTGCCACGGGTTGATTCGTTATTGGAAATAACAGTGATTACATTTGGAACCTGTGTTGTCAGACCTAACGAATTCAGTAGCGAAGCACCGCCGAGATAACCATATACCTCTTGCGAATTTTGAATATATTTCTTTACGATGACCTTTCTCGGATTCAAAACCGAATCACCGAGAATAGTTTTTCTCGGAATATAATATACGCCTGTTGAAAATCTTTTGATTTGGTTGTTGTCAACCATAGTCCTGATAGCCTTGTCAATCCAAGGACGGGAACGGTCAGGATATAGCCTTTCTATATCTTCAACAAGTATAGGTTCATCCGTTTTGAATTTTGAAGCTAATTCATCAAACATATTCATATTATCGCCTCCTTTGAATTTATTATATTGTATTATACACAAATTGTCAAGATTTCATACTTTTGTGTTTTTCGTTGTAGTTTTATAGTCCAAAATTTAGGATGATACTGAAGTATTTTCAATGTTGAAAAAAGTAAAAATTCGAGCCGAGAGGGGTGTTCTCTCGGCTCAAATTTTTGTGGATATGTAGTGCAATTTTCGTTAATTTTATGTTTTTAATGT
>JBJEPH010000008.1:0-1560 GCA_051881135.1 Eubacterium sp.
ACCATTGTAAATCAAGGATTTTAAACTTTTTAAAACTTAAAATCAGGGGCGGTTTAGGTTGCGAAAATCGCCAATCACAGAACACCGCATGCTCCAAAAAAGCACACACAACGAATGAAAACCTGTGATATAATATATTTGCAGGAGAGGTCGGGGGACGGTTTGTCGATTTAATCACGCCTTTAGAACATGACCGGATTATCTTTGAGCACACGGAACTGCTTCTTGAGAGCGCACGCTAAACTTCATTTTTTCAGATAATCATTCCTGCGAAAAATTTCAAGGGAGTGTGATATATGCAACCGATTTTAGAGTGCTGTTGCGGAGTGGATGTTCACAAGGATATGATTGAAGCTTGTATTATCAAGGGTGTAGAGAATCCTGTTCTGATACGGGAACAGTTTCGCACCTTTCCTGACGAACTGCAAGCCTTCGTACGCTGGCTCTACGAGAACGACTGCTACCATATTGCTATGGAAAGCACCGGCGTTTATTGGCGAGCAGTTTATGAAGCAATTGAGGAGTTTTCGCCGTACTATGAGAGCATAATTGTATCGAATGCCCATAATATGCGTAATTTGCCGGGCAGAAAGACCGATGTAAAAGATGCGGAATGGATTGCGACTCTTTTACAGCACGGTTTGCTGGAACCGTCTTTTGTTCCAAACAGAATTATTCGGGACTTGCGTGAATTTTCCCGCACTTACAAAAACAGTATCGGTGAAAAAAGCCGTTGTTTAAACCGCTTGGAAAAATTTCTGCAAACACACGGCTTTAAATTATCTAGCGTTTTAAGTGACATCAACAGTTTAAGCGGTATTCGCATTTTAACCGTTCTTTCCGAACAAGGTTCTTTATCTGTTGAAGATGTCAAAAACGCAATCAGCAGTAATACCAAAAAATCTGCCACCGAAATCCAATCTGCAATCTGCGGAAGATTAAACCCAAACGAATGCTTCTTACTGAACGATTTTCTTGAACAACTCCGAATTATTCAAATGCACATCGACAAAATCTTATTTAAAATGCAAGAGATTGCCGCACCGTATGCCAACATCATAGACCGGTTAGATTCCATTCCGGGAATTGATATTACTGCTGCACTTCTTATTTTAGCAGAAATTGGGGACAATCCGCAAGACCATTTCAAAACTTCTGCCCACTTGTGTTCCTGGGCTGGACTTTCTCCTCGTAACGACGAGAGTGCCGGTAAAATTAAATCAAAGAAAATTTTACCCGGTAATCCTTACATTAAGTCTATTCTTTGTCAGGTTTCTTGGGTAGCGGTTAAGAATCGCAAAAATCCTTTTGGTTATTGGTTTTGGTCTCATCAGTCTAAATTAGGCAAGAAAAAAGCTATCGTTGCTGTTTCAAGAAAAATTCTTTCTCTCATTTATTTTCTTATCTCTAACAACATTCTCTATGATAACAATATTGCTATGAGTAAGTATCAAAGTTGATTCTTCTCTTTCAATATTTTCGCTCATTTTATATGGGCTTGGTTTTTTGTTGCCTTTTTTAGCTTTCTTCGGACGAGGTTTTCACGCTAACCGTCCCCTG
>JBJEPH010000009.1:0-5789 GCA_051881135.1 Eubacterium sp.
AATTATGACAACAAAAAATATTTCAGTAAAGGCTTTGGCGTTGGCTGAGGCTTAAGAAAGGAGTGTTGCTTGGAAAAATAATTAGTTAGGGTGTTGCCTTATGGCAACAAAGAAAAATAAACAACTGAATATCGGCAATAATACTGTTGGAGGTGCGTCAATGGAAGATAATTCTAAAATGATGCAGACAACATCATACGACATCAACAACAGTCATTATGAGGTGGTTCGCATATTTGACAAGAGCAGAGATGTTAAATCCTTGATAGAGGAAAATATTTCTACAAAGAATAAGGAGGTTTTCAATTGATATTAAATCCTTCTTGTGATATACTCCGTGTTGGATATGAGTCGCAATTTTCAAGGAGGTTTCACCAATGAAAACAAACTTGAAATTAGCCGATGCATATTATAGATTATCCGTTGAGGAAGCCAATGACGGTGAATCATCGAGTATTACAAACCAAAGGAGTATTGTTAGACAATATTGCGAGGACAACGGTATCACAATTGTAAATGAATTTGTTGACGACGGTTTCTCAGGCTCGAACTTTGACAGACCGGGCTTTAACCAAATGATTGCTCACCTTAAGCAAGGACTTGCAAATATGGTTGTAACAAAGGACCTGTCACGACTCGGCAGAGATATGACTGAATCCAGCTACTACGCTGAAACATATTTCCCCGAAAACCAAATTCATTACATTGCAATAAGTGATAACTTTGACTCGAATGAGGTTAACATTATGGCTCCGTTCCAATTTGCAATGAACGATGTTTACCTACGCGACACCTCACGGAAAATCAAGCAGGTAATAAACCAAAAAAGAACAAAGGGCGAATATTGTGCCTGTCCCCCGTTTGGATATATGAAGAACAAGGAAGGAACAGCACTCGTGCCTGACCCAATGACTGCTCCGATAGTACAAAAAATATTTGCAATGGCACACTCGGGAAAATCTGCCCGTGCTATTGCAATCGCACTAACCGAAAACGGAGATATCACACCGCTGAAATACCGTGTGCTGTATCGTGACAACTTCGGTGAGCGAGGTGCGGCAAGAGCTGTTGATGAATGGAATTACACAACGGTAAAACGAATACTGAAAAATCCCGTTTACCTTGGGCACACAATACTCGGCAAAACAAAAAAGGCAAGCCTGAAATCAAAGAAAAAGCTTGAAGTACCCGAGGAGGATTGGTTCATCACAGAGAACACCCACGAGCCATTGGTAACAAAGGAGCAATTTGATCAGGCCGCAAACTTCATGGGTATGAACACAAAGAACTGGCATAACTATGAAAAATGTCGTTCAAGCATCTTTAACGGCATAACATTCTGTGCTCACTGCGGCGGAGCGATGTGCTCATCGGGAACGGTGTATAAGGGCGAACGGTTAAAGTATTGGTATCTGTCGTGTAACAATATCCCAAAGCGTTCAGCCAAGCATTGTGACCACGGAGCAAGAATCAAGTACGCCGACCTGCTTGAAATCATCAAAGCCGACCTAAATCAGTTGATATCTCTATCCGATGAGGATATTAAAGAGATAACTAAACAAGCATTAGAAAGGTCGGGACAAGTTAATATTTATGAAAACCCCGAGGACAATAAAACTGCTATTGAGAGTAGAATTGAAACCATTGACAGAATCATTATGAAGCTCTACAATGACTATGCCGCCGGAACAATTTCCGAGGATGTGCTAAACGGCACTGCTTCAAAAATGTCGGATGAGGTTGCAAGACTTAAAAAGCAATTATCCGAAATAGAAAAGAAACGCTCCAACGGAAATGAGATAGCAAATAATTATAACAAATTCTTTGCAATCGCAAAAAAGTATAAGCAGATTGATGAACTGACAGAGGAAATCGTTCGCACCTTCATAGAAAGAATTGAAATCGAGGAAAAGGTACTGCCTGAGAACAAACAAATCGCAGGAAAAAATGTACCTTACACGCAAAAAATCACTATCTATTATCGATTTATCGGTAATATTCAGGAAAATATCGTTAATAGACAGGATATAGCAAGTTAGTTGAATATCTTGCGAAAATCAGTGCATTTTAATATGCAAAAAAACGCACTGAGAGGTTGGTGTTAACCTTAAAAACGGTTACAATGGTGACCTTACTTCTAAGCAAGCAGGTTCTGTAGGCGGTCAGATGGTTAAAAAGATGATCAAGGCTTACGAAGAGTCTATGAGATAGCTTATAAGGCAAAATAATAGGCTGTGAAGTTTAGCAATCCCTTCGGTTGCTATTTCTTCGCAGCCCTTTTAAAATTTAAGCTTATTCTACAACGGTGATTGAGCCGTTATAATTTTGTGAACCGTAGCCGATGTAGGATTTTCCGGGGTTCAGCTTAACCTCATTGCCGTCGGCATCCTTCATCCAAAGCCTGCCGTTTGCCACACCCCAGGTTATATCAACATAGGTGCCCTCCGACAAAACAGCACCCTTGCCGCCTGTCAGCTTGTAGTTGCAATAGGTTTCGCTTTTGCCGTGCTTATAATTTTCCTTAACAACATATTCGGTTGTATCAAGCAGGAAAATCAAATTTTTCCAGCTAACATTTGACTCTCCGTATGCAGAGTCGAAATCGGTGGTTTTGTAGGTTTTTGTTTCTTCATCGTAGAAATATGTTCCCTTTTTAGGACAATTTCCTCCGTTGGTCCACTTAAACTCAACCTTTTTAGCAGGTGTTTGGCTTAAAGCGGTTGCCTCGCTGTTGAAGCTTAATACGGAAAACTTATCCTTGTTAAGCTCTGTTCTGAAGCCCTTTTTCTCAATAAGCTCCGGCAGCAAATCGCCCTTTAAATATCCTGTATGCTCTACGGCGGTTTGGCGGGAATTATCCCTTGCAAAATAATTGTATCCCTCGCTTGCCAAAAGATTTACGTGGTCGATATTTTCATTTACAAAAACAGTGTTGGCGCCGATGTAGTTGCCTTTTGTTTTGGACATACCTGCGTGAATGAAAATAGAGTCAAACAACTGGCTAAAGCGGATAAAAGGAGGTCTGGCGGAACGCGCAGGACCAACCTGCTCGGGAACATCGGTATAATCTGCCCAAAACAGAAGCAGTCGTGTTGAAAATTCGCTCTCGCCCTCGAGAACAATATCCGCCTCGCTTAACGCCCACTGAGGTCTTACGGATTCGGTTGAATACTCATTTTCCACCACAACGGCAACAGGACGCTTATCTATTGCACTTTCATTATATTCGCCCTCGCCTGTCAACGGATTTTTAGCTGTTTCCTCCTGCGGAAGCATTATAACATCTGCCTGTTTATTTTCGGTTGGTTCTGCTTCCTCCTGCGGTGCTTTATGGAAGAAAATAAAATATGCTCCCGTGCAAACAGCAATAGCCAAAACCAAAGCCACAACAATAATAATGATGTTCTTATTAGACTTTTTCTTTGCCTTTTTATCTGCCTGCTTCACAACATCGTTTAATACGGCCATATTATCTGATTTCTCTTCTCTGCGCTTAGGCGCCTCAAGAGGAGTTTGTGAAAACGGAGCTTGGTCAGGCTTATCCGATTTATCCCTGTTTGTTGAAAATTCATTTAAAATTTCTTCTAATTCTTTATCACTCATTTATATGGGTTTCCTTTCAAGAATTTCCTGTTAATTATAACACATATCAGTCATAAATCTATAAATATGACTAAATTGTAACACTATTGAAAATATTTGAAAAATAGTATATAATAATTCTATCATATTTATCGGAGGCAAATATGCCAAAAACATTACCTATAATTATTTGTGACCATAATATTTTGGTTAAGGAAAAAGACAGAGAGCATTTTGTTACATTTGAAATGCCGAATATAGAAGAACACCGCGGGATTCCGTTTTATCACGAATTTGCCGGTAAAATTAGCGAGTGCCAATACAAGTTTAAGGAATTCATTAAGTCGATGTACGACAAAAAAATGACTAAATATGTTTTGGCAATTATTGTTCCCGACGACACAACGCCCTTGGAATCAATTTTTATAAACGAGTTTTTCCTGCACAGCGGCGCCTGCAAGGCAGTTGCGCAAATGACTATGTCGCAGGCATTGGCAAAGGGTAACACAAGATATATTTCCGTATCAAAAACGATAAGAAATGTTGTTATGAGATATATCAACAATAACGAGGTATTAGCCGAAAGATATTATCCCGTTTATGATTACGACCCTAATGCTGTTAAGGAGGATGCAAAGCGTCTTCACATAGATATCGAATGTGCAGGCGTTCCTGTTTTTGTAAACAATTTTAATCTTGAATGTGAAGATTTGCTTGATATGGGACAAGCAATAACAACCAAACAATTTCTCGACATAATTGCTTATGTAGATACTGAAAAGGTATAAAAATATCACCCCTGCAAAAAATATTGTAGGGGTGATTTATTATGAAAAAAAGAAAATCCAAAAAGGACGACGATTTGGGAAACACAAAGGAAATAATTGACTTATCAAAATTTATTTATCCTGATATGGTAAATCTTGACGAAAACGCTTCTTACACGGGAATAACAAAGGAAACCTATTATAACGGTATTCTTGAAGAGCCTGTGCAGGACGCCGACGATTTATAAAACAGGTAATTAAAAATGGGCAGTTCAATGAACTGCCCATTTTAATTGCCTTTACTTTGCCGAAATTTCCTTTATAAAAAATTCTCTGCCGGAGATCAGCTTTATGCTTTCGCCATTGCATTTAGGACAGGTTAAACCGAATTTTCTTATGCTGTCCTCATAATTGCAGGACATACATTTTGCAACGGCGGGAATAATGTTAAGCTCCATTTTTGCATCGGGATATCTTGTTGACGGGGCAACATATTTCCACGCCTCTTTGATATATTCGGGCACAACATCACTCATTTCGCCGACATTAAGCACAATACGGCTAACCTCGCTCAAGCCCTTATTATCGTAAACCTCATCAATGGTTTTCACTATTTGATTAACTAAACCTAATTCATGCATAGCCTATGCGTTCCACTCGTCAATTTCCTTGCGAAGCCAATCCGTCCACGCCTTAATTCCCTCACCCGTTTTTGCGCTGATAAAGAAAATTTCGCAATCTGGATTAAGCCTTTTAATGCGTTCAACTACTGCATCATCGTCGAAATCGAAAACGCTCTTTGTGTCAATTTTATTTATCAAAACGCAATGACAGACAGAGAACATTAAAGGATATTTTAACGGCTTGTCATCGCCCTCGGGGACGGACAAAATCATTGCATTTTTACTTGCGCCCGTATCAAATTCCGCAGGGCACACAAGATTTCCTACATTTTCCAAAACAACAAAATCAAAATCGTTTGCGTCAAAGCTGTCCAAGCCCTGCTTTGTCATACCGGCGTCTAAATGGCACATACCTCCCGTGTGAAGCTGTATGGATTTTGCACCGGTTTGCGAAATAGCGGCGGCATCAACATCGGAGTCGATATCAGCCTCCATAACGCCGATTTTATACTCGTCCTTTAGCTCGGCAATTGTAGCCTTTAGGGTTGTTGTTTTGCCCGAGCCGGGTGATGACATAAGATTAAGCAAAAAGGTTTTGCTTTGCTTTAGCTCCTGCCTTACCTTCTCTGCTTCCCTGTCGTTATTTTCAAACACGGATTGCTTGATTTCAATTATTTTAAAATCACTCATATCAAAACTCCTTAACACTATATCTTCATATATTTTAAATATAAATCATTTGAAAGTCAACAAATAAATCTGTATGCAAGGTTGAAATACAGGCAAAAAAGCATTATAATATAGCCTATAAAGGAGG
>JBJEPH010000010.1:0-130649 GCA_051881135.1 Eubacterium sp.
CTATTTACTTGTCGTGTTATTCGCTAACTGCTGATTAGCGCTGTTCGCGAATAGCTGCCTGTGCAGCGGCAAGACGTGCAATCGGAACTCTGAACGGTGAGCATGATACATAATCAAGACCGATTTCGTGGCAGAACTCAACTGATGTTGGGTCGCCGCCGTGCTCACCGCAGATACCGCAGTGGAGTGACGGACGGGTTGCCTTACCGTTCTTAACAGCCATCTTCATAAGAGCACCAACGCCTACTGTGTCAAGCTTTGCAAACGGATCGTTTTCGAAAATCTTTGCATCATAGTAAGCGTCTAAGAACTTACCTGCGTCGTCACGGCTGAAGCCGTATGTCATCTGAGTTAAGTCGTTAGTACCGAAGCAGAAGAACTCGGCTTCCTTAGCGATTTCATCGGCTGTAAGAGCAGCACGAGGAATCTCGATCATTGTACCAACCTCATATTTCATATTGATACCCGAAGCAGCGATTTCTGCATCTGCAGTTGCAACTACGATATCCTTAACATACTTTAATTCCTTAGTATCGCAAGCGAGAGGAATCATAATTTCAGGAGCTACTGTCCAGTCTGCATGCTTCTTTTGAACATTGATAGCAGCGCGGATAACAGCCTTTGTCTGCATCTTTGCGATTTCAGGATATGTTACTGCAAGACGAAGTCCACGGTGACCCATCATTGGGTTAAACTCATGGAGAGAAGCGATGATAGCCTTAATTTCCTCAACGCTCTTGCCCTGTGCAGCAGCAAGCTTTGCGATATCCTCCTCATCGGTAGGAACAAACTCGTGAAGCGGTGGGTCTAAGAAACGAATTGTAACAGGGCAGCCCTCCAAAGCCTCGTAAAGAGCCTCAAAGTCGCCTTGCTGATAAGGAAGAATCTTATCAAGAGCAGCTTCTCTTTCTTCAACTGTATCTGAGCAAATCATTTCTCTGAATGCGGCAATTCTGTCCTCTTCAAAGAACATATGCTCTGTACGGCAAAGACCGATGCCTTCAGCGCCGAGCTCTCTTGCCTTCTTTGCGTCAGCCGGAGTATCAGCGTTTGTACGAACCTTAAGAGTTCTGTACTTATCAGCCCAAGCCATAATTCTGCCGAATGTACCTGCGATTGTAGCGTCAACTGTCGGAATAACACCCTCGTAGATGTTACCTGTTGAGCCGTCGATAGAAATGTAATCGCCTTCGTGGAATTCCTTACCTGCCAATGTGAACTTCTTGTTTTCCTCGTCCATATTGATATCGCCGCAGCCGGATACACAGCAGGTACCCATACCACGAGCAACTACGGCAGCGTGTGATGTCATACCGCCGCGAACTGTAAGGATACCCTGAGCAGCCTTCATACCTGTGATATCCTCAGGTGATGTTTCAAGACGAACCAAAACAACCTTTTCGCCCTTTGCATCCCAAGCAACAGCGTCGTCTGCTGTAAATACAACCTTACCGCAGGCAGCACCCGGAGAAGCGCCGAGGCCCTTACCGATAGGTGTAGCAGCCTTAAGCTCCTTAGCGTCGAACTGTGGGTGAAGAAGTGTGTCGAGGTTACGAGGATCAATCATCTCAACTGCTTCCTGCTCTGTCTTGTGACCTTCATCAACAAGGTCGCAGGCAATTTGAAGCGCAGCCTGAGCTGTTCTCTTACCGTTACGGCACTGAAGCATATAGAGCTTTCTGTTTTCTACCGTGAATTCCATATCCTGCATATCGTGGTAGTGATTTTCAAGAATTTCACAAACCTTGATAAACTCATCATAAGCCTCAGGGAATTCCTGCTCCATCTGAGCGATTGGCATAGGTGTACGAACACCGGCAACTACGTCCTCGCCCTGTGCGTTCTTAAGGAACTCACCCATAAGCTTCTTTTCGCCTGTTGCAGGGTCACGGGTAAATGCAACACCTGTACCTGACTCGTTATTTAAGTTACCGAATACCATAGGCATTACGTTAACTGCAGTACCCCATGAATAAGGGATATCGTTATCTCTACGATATACGTTTGCTCTTGGGTTGTCCCATGAACGGAATACAGCCTCAATAGCTAACTTGAGCTGCTGAACAGGGTCTGAAGGGAAGTCCTCGCCGAGCTGATTCTTGTACTCAGCCTTGAACTGATTTGCAAGCTCCTTAAGGTCTGCTGCTGTTAAGTCAACATCGTACTTAACGCCCTTTTCTTCCTTCATCTTGTCGATAAGCTGCTCAAAATACTTCTTACCAACCTCCATAACTACGTCGGAGAACATTTGGATAAATCTTCTATATGAGTCGTAAACAAAGCGCTCGAAAGCAGGATCTGAGTTGCCTGCAATCATTGCTGCAACAACTTCGTCATTCAAGCCTAAGTTCAGAATTGTGTCCATCATACCGGGCATAGATGCTCTGGCACCTGAACGAACTGAAACTAAAAGAGGGTTTTTAAGATCGCCAAACTTCTTGCCGTTCTTCTCCTCCATCTTTGCAACGCCTTCCATAGCCTGAGCCATGATTTCGTCGTTAATCTTGCGGCCGTCCTCATAATATTGAGTACATGCCTCAGTTGTAATTGTGAAACCGTAAGGTACAGGAAGACCGATTTCTGTCATCTCTGCAAGGTTTGCACCCTTACCGCCAAGTAGGTTACGCATGGTCATGTTGCCTTCGTCAAACATATAAACCCATTTGTTTGCCATTGGAAAATACCTCCTAAAAATTATATACTGTTTTTCAGTTTTACACTGTAAATGTGCACAGCGCGCAGAATTACAGTGTAACTTTATAAGATTATAGCACAGGAGTCTTAAAAATACAAACATTTTTTGGAAAAAATATAATTATATGCAAAATATATTGAAAAATTGATTGATTTAGTGCATAATTATATTATTAATTGCAAACATAAACTAAGTTATTGGGGAATGAAATTATGAAATGTGCCATTATTCTTGCCGGCGGCAAGGGAACAAGAATGAAGAGCGACGAGCCTAAGGTTATGTGCGAGGTTCTTTTTGAGCCTATGATAAAATATGTTATCGACAATGTTAGGCAGGCAGAGGTTGAGGACATTTGTGTTATAACCGGCTACAAGCACGAAATTGTTGATGGCTATTTAGCCTCATACGACAGCAGTATTAAAATAAGAGTTCAGGAGCCTCAGCTCGGAACAGGTCATGCCGTTATGCAGGCAAAGGAATTTATTGAAGGTCATATTAACGATGAGATTTTAATACTCAACGGTGACGGACCGCTTATGGACTGCGACACCATCAACAAGGCATACGACTATCACAGGGAGAACGGCAACGCCATTACTCTTATTTCTGCCATTGCAGAGGATACAGAGGGAATCGGACATATCAAGAGA
Organism: Eubacterium sp.; assembly: GCA_051881135.1. Taxonomy (GTDB): domain Bacteria; phylum Bacillota; class Clostridia; order Oscillospirales; family Acutalibacteraceae; genus Eubacterium_R. The sequence goes on from JBJEPH010000010.1 coordinate 3,346, forward strand.
GATGAAAACGGAGTTCTTTTGCGCATAGTTGAGCATAAGGACGCAACTCCCGAGGAGAAGCTGATTAACGAGTCAAACGCAGGAACATACTGGTTTAACGGTGCAGATTTGCTGTACGCCCTTGAAAACATAACAAACAATAATGTTCAAAACGAATATTATTTGACCGACAGCCTTGAAATTCTTATCAAAAGCGGAAAAAATGCCGGTGCGTATGTCTGCGAAAATCCCCAAGCGGCACTTGGCGCAAACGACAGAAAGCAGCTTAACGAGCTTAACACCATAATGAGAAAAAGCATCAACGACGATCATATGATAAACGGCGTTGATATGCCCTGCACGGACGGCATTATGATAGGAAAGGATGTTAAGATAGGCTGCGGCACAAGAATTCTTCCAAACACAATTATCATAGGCAATGTTGAAATAGGCGAGGGCTGTACCATCGGTCCAAACACATGGATAAAGAACTCCAAAATAGGCAACAGCGTTGTTCTTGATAACTGCAAAATTACCGACAGCACAATTATGGACGGCGCCGACTGCGGTCCGTTTGCAAAAATCAGGGCAAACTCCGTATTAAAGGAATTTGTTCATATAGGCAACTTTGTTGAAATTAAGAATTCCGTCATCGGCGAAAGCACAAAGAGCGCTCACCTAACCTATATCGGCGACAGCGATGTCGGCTGTAATGTAAACTTCGGCTGCGGCGCAGTTACCTGCAACTATGACGGAAAGCATAAGAGCAGATGTACCATAGGTAACGGAGCGTTCATCGGCTGTAACACAAACCTTATTGCTCCGGTAACGGTTGGCTCGCAGGCATATATTGCCGCAGGCTCAACAATTACCAACAATATTCCAAATGAAGCGCTTTCAGTAGCGAGAGCAAAGCAGGTTAACAAGGAAGGCTGGGTATCAAGAAAGAAGCCCTTTAAAAACCAAAAATAACTATTAGCAGGACAATAAAAGAATGGAAGCAAAAAGATTAAGAAGGCTAAGCCTGGCTGTATTAACGGTTATGATTATATCGCTGTGTCTTTCCTCCTGTTCTATGTTTGAAAAGGAGGAGGAAATAACGGCAACAACCGAATCAACCACAGTAACCACCACTAAGCCTACAACCGTTATTGTGCCGACCACGGAGGATGAAAATACAACCTTTGCAGAGAGCCCTACAAACAAAATATATGAGGGATTAAGCAAGGACAAGGACGGCAAATATCCGTACAAATTGGCAGAATATACTACCCGATACAATGCCTCGGATAAATCGAGAACAGCAAATTTAGAGGCGGCGGCCGAAAAAATTGACAACATTAAGCTACCGAAAAACAGAGTTTTTTCCTTTAATCAAACCGTGGGAAAGCGAACCGTGACCGCAGGCTACGAGGAGGCAAAGGTAATAAAGGACGGCGAATTTGTTGACGGGCTCGGAGGCGGTGTTTGTCAGGTCAGCTCCACGCTTTTTCAAAGCATTTTAAGAGCCGATATGAAAATTGTTTATCGCACAAACCACTCCCTAGCAATAAGCTATGTGCCTATGGGCGGTGACGCAACGGTTCAATGGAACAGCAAGGATTTTCAGTTTAAAAACACAACGGGAACAGATGTAAGGCTTTCTATGAAATGTCAAAACGGAAGGCTTATATGCACTGTTTGGGGCAAGGATGATGTCGATATCGGCAATGTAAAAATAAGCATTACAAAAAGCAAGGATGTTTATACCCTTGTGAGAACCGTTGACGGAAAGGAAAATTACAGGACAAACAGCAAATATAAAGCCGCAAAGCAGTAAATTCACACAAAAGGTTATTTTGATTTATGAAAAGCAAAACAAATATGCTTGAGGGGAAGGCATTAAAAAGCATAATATTATTTGCTTTGCCTATTATGGTTTCCTCGCTGTTGCAGTATAACTACTCCTTGGTTGACAACATAATAGTTGGGCGTTATGTCAGCACAAACGCGCTTGCAGCCGTGGGAAATGTGGGTGCAATAGGCTCGTTTATAGTAGGCGCCGCTCTCGGTCTTACAAGCGGATTTACCATTCCGGTTGCGCAGGCATTCGGAGCAAGGGACGGTAAAAGGGCGTCGCACTATGCCGGAAGCAGTATATTGGTTGCTTTCGGTATCGGCATAGTTATAGTTATTGTGGCACATATTATATCAACACCTCTGTTGCATATCATAGGCACACCCGACGAGATTATAGGATTATCGTCGGCATATGTTAATATCCTTTACTTTGCGATACCCTTTCAAATGCTTTCAAACAATTTTACTGCCATATCACGAGCAGTAGGAGAAAGCAAAAAGCCACTGTATTTTTACATAGTAAGCGTTGTTGTAAACTTTGCGCTTGATATGCTTTTTGTAAAGCATTTTGGCTGGGGCGTTGAGGGAGCCGCACTTGCAACGCTGATTTCTCACGCAACGGCGGCAGGTCTTACAGGGCTTTACATAATAAGGTTCAACAAGGATATTAATATCACAAGGGAGGATATGAGGCTTGATGCGAAAACGGCGCTTGAACAGCTCAGGCTCGGTATTCCCGTATCACTGCAATTTACGATAACCTCAATAGGCTCAATGTGCCTGCAAAGCGCCGTAAACTCCTTCGGTGCAAATGTTATGGCAGGCTTCACGGCGGCAGGCAGAGTTGAAAATCTCACAAACATACCTATGTCTGCCTTGGGGGTTGCAACGCAAACCTTTGTGGGACAAAATTACGGAGCAAAAAATTATCAGCGAATTCTAACCTCTGTAAGACGGATATTCATACTTGATATATTCGTCAGCGTCCTTATGAGCATAACTCTATATACAATAGGTGAACCTGTTGTTTCGCTGTTTATGACGGAGAAAAATCCCGAGGTTATTTCGGCGGCAGGAAGTTATATTCTGGCAACCTGTCAATGCTACTCTCTTGTAGCCGTACTGTTTGTTTTGAGAAACACCCTGCAGGGTATGGGATTTACCTATTCAAATACAATTGCCGGCGCAGGCGAGCTTATAGGAAGAATTGCAATAGCCTTTGTGTTTACAAGGCTGATAGGCTTCAAGGCAGTTTGCTATGCCGCACCTGCCGCCTGGCTGATGGCGGACATACCCTTGGCAATTATCTATTTAAGAAAGGCAAGGGGCTTTAAAAAAATAATAAATAATGAATAATGAAAACAAATAGGCTGTGAAGACCGTCAATCGCTTGGATTGAAAATTCTTCACAGCCTGTTTTTATTTTTGAAGCATAATTCTGTCGTTGTCGAAATCCTTGTTTTCCTTTTCTCTGTATAACTGAAGAAGGTCGGGAACCGTCATATCCTTTCGGGTTTCATCGTCCAAATCAAAAATGATTTGACCTGCGTCCATCATAATTGTACGATTTCCCGTTGTAAGCGCCTGCGCCATATTATGCGTTATCATCATCGTTGTTATATGGTTATCGTTTACAATTTGATTTGTAATTTCCATAACCTTATCTGCGGTTACGGGGTCCAACGCCGCCGTATGCTCGTCTAAAAGGAGCAATTTGGGTGGGTTATAGGTTGCCATCATAAGCGTTAACGCCTGTCTTTGACCGCCCGAAAGCAGTCCTACGGGCTGATTCATTCTATCCTCAAGTCCCATATCAAGAAGGGCAAGCCTTTCGCGAAATTCCTGCCTGTCGCTTTTCTTAACGGTTGAAAGCCAACCGCCCTTGCCTGCGGCTAAGGTTAGGTTTTCCTCAATGCTCATACCGGGCGCAGAGCCACGCATCGGGTCCTGAAAAAGTCTGCCAATGGTTTTTGCTCTTACGTGGCAGGGCATAAGCGTGATATCCTTGCCGTCAAACACAATTTTTCCCGTGTCGGTGGTAAAATCGCCTGCAATGGAGTTAAACAGGGTTGATTTGCCTGCACCGTTGGAGCCTATAATTGTAATAAAATCGCCCTTTTTAACGCTCAGCGACAAATTATCAAGCGCAGTTTTTGCATTTATTGTTCCCGGATTGAAGGTTTTTGAAATATTGGTAATTTCGAGCATTTATAAAACCTCCCTTGAGTGTTTATGGTCAAAGCGTCGCTTGTAGGTTGGGTACTGACTCTTAAGATACGGACCTGCAATTGCAATGATTACAATAACCGAGGACACAAGCTTAAGCATGGAAGCAGGCATATTAAAGCGAAGCGCAACCATATATACAAGACGGAATATTATTGCACCCAAAACAACGCCGATAGCCTTTAAAGGAATTTTGCCCTTGCTTACAAGAACGCCTCCTATCAGCAGAGAAGCAAGCGCAACCGTTACCATACCCGTGCCGATGTCGATATTTACCGATTTTTGTGACTGTGCAAGCAGACATCCCGAAAGTGCTGTTATTGCATTGGCAACGCACAGGCCGATAATGGTTGTGAAGGCAGGATTTATGGACGAGGAACGCACCATATCGGGATTATTACCCGTTGCACGAATTGCCAATCCGAGCTTTGTTTTAAGGAATAATGACAGAAATACAATCACTAAAACAACAGCAATTAAGGCAATAATGAGCACATACTGCTTCTTAAACGGAGTATCCGCGAGAACGCCCTTTAGCTTTGTAAATACTGTTTCGGTTTGGTTCATATTAAGCAGGGACGAATTGCCCATTATGGCTATATTTACGGAATACAGTCCCGTATTGACGATAATGCCTGCCAAGAGGCTGTCGATGCCCATTTTTGTCTGCAAAACAGCGGTTATAAGACCTGACAGCATACCTGCAAGCATAGCCGCACCTATGGAAAGATAAGGGTGACCTGCAATAGCCACAACGGCACCAACGGTTGCTCCGAAGGTGAAGCAACCGTCAGTGGATAAATCGCATACATTCAGCATTGAATAGCTTAAAAACAATGCAAGCACCGTTAATGAGCTTATCAACCCTAATTCTAATGTCGTTTGTAAAAGAGTTAAAATTGAGCCGATAGACATATAATTATATCTCCTAAATTATTGAGCAGAATCAAAGCTTTCTGCCGTTTTAATGCTCTGTACCTTTGTGCAGAACGGAGCGAGCTTGCCTGATACATCATCATAGTTGTATCCAAGAGCCTCGCAGATATCTGTATTTACCGTTGCAGTGCCGTTATCAAAGGTTTTAACAGGCATTGTTGCAGGGTCCTTGCCGTCAATCAAAACCTCTGCAACCATCTTTGCAGTTTCAACGCCGAGATTTGCGTAATCAACGCCGTAGCCGAGGAAGGCACCGTTAAGAGCAAAGGAATCCGCACCTGTGAAGTGAGGGATTTTTGCCTCTGCAAAGGTTTCGTAAATTGAAAGCTCTGCCTTCATAATTGTGTTATCGGTTGGGGTAAATACTGCGTCAACCTTATCGTTTACAAATGCGTCCGCTGCAAGCTGAACCTCTGTGTCGTTTGTTGCAGTGTGCTCGATATACTTAATGCCCTTTTCGTCCAAGTAAGCCTTTGCGTTTGCGATAGGTGTTTTTGAGGAATCCTGTCCCATATCATACAAAAGGCCGATTGTTTTTGTGTTTGGATTGTTTGCAAGAATAAGGTCCATAACGGCATTTGTATCAAGATAGTCCGATGTGCCCGTGATGTTTGCGCCCGGAGCGTCAAGAGAAGCAACTAACTTTGCGTCAAGCGGGTCGGATACGGCAGAGAAGATAATCGGAATATCCTCTGTTGCGCTTTGCATAGCCATAGCAACAGGTGTTGCAATGCCTACCATAAGGTCAACATCGTCTGCAATGAAATTTGATACGATTTGTGCAAGAACATTTGCGTCTGCATTACAGTTATCATAGGAAATATCAAAGGTTACGCCCTTTTCATCACCTATTCTTTTAAGCTCGCTTTGAATGTTTTCGTTGATTTGGTTTAGTGAAGCGTCATCTACATAGTTGCAGATGCCTACCTTAAAGGTTTTCTTTTCTTCTATTTGTTCTGTTTTTGCCGTTGAGCAGGCAACAAGACCTGCAATTAATGCGATTGATAATACGATTGCGATAATTTTAGTTAGCTTTTTCATAGTAATTCCCATAGCCTTTCCGGCTACATATAATTTATTAAAAATTCCTAACGCCCCGTTGTAGCCGGACAAGGCGTATAATGGGAATTTTGCCATCTCAAAATTATGCCACAGGCAAATTTTGAGGGCAATACAATCGAATTAGTGTGATTTTTCACACTAATTCTCCTTAAAATTGATGTAGTTAAATAGCTTTGATTTGTTTGCAAGATTTGTTTTAACTACGCCATCGCCATCGTTTAGTTAAGATTTTCATAATAATCACTCTTTCAAAAAAATAAACCTGTCCCATAAATATGGGACAGGATAATTACCTGCGATACCACCCAAATTGACGAAAATACCTTCGCCCACTCTGCCTCATACCGTCATATGAGCTGTACTGTAACGGGTACATCCCGTCGATTGCTACTTGTGTAAAACACTTTCGATCGCCCTCATAAGTCCATTCGCTTTATATTCCGCTGCTGCCATCACACCGTCGGCAACTCTCTTTGAGCTTCTGTAAAAAGTTACTACTCTTAATCATAGGTTTGCTTGGTTGATTAACTTTTCTACAATATATCACAAGATTTTTTGCGTGTCAATAGTTTTTTCGAAAAAATTTTAACGCTTTAACGCTTTAGTACTTTATAGGAGTGGATTCCAAATATTTATTAACCATAAGCGCTACTTTAAATACGATAGCGTCGTCAAACTCTCTTAAATCCAAGCCTGTAAGCTTCTTAATTTTCTCTAATCTGTAAACAAGAGTGTTTCTGTGAACAAAAAGCTTTCTTGATGTTTCGGATACATTAAGGTTATTTTCAAAAAACTTTTGAATTGTAAACAGGGTTTCCTGGTCGAGAGAATCGATGGAGCCCTTTTTGAACACTTCCTTGAGGAACATTTCGCAAAGAGTTGTGGGAAGCTGATAGATAAGCCTTGCAATGCCGAGATTGTCATAGCTTATAATCTTGCGCTCGGTATCAAACACCTTGCCTACCTCGAGAGCAACCTGTGCTTCCTTAAACGAAGCGGCAAGCTCCTTTATGCCTGTTACGCAGGTGCCGATGCCGACATTTGCAGAAAAGTAAAATTCTGTTGAAAGCGTGTCGCAAATAGACTGTGCAAGCTTCTCCAAATCCTTGGAATCAACATTAGGTCTAACCTCTTTAATTAAGGCAATATCCGTTTCGTTTACCGAGATAACAAAATCCTTCGTTTTGTCGGGGAAGAAGTTTTGAATTACATCAAAAACGGAAATGTCTGCCGTGCTGTTTGCACGAATTAAAAAGACAACCCTTGTAGCGTCGTTATTGAAACGAAGCTCTCTTGATTTGATATAGATATCTCCCGGAAGAATATTGTCAAGAATTACATTCTTAACAAAATTGGAACGGTCAAACTTTTCGTCATTATTCTTTTTGATTTGGTCAAGGGCAACGCTGATAATAGCGGCAGTTCTGCGGCTCTGCTCGTCTGTGCCGTCCACAAAAACAGCATATTCGGGATGAACCGTATCGCCGAACGCTTTATATGTGCAGGAATCCACACAGATAATTGCTCCGTCAAAAACACCTGCGGCAATTACGCCCTTGCGAACCTCTCCTATCATACCGAGCTCGCTGCAGGAAATAACTGCGCCGCTCTCGTCAACAACACCGACAGTTCTGTCGATTGCATCTCGCATCTGATTTATAATACCTTGAAATAATCTGTTCGGCATTATACTCTCCTCCGTTTCATATAGGGTAACGGTAATATTCTGCACAAAAAACATTATGCTTATTTGTGTACATTATACAATCCATTTGATTATTTTGCAACCTTTTTCACGAAAAAAATTTATTTTTTTGTGCTAATTGCATAAGCCATCTATATATTGTATATCGGATTGCAAAACAACCTGTTATTTAGATGTTATCAAATCAAGCTCGTCCTGTGTGATATATCGCGCTTCGCCGTATTTCAAAGACTTATCCAAATTCAGTCCGCCTATTTTTATTCTGTCCAGCTCAACAACCGTTAAGCCGTGCTTTTTAAACATACGCTTAACCTGATGATAAAGTCCCTGACGAAGCACAACCCTTGCAAGCGTATAATCGCCGTCAACGGCATATATATCAGCCTCAAGCAGCTCCTCGCCGTTTAGGCGCATACCGCCCTTAAAATCGGCAACAACCTCATCATTAAACGGCTTGTCCAGCCTTGCAATATATGTTTTGTCAATGTGATGGGACGGAGATAAAATATTGTGAGCAAGCTCTCCGTTATCCGTTATAAGCACAAAGCCCGTTGTGTCCTTATCAAGCCTTCCGGCAGGAAAAAGTCCTCTGCGCTTCATACTGTCGGGCAGGATATCAACAACCGTTTTTTCGCCCTTGCCGTCCGATGCGGAAATAACGCCCTTTGGCTTATTCATCATAATATAAACGAATTCGCTGTTTGAAATCTGCCTGCCGTCAACTACGATTTTTGCGTTGTCGTCGCATTTGAAATCGGCAGTTTTTACCTGTGCATTATCAACAAGAACCAAGCCTCTGCGTATGAGAGACTTGGCGTCCGTTCTTGAAATATTAAGTTCTCTTGCAAGTATTTTGTCAATCCTGTTCATCAAGCGCAACCAAAAATCCGTCATCTGCCGAGGGGTCGCATAGGTCTGCACCTATGAGCTTGCCGTCATAAACAAGCAAGTCGGCAATGACATTATCATTGTCCTTATAATTAATAATATTGTATGTATAAAGGGTTACTGTTTTCCCCTTATATTTTTCCAAATCGAAGCCCTGAGATTTTTGAATTTCGTTGTATCTATTATATACATCATTAAATCTTAACGGAATGGAAACCTGCTTTGACGACTCCTTTGTGTCGGTTTTGTATCCAAAGGAATTGATATAATCAACCCGTTCGTCCGTGCTTGAACAGCTTATGCCCGCCATTGTAGGCTGAACGCCGTGATTTCCCAAAAATGTGAGCGTTATGGCAATTATGCCCGTCAGCAAAAGAATAAGTCCGAAAATTGTTTTTGGCTTCATTTTAAAAGTAAGCACTCGCATAGTATCACCAAAATATATTATGCAAGTGCCGTTGTTTATATTACAGTAAAATATTAACTGATGCCGTGATTACTCATTGATGAGAGTCTTGAGAAGCTTGCCGGCAACCGGGCCTGCCGTCTGTGAGCCGGAATTTCCGTTTTCGATAACCACAACGAAGGCATACGGATTGCTTTCATCATCCATAAATCCGGTAAACCAAGCAATATTGTGGTTTTCGTTTGAGTCAATCTGCGCCGTACCCGATTTTGCACAGAGATTTAAGCCCTTATAATTGTATTCGCCGTAATGAGAGGTTACATTATTACGCATCAGCGTTTTCATCTGACCTGCAATTTCGGGTGACATCATTGTTGTTGTGTTTTTAGGCATTTCCATATTCAATGCCTTGCCTGCCTGGTCGGCAAGCGACTGCACAACATTAAACGATACTGCCTGACCGTTGTTTGCAATGGCTGAAACGATGCGAAGCATAGTGATGGGCGCAATGCGTGTATCGCCCTGACCGATACCCGTCCAGCCAAGCTTATCGTCGCTTACGCCAGCAACATCAAAATAGCCTGCATAGGAATTTATTTCACCGCTTAGGCTGACGGGAGTTCCGATTCCGAGCGATTTTGCGGTTTCCTCAAGCTTTTTATCGCCAAGCTCTATGGCAATTTGCGCAAAGGCAGAGTTACAGCTTTTTGCAAGCGCATCCTCAAAATTGATATGACTGCCGTGATTTGCATTACATTTGATAGGCGTGCCCTTTTCGGGTTGATATTCGCCGTTGCACACCCATGTTCTTTCGTTTATATCGTCTATATTCTGCAAGGCACAAATTGCAGTTACAAGCTTAAAGGTTGAGCCGGGAACATAATGCGCCGTTAGCATACGGTTTATATAAACGCCTGTATAATAGTCGCTTGTTTCGAGATTATCCGGAACATTTTCGACATCATAGCTCGGTGTGGAAACAGAGCAAACAAGGTCGCCGGTTTTATAATTCACTACACCGATAGCGCCCTTTCTGCCGTCCAACAGCTCGTATGCACGGTTGCAGATATCCTTATCTATGGTTAGCTTAAGGTCGTGTCCCTTGCCGTATTTTTGGATATTGTAAACGCCGAACATAATGTTGTAGCCTGTTAATTTTGCATCATAAACGGACTGCACGCCGTTTGAAATGAAGTTTTTCGGGTCGCCGACAATATGCAGGGTTGATTTTCTTGTGGTTGCGTCCTCGGCATAGACACGCTTGCCGTCCTTGGTTTGTGCAAGCACGTCGCCGTCCCTGTCCAAAATAGAGCCTGCGCCGATAAGCTCGCCGTTATTATAAACGTGGTGGTTAAAGCGCTTCATAACCCAAGTATCAGCGTTGTTTACAAGCGAAAAGGTCATAAAAACAAGACCGATAACAAATCCGATAGAAAGTATCCAAAGAAAGATACCTCTTTTAGTAATCATTTTCATTTCTTCTTTGCACCTCCAAGATAATTGTAGGTACGAATATCGGAAGCCTTAATGAAGGCGAGTATGCCCCAGCTTGCAAGCATCGAGGAGCCGCCCTGGCTTACAAACGGCAGGGTTACGCCCGTCAAGGGCAAAATGTCCGTTATTCCGAAAATATTCAGGGCTGTTTGGAACAGAAACATTCCTGCGCCTGCCACAGCCGCGATGGAATAGAAGGTGGAACGGGAGGCAATGCTGTTTACAAGCGCCGATACGGCAATACCCAAGAAGGATAAAACCAAGGCAATGCCGAAAATAAATCCCCATTCCTCACAAATTGCGCCGAAAATAAGGTCGTTTGTGCTTTCGCCTATTCCGCGAAGTCTTCCGTTGCCTATGCCTACGCCGAGCATACCGCCGCTTGCCATAGCAACTAACACTCTCGTCTGCTGATAGCCTGCGGCATTAAAATATTCCGGCTCCCACACATGACGGTAAACCTCAAATCTGCGCATAATATTAGACCTGTATTTCAGCACGATGGCCGCACCCATAACCGCCGATACCACAGCCAAAATAATTGTTTTGATATCGCCGGAGGTCATAAACGCGATAATAAGAAATGTTACAAAGAATATCAACGCCGTACCGAAATCCCTTATGACAATCAACGAGCCTACGCAGGCAAGCGAAAAGCCGATAAATGCGATAATATTTTTTGAGGTTTGTATTTTTTCAAGCGTTGCGGCACCTACAAAGATAAACGCAACCTTAACAAATTCGCTCGGCTGAACGCTTATACCGGCAATTTCAATATAGTTTCTTGCACCGAGGTGAGTTTTTGCAATAAGCAAATTGACAAGCAAAAGAGCTAATGCTCCTACGGCAACCACAATACGCATTTTCATACAAAATTCGAGCTGTCCCATAAGGAAAACCATAAAGATGAAAATGACTACGCCTGCAAGCACCATAAAAAACTGCTTAAAGCATGCCTGCGGATTTTGTGAGCCTATGGTTACAAGCCCGACTCCGCAAAGGAAAAACGCTATGAGCTCAAGCTCGAAATTGCGTCGGTGAAATACCGTATAGAAAAACAGCAGGTAAACCCACTCCGTTGCAACCAAAAGGGCAAGCGAAAGCAGAACCTTAAACTGAAAGCCCTCGTCGCTGTTTGAGCCTGCAATACCCGTAGCAAGCTGAAAAACAGAAAGCACGGTGAGAAGCAAAAAGTTGTTAATAGGCTTAATTCTCGGCGGCCTTTTTATTTTATTACTCATACTGCTTCAACCTCCCTACTTCTCATAGAAAATGAAAACCTTGTCGCCGAAGGTTATCATATCCTCATCAAAAATCAACTGCGGCTGATTAATATATCTGCCGTTGAGCTTTGTTCCGTTGTGCGAGTCCAAATCGCTCAATGCCCAGCCTCTGCTTGTTTGATGAATTCTTGCGTGATGTGCGCTTACTGCCTGCGATGCGATACGGATATCCGCGTCCTCGCCCCTGCCGATAAGCACATCCTTTTTCTTAAGGTAAATCGGGCGCTTATTGGTTATATCCACAAGAACGCCGTATGCAACATTGCTTGTGTTAACCTGTGTGCGAATATTTTTCTTACTGCTTGGCGACAGAGCCTCCTCGCATACAAACTTGAACGGAACATTTCCGATAGTTATGATATCGTTGTTTTCAACAATCTCCTGACCGTCGATTTTATTGCCGTTTACCAAAACGCCTATCGCTCTTGCCGAGGTGTCCGTAATAACCCAATCCTTGCGCTTTTTAGCCAAAACGGCGTGAAAGCGCGCCACCATAGGATAGGGAAGCACGATATCGTTTGACTTACCCTTGCCGATAGAGGTTTCCCAATGGTCTATTTCGATAATCGAGCCGTCGTTTTGGTCGATAAGCTTGGCAAGCTTATGCACTCTCGGCCTGTTTCTGAAAAGCGAAACGATACAGGTTGAAAGAATGACCACGGCACAAACGGGCGCTATATATCTTAAAACTGAAACTATAAAGCTCATATACTCTCCTTGATTATTATAATATGTATTGTCTGAATTTCATTTTATCATAGTAGTAGCAATTTTGCAAATTGTCAATACTCTTGAAATTAATTTACAGATATTCTATAATTAGTTTATAAACCAGAAAGGAAATAATCACTATGGTAGAAAAATCATATTTCGGCAGGCTTGCCGACGGTACTGAAATCGACCTATACAAAATCACAAATAAAAGCGGTGCAAGCGTAACGCTTCAAACTCTCGGTGCAGGTATTCAGGCGCTTAATATGCCCGACAGAAACGGCAAAATGGCCGATGTTGTTTTGGGCTTTGACAATCCGCAGGATTATGTCAACCCCGATTACGGATATCAGGGCCTGGTTGTAGGCAGATGGGCAAACAGAATAAGGGATGCAAAATTCACCTTTAACGGCAGGGAGTATAACACTCCCAAAAACCAAGGAAGCTGGACGCTTCACGGCGGAGGTCGCTTCAGCTTTACTGCCTGGGAGGTTGACGAGGTTGGAGATAGCTTTGTAACCTTTTCCCGTTTTTCACCCGACGGCGAGGACGGCTTTGGCGGAAACCTGACTATGAAGGTTAAATATACGCTCACGGAGGATAACACGCTTCGTCTCGAATATACGGTTCTCTGTGATGAGGACACCGTTGCAAACCCGACAAACCACGCATATTTTAATCTTTCCGGCGATAATTCAAAAACCGTCGAGGACCACTACTTAAAAATAAATGCCGACTATTTCACCGAAACTGACGACTCACAGCTTCCGACAGGCGAGCTTGGCAGGCTTGAGGGCACAATGATGGATTTCTCCCAAAGCCGTAAAATCGGTGAGAGAATAGACGAACCTTTCAGAGCTATTATTGACGGAATAGGCTATGATAATAACTATTGCTTGAGAAGCAGTGATTTTACGCTTAAGGAGGCGGCTGTTTTATACGACAGCGAAAGCGGAAGAAAAATGTCTGTTTTCACCGACCTGCCCGGTATTCAGCTATACTGCGGAGGCTGGCTTGACAAGAATTACACCGCAGGCAAGGGCGACAACATTGTTAAATTCCGCCGCGGTGCCGCACTTGAAACACAGTTTTATCCCGATACCGTTAATCATCCGGACTTCCCTTCAAAATGGGTTAAGGCAAACGAGGAATTTAAAACAGTAACGGAATTCAGATTTACAACTGACTAACGCCTCGTACAGAATAACTAAAAGCCACTCAAATGAGCGGCTTTTTTGTTTTTATAAACGGAGCAAAAACGGAATTTAGCCCGCTTAGAGCAAATCCGCGAGGGTTTTGTTGTTGAGAAAGCTCATAATCACCTCGTTTAGCTCGTTCCACATAGGACGGGTAAGACAGCTTCCCTCCTTTGAGCACAGGCTTTCGCAATTTACGCAGGCGACGGGGGCGAGCGTTTTTTCGGTTAATATAAGAATCTCTCCTACGGAATACTCCTCGATTTTTCTGTTTAGGCGGTATCCTCCGCTTTTTCCCCTTGCGCTATCTACAAGTCCGCCCTTTGAGAGCTTTGAAATAATCGACTCGAGATATTTCATACTGATTTCCTGACGCTCGGAAATATCCTTGAGCGATATATACTCGCCGTCGTTATGTGTTGCCAAATCCAGCATAATGCTAAGGGCGTATCTGCCCTTGGTTGAAATCATCATAGCTATTCTCCAAAAAATTCCTGTGCAATTCTGACACTTTCCATAGCGTCCTTTGCATACCGGTCTGCCTTTATCATTTTTGCATAATCTCTTGTAAGCACGGCTCCGCCTACAAATACCTTTGCGTCGGTATTATCGTGCAAAAGCTTAATTGTTTTTTCCATATTGGGCACGGTGGTTGTCATAAGCGCTGACAGGCCGACAAGCTTAACTCCGTGCTTAACTGTCTGCCTAAGCACCTCTTCACACTTTACATCCTTGCCCAAATCAATAACGTCGAATCCGTAGTTTTGAAGCAGCACCTTTACGATATTTTTGCCTATATCGTGTATGTCGCCCTCTACGGTTGCGATGATTATTTTTTCGCCCTTTACCTGTGCGGTGCCCTTGACAATCATGCTTGCCTTTATTTCGTCAAACGCCGCCTTTGCGCTGTCGGCGCTCATAAGAAGCTGTGGCAGAAAAACAGTATTTTTTTCAAAGCCGTCGCCAACCTTATCAAGAGCAGGAATGATATGCTCGTTAATAATCGTAAGAGGCTCGTTTGCTTCAAGAAGCGCTCTTGCGCATTTTGCACTCTCGTCCTTCATACCCTTTATTATAGCCTCGCACAAGGTTATATCACCGCTTTTTTCGGTTGTATCAACAGCCGTTGCCGAGCCGATATATTCCGTGCAGTTTTCATCAAGACCTGCAAGCGCATTTCGTGAATAATAGGCATTCATCATAGACGCGGAATTAGGGTTGATGATGCCTGCCGACAATCCTGCCTGCATAGCGAGTGTATAAAACGCAGTATTGATTGCCTCACGGTTAGGCAAGCCAAAGCTGATATTTGACACGCCGAGTACTGTATTTACGCCGAGTGTGTTTTTGATATAATCAACTGCCTTTAAGGTTTCAACGGCATTGTTTTTATCGGTTGAAATGGTCATTGTAAGTGCATCAACAATCAAATCCTTTTTGTCTATGCCGTATTCCCGAGCGGTATTTATCATTTTTTCGGCTATTGCAATTCTGCCCTCGGCGGTGGTCGGAATTCCGTCCTCGTCAAGACAGAGGCAAACAACAACGCCACCGTATTTTTTGGCAAGAGGAAAGATCTCCTTCATAGATTTTTCCTTGCCGTTTACGGAATTAATCATAGCCTTGCCGTTGTATATTCTCAACGCCGCCTCCATAGCCTCAACATTGCTGGAGTCGAGCTGAAGCGGAAGACTTAGTATTGCCTGAAGCTCGCTTACGGCGGCTACAAGCATTTCCCTTTCGTCAATTTCGGGCAGTCCCATATTAACATCAAGAATATGTGCGCCTGCTTCCTTTTGGTTTATACCTTCACGCAGAATATAATCCATATCCCTGTCGCGAAGCGCCTGCTTTAACAGCTTTTTGCCCGTGGGATTAATTCTTTCGCCGATAACAACGCCCTTTGCACCGATTTCAACAGCCTGCGAATAGCTTGTAACAACCGTGCTGTTTTTAAATTCGGGCACCCTATCCTCGATATCCCTTGTGGCTTCAATCATAGCCTTTATATGCTCGGGCGTTGTGCCGCAGCAGCCGCCGAGACAGCTAACGCCCATTTGAGCGATTTGCTTCATATAATCTGCAAATTCGGCAGGTTCAACATTATAAACCGTTTTACCGTTTACGGAGTCTGGCAGACCCGCATTTGGCATAACGATAATGGGCGTTGACGAGCATTGCTCAAGCTCCTCGAGAAGCGGTATCATCTGCTTTGGACCTAAGCCGCAGTTAAAGCCTATTGCATCGGCGCCTAAGCCCTCAACCATTGCGCAGGCGGTTTTAACATCTGCGCCTGTGAGCAATCTGCCGTTTTCGTCAAAAATCATAGAAACAACGAGGGGCAGGTCACAGTTTTCCTTAACGGCAAGCATAGCCGCCTTTATTTCATAGGTGTCACCCATGGTTTCTATAATAACTAAGTCCGCATCGTCCTTGCCTGCGTTTACAACATCTGCAAAGACGCTGACACATTCCTCAAAATCGAGCTCGCCCATAGGCTTGAGAAGCTTGCCCGTGGGGCCTATATCAAGCGCAACCCTTTTGCCCGTTTTCTTTGCAAGCCTTACGCCTGCTTTAATAAGCTCGTCGGCGTTGTCATACTTTAATCTGTTTGCGCCGAAGGTATTTGCCGTTATGATGTCGGCGCCTGCCTCGGCATACGCCATATGAACAGCCAAAACCCTCTCAGGCTCGCTGATATTCAGTTTTTCGGGCAGCTCGCCTGCCTTCAGGTTGAGCATACTGCCCATTCCGCCGTCAAAATATTTAATCATTTTTCATCAATTCCTATAAATGCCGTAACGCTTTTAACGGGCACCATTTCGCAGGTATCCGTAAGCGTTAAGCCTATTCTTTTCGTAAGCTCAATAAGCGCAAAAATCTTTTTTTGCTCTGTAATATCCAAATCAAAGTAACCCGGAGAATACCTTTGGCGCAGTTCAACCCTGTGCTGTGCCTTTATTTCCTCCTCCAAGCTGTCGCAAACCTCCTCAATTTTTGAAGCGGCGGCGGCCTGGAGCGCAACGGCCCTTGCCGTGTCCGTTTTCAGCGCTGAGTTGATAAGCCTGTCACAGCCTGTTCCGAGAGTCGCTCCGAAAACAACAACTCTTGCACAACCTCTCAAATTTTCGGCAAGGCGTCTGCTTTTAAAATGGAAGGCTCCTATAATAAGCTCATCCTCATTCACCGTACAGTCAAAAATTCTGTACAGGCTTTTGGGGGTAACGCTCGCTTCAATTTCCGACATAGCCCAATCGACCAAATCCAAAATCTGCTTGTTATCCGTTTTACTGTTTGTTCGCATATAGCGAAGAATTTCCTGCTTATTCATTAATTATATCCGACAGTCCGTTCATAATTTTTTGGGCAACATCGGGCTTGTTCATAGTATAGATATGAACATTGTTTACACCGTTTGCCATAAGGTCTATAATCTGCTCGGTTGCATAAATAATGCCTGCCTGCTTCATACGGTCTGCATCATCACCGAATCTGTCCATAATTTTATAAAACTTGCTTGGCACGGAGCAGTTTGACAGCTCGATGCTTCGCCTGATTTGGTTTGCATTTGTTATGGGCATAATTCCTGCAACGATGGGAACATTGATGCCCTTAATTGCACACATTTCTCTGAAATTCAAAAACTTTTCATTGTCGAAAAACATCTGCGAGGTTAAAAATTCCACGCCGCAATCGACCTTTTCCTTAAGGTGTGCTATATCCTCAACACGATTTTTGCTTTCGGGATGCGTTTCGGGATAGCAGGCGGCGCCCACACAAAAATCCTCATCTATGCTTTTAATTTCCTGCACAAGCTGATACGCATTTTTAAAATACTGATTATCGGGAAATTCAAAGCCCTCGGGAATATCGCCTCGTAGGGCAAGAATATTTTTGATATTGTTTTTTTTCAGTTCAGTGACAACCTCGTGAATTTTATCTCTTGTCGAGGTAAGGCAGGTAAGGTGGGACAGCGCAGGTACGCCGCATCTCTCAATTTCGTTTGCAATTTCCTGTGTAAAGCCTGCTCTTGTGCCTGCCGCACCGTAGGTTACGCTTGTCCACGCGGGATGAAGCTCGCTCATTTCTCTGACAACGGACTTTGTATTTTCAATTTTATCCCATTGCTTCGGGGGAAAAACCTCAAAGGAAACGGTTACTTTATTGTTCTTTAAAACTTCACTGATTTTCATATATTTCACCTGTCTGTCGCTATAATAATTAAATTTATTATATTATCTAATACCCACTTTGTCAATAGGAATTAAAACATCCAAAAGTCTATTATTACGATAAAATATAACAAAATATTGCAACTTGTAGAATTATATGATACAATAAGTTATAACAATTTACAAAAGGAGTTCGGTGAAATGGATTTACAAAAAATTCTCGACAAAAAAGCAGAAGCTACACAGTATATGGTTGACGAAATCACCCATATTATCAAAACCTTTGAAAAAAGGGACCCCGGTTCAAAGGGCGAAAAGCAGGCATGTGAATATATGGCCGATGTGCTTAAAAAGGATTGCGGATGCGAGAAGGCAGAGGTTGAAGCATTTAAGGAAAATCCCGGCTCGTTCTATGGCTGGATTTACTTTACAATTACAATGGTTTTGGCAGGCATTGTTTGCTCCTTCTTTTTCCCTATTGCAAGCATAATTCTTATTGTTATCGGCTTGTTCATTGTTCTTATGCAGTTCGGCTTTTACAAAAAGCTTATTGATAAGTGCTTCCCTGAAAAAACAGGTCATAATGTTACGGCAATTAAAAGCTGTTCGGGTGAGGTTAAGAGAAGAATTCTTTTCAACGGACACCCCGACGCTGCTTGGGAATGGCCTGTAAACTACAAGCTCGGCGGTGTAGGCTTTGAGGGACACGCAGTTCTTTGCGGCATAGGCGCTGTTTACTATCTTGTTCTTTGCGTAATTCATCTTGCCAAGGGCGCTGTCGTTCCGGAGCTTTCATTATCAAATCCTCTTGTTGTTGCAGGTCTTTGCGGATTTATCTTTGTTCCGTTCCTTGTAGGTCTGTACTGGATGGTAAACTACAACAGAGTTGTTGACGGTGCAAACGACAACCTTACAGGCTGTTATATGGGTATCGCAATCCTTAAGATGATGCACGACGAGGGCATTGTTCTTGAAAACACAGAGGTTGGCGTTGTTCTTACAGGCTCCGAGGAGGCAGGCTTAAGAGGCTCAAAGGCTTGGTGCGAGGCTCACGCAGGCGAATTTCAGGATGTACCTACCATCTTTGTTTCATACGACACAATTCACGACCCTAAATTCCTTATGGTTAACTACCGTGACCTTAACGGTACGGTTAAGGCTGACAAGGACGCTTCCGATTTGTTTTTGGAGGCAGCTAAGGCAGTTGATGTTCCTATCAAGAAGGGTTGGGTTCCACCACTCGGCGGCGCAACAGACTCGGCAGCATTTGCACAGGCAGGCTTTAGAGCGGCAGGCATCACAGGCTTAAATCACAAGCTTGAGGACTACTATCACACTCGCCGTGATACATACGACAATATGGACCCGAAGGGCCTTGAAAACTGCTATGCAGCTTCTGTTAAGACACTTGAAATGTGGGATAACGGCGCTAAGCAATAAAAATCGGCAAACATATAAACGGCTTGAACATTTTGTGATGTTCAAGCCGTTCTTTTATGCTTTTATTAAAATTCGACGGTAATTGTTGTGCCCGTATCCTCTACGCTGCATATCGAAATTTCTGCATTATGCACCTCTGCGATATGCTTAACTATTGCAAGGCCGAGTCCCGTGCCGCCCGTTTCCTTACTGCGTGATTTGTCAACTCTGAAAAATCTTTCAAAAATTCTCGACTGATATTTTTGCGGAATTCCTATTCCCGTATCCGAAACGGAAAGCACTCTGTTTTTCACCTTTATTTCAATGCTTCCGTTATCCTTATTATATCGGATAGCGTTATCTATAAGGTTATATACAAGCTCCTCAAGAAGCGATTCGTTGCCGTTTATATAACATTCCTCGCAATCGAGTGAAATGCTTATATTCTTTGCCCTTGCGTTCATCTCGAGCGACTGTGCGCATCTTTCGGCAACCCTCGACAAATCGACCTCCTCAAAGGATATGCTGTCTGCCTGATTTTCGTCAAGCTGGGACAGCTGGATAATGTCCTCCGTGAGTGAAACAAGTCTTAGCGCCTGCTTGCGAATGGTGTGGGCAAAGGGCTTTATATCCTCCTGCTTTGCCATACCGTTTTCTATGAGCTCTGCATAGCCGGCAATAGAGGTTAACGGAGTTTTAAGCTCGTGCGAAACATTAGCCGTAAACTGCTTTTTTTGCTTGTCAAGCAGTCTTTGCTTTTTCTTATATTCGTTTATTGCATCTACAAAGGGCTGAAGCTCCTCCTCGGTTTTATAATCTTCTATATGGTCGATGTTTTGACCGAGCTCCGTAACAGGCTTAACAATGCTTTTTGTTATGGCATAGCTTATTGCAAGAGATATCAGCATAACGGCAAAGCACACAACGGCAACGAGAATCAGCGACTCGTAGAACACAAGAAAAACGCTGTCGCTTGTAACGGCAACACGCAAAACATTTCCGTTATTAAGCCTGATTGTATAATAATATGTATTTTTGTCGATGGTTGCCGATTTACGAATTGTGGAGCCCTGTCCGCTTTCGAGAGCCTCCTTAAATTCGGGTCTGTCGGAATGGCTTTCCATCTTTGACGCATCCTCGGCACTGTCGGCAAGCACGGTACCGTTTGAGTCAATAATGGTAAGTCTTGTGTCGTCGTTAAAGCTTTCGCTGATAAAGGAATAATCGTTGCTTGAATTAATCTCAGCCGATACAAGCGTTGCTATTGATTTCAAGTTGCTCTGCGCCTGCTTTTCGTAATAGCTGTGAAAAACAACAACCGTCAGCAGACTTGTTACAAGAACAATGCCGAGTCCTAAAGACAACAGCTTTGTGAAGGTTTTATTTACCATACTATTCACCCACCTTATAACCGACATTTCTGATGGTTTTTATACATTCGCCTGCTGCTCCGAGCTTTTTGCGAAGGGACTGAATATGAACATCAACCGTTCTGTTGCCCTGTTCAAAATCGTATCCCCATATGCTTTCCATCAGCTTATCACGGGTTAAAACTATGCCTTTGTTTATTATCAGCAGCTTTAGTATTTCGTATTCCTTATAGGTAAGCTCTATCTCGTTATCGCCTACATAAACAATATGCTTTGCCTCGTCAATAAGGATATCCTTGTGCGCAATGCTGTCTGCAACCGCAGGCGCCGTGGTTCTGCGAAGCACAGCCTTTACTCTGCTGACAAGCTCCATAACCCCGAAGGGCTTTGTTATATAGTCGTCCGCGCCCATATCAAGTCCCTTAACAGCGTCTATCTCGCTTGTCTTTGCCGTAACCATAATTACGGGAATGCTTTTATAAAGCGGGGTGGAGCGTATTTTTTTAAGAATTTTCAGTCCGTCCTCATCGGGAAGCATAATGTCAAGAATGATGAGCGCGGGAATTTCGTTATCGAGTGCAGAATATAAGCCCTTTGCTCTGTCAAATGCTCCCACATTAAAGTCGCTGTTTATAAGCGCATAGCTTTCCAGCTCCTTTATGCTTTCGTCGTCCTCAACAATGTAAATCAATTTGTTCATAGTTAACCTATCCTATATTTTAATAAGTAATCCTCAAACATTTCCATAAAGCCCTTGTTTGTATGGCTTTTAATTTCCTTGAGATATGAATGGGTTTGATAGCTTCTGTTTGAAAGCTCAATAATGCATACGGCAAGGTTTGAGCAATGGTCGGCAATGCGTTCAAAGGAATTAATGATGTCAAAAAACAGCATACCGTTTTCGATGGTACATTCATCATCCTGCAATCGCTTTGAATGTCTTGCCCTAAGCTCCTCCTTAAGATTGTTTATAACCTGCTCGAGCGGCTCAATTTCCGCCGCAGTGTTTACATCATCATCAATAAATGCCCTTACCGCCTTTTCGGTAATTTCCTGAACTGCACGGCTCATAACCTCAAGCTCTCGGTTGGCGTCCGGTGTAAAATGCACCTTGCTTTGATGCATACGCCTTTTTATTTTCAAAATATTAACGCCATAGTCGCCTATACGCTCAAAATTACTTATGGAATGGCTGAGCTTTGAAAGCTTTATAGAGTCCTCTATGCTTAAATTCATAGAGCTGATTTTAACAAGATATGTTTCAAGCTCATCCTCAAGCAAGTCGAGCGTTTTTTCGTTTTTGCTTATGGCTTCATCATTATTATGAGAGTATTTTTTAATCAAGTCAAGACATAAATTAATATTATCCCTTGCAAGCAATCCCATACCGTCGCTCTTTTCCTTAACCTTTTCTATCGCATAGGAGGGAGTCATAAGGAAGCGTTCGTCAATAAGTGCATTTGTGCTGTCCTCGTTTTTGTCGGGAATGATAATTTTTGCAAGCCTTTCAAGCTGTTTGCCGAACGGGAACAGAATAATTGTTGAAAAAACATTGAAAATTGTATGAATAACGGCGATGCTTGCCGCATTAACCGTATCCTTAATGAACGGAAGTCCCACCACGGCGTTTATGCCGTAGAACAATATCATTGCTATTATAACGCCGATGGTATTAAACGCAAGGTGCACAACGGCTGTTCGCTTTGCGTTTTTGCTTGTGCCGACGGAGGAAATCATAGCCGTAACACAGGTTCCGATATTCTGTCCCAAAATAATGGGAAAGGCAGAGGCAACGCTGATTGAGCCCGTAACGGCAAGCGCCTGAAGAATACCCACAGACGCAGAGGAGGACTGTATAACGGCAGTAAGCAGGGCGCCTGCTGCAACGCCTAAAATCGGGTTTGAAAACATTGTTAATATGCTCGTAAACGCAGGCACATCCTTTAAAGGCGCAACTGCATCGCTCATTGCCTCCATACCGAACATAAGAATGGCAAAGCCTAAAAGAATTGAACCGATATCCTTCTTTTTGTCCTTTTTGCCTGTCATATACATAACAATGCCGATAAGGGCGAGAACCGGAGTGAAGGACGAGGGCTTTAAAAGAGTTAAGAAAATATTTGTGCTTTCAATATTGGTCAGCGATAATATCCAGCTTGTAATTGTTGTGCCGATATTTGCACCCATAATTATGCCGATAACCTGATGCAGACTCATAATGGAGGAATTTACAAAGCCGACTGCCATAACCGTTACGGCGCTTGACGACTGAATTATTGCCGTAACGCCTGCGCCGAGCAAAACGCCCTTTATTCTGCTGTTTGTCATTTTTTCGAGTACGGACTCAAATTTACCGCCGCCGAGCTTTTCAAGCGACGAGCCCATATAGTTCATTCCGAAAAGGAACAACGCCAAACCGCCTGCAAGGGACAGTATATTAAAAATGGACATATTATCACCTCTGGTGCATAATATATCCATTTAGTTCAGTATTTATTCAGTTTATGTTAAATCCGTGTTAAATCATCCGAAGCGACCGTTGATATAATCCGAGGTTCTTTCGTCACTCGGACTGTTAAACAGCTTCTCGGTTTTGTCAAGCTCTAT
Source organism: Eubacterium sp. (assembly GCA_051881135.1). Lineage (GTDB taxonomy): Bacteria > Bacillota > Clostridia > Oscillospirales > Acutalibacteraceae > Eubacterium_R. Next base: position 26,639 of record JBJEPH010000010.1, read on the forward strand.
AACCTCTCCGAGCAGGAAAAAAGCTGTTTTGTCGGATATTCGCTTTGCCTGACTCATAGAGTGGGTAACAATTATTATCGTGTACTGCTTCTTAAGCTCGAGCACTAAATCCTCAATTCTTTTTGTAGAAATGGGGTCAAGCGCAGAGGTTGGCTCGTCCATAAGAAGCACCTCGGGATTAACTGCCAAGGACCTTGCGATACAAAGCCTTTGCTGTTGGCCTCCCGAAAGCGCAAGCGCGCTTTTTTTAAGATTATCCTTTACCTCGTCCCAAAGAAAAGCCTTTCGCAGACTGCTTTCCACAATTCTGTCGAGCTCCTTTTTCTTATGAATACCGTGTGTTCTCGGTCCGTAGGCAATATTGTCATATATGCTCATGGGAAAGGGATTAGGCTTTTGAAAAACCATACCCACGCGTTTTCTAAGCTCATTGACATCAAGCGAATTGATATTCTGTCCGTCAAGCAATATTTCACCGCTTATTCTGCATCCGTCAACCAAATCGTTCATACGGTTTAGGGTTTTGATAACCGTTGATTTTCCGCATCCGCTCGGACCTATAAACGCAGTTATTTCGTTTTCCTCTATGCTTAGGTCTATCCCCTTGACAGCCTTAAAATCGTCATAGTAAAGCTCAAGATTTTTAATTTCAAATTTACTCATTTTTTATCCTCTTTGCAATAAAGCCCGAAAGTGCATTTATACCAAGCACAACCAACAGCAAAACCACTGCTGTTGCGTAGGCCTCGTTTGTGAAAAGTCCCTCGTTTAACAGGCAATACAGATGAACGGACAGGGTTCTTGTTGAGGACGATAGGCTTTGCGCCGCATCCGGAACGGTTCCTGCCGTATAAACCAAAGCCGCCGTTTCTCCCACAATTCTGCCTATTGCAAGTATTATGCCCGAGAGAATTCCGGGCATTGCGCAGGGAAGAATTATGACAAATATTGTTCGAAGCTTGCCTGCACCCAAGCCAAATGAGCCCTCTCGGTAGGTATTAGGCACTGCCGATATCGCTTCCTCGGTTGTTCGTATAATCAACGGCAAAACCATAATTGCAAGCGTAATTACTCCGGCTTTAAGGGAATATCCCCATTTTTTCGATATTACAAAGGCCAGAAAGCCAAACAAGCCATATACTATTGACGGTATTCCCGACAGGGTTTCGTTTGTCACCCGTATAAGCTTTACGAATTTGCTTCCTTTTCTTGAATACTCAACAAGGAATATTGCCGAAAATATACCTATCGGTATGGCTATAAGAAGCGTTAGAAATGTCAAAATCAGCGTGTTGAATATCGACGGCAGCATTGATTGATTTTCGGAGGTGTATTTAAGCGAAAACAAATCAAGGCTTATGTTCGGTATTCCCTTTATGAGTATATAGCCGATTATGAACACAACCGATGATAAGGTTATAAGCGCGCACAGCATTATCAAGATGAACACGGCAAATGATTTGGGGTGATTAATATATTCCTTTAGCTTATTCATAGGCAATCTTCCTTCGTGTCAGCGCCGAGAAGCACAGATTAATCAGAAGTATAAATACAAACAGCACCACTGCCGTTCCTATCAACGCGCCTCTGTGCAAGCCCGAGGCATAAGCCATTTCAATGACAATATTGCCCGTAAGCGTTCTGACTCCCGATGTGACGGAGCTTGGCATAATCGGCTGATTTCCTATAATCATAATGACAGCCATCGTTTCGCCTATCGCTCTGCCCACGCCGAGAATTACACCGCTCAGCACGCCCGATGATGCGGCAGGCAAAACGGTTTTGAAAATGCTGTGCTCCTTGGTTGCGCCAAGCGCCAGGGCGCCCTCAAAATACTGGCTCGGAACTGCGCTTATTGACGCCTCCGCAGTGTTTATAACGGTTGGCAAAATCATTAAGCCAAGCAATATTGACGCCGTAAGCATTCCCTTTCCGCTTGTGTGGGTGAGCCTTTGCATAATCGGCACAACTGCAACAAGGAAGAAAAAGCCGTAAATTATTGAAGGCACCGACGCAAGCAGATTTATCATCGGCTTAACCGTTTTATACAGTGATTTAGGACAATAGCAGGAGAGAAAAACGGCTGTTAATATTCCGATGGGCGCGCCGATAATTATTGCACCTGCCGTTACATAAATGCTTGAAACAATCATCGGAAAAATTCCGTACAAATTCTGCTTAGGCTTCCAGCTTTTGCCCAATATAAAGTTTTTAAAGCCAATCTCATTTATTGCAGGAATACCGTTTTTGAATATAAATATACAAATTGATATCACTGCCGCTACGGATATGCAGGCACATATCAAAAATAGTACCCGCATTCCTATTTCTGCTGCTTTTTTCACTTATTTTATGTCGCTCCAAGAAGTAATTTCGCCTGTGTAAACCTGCTTTACCTGCTCTGATGTAATATTGTCCGTGTTGTTTTGAGCGTTTACAATTACTGCGATACCGTCAAGTGCAATTTGAACGGGCTTAAGCTTTGCTGCCTCGTCCTCCTTCAAATCTCTTGATGACATTGCGATATCAACAGCGCCCTCAATAGCCGACTGAATACCTGCCGACGAGCCGCTTTCCTGAATTTCTATCTTAACATCGGGATTAAGCTTTTCATACTCGTCTGCAATAACATTCATAAGCGGAGCAACAGAGGTTGAGCCTGCAAGAGTAATCGTGCCCTTCATACCCGAAGCCGTGTAGCTTTCGGTTGCGTCCATACTGATATAACCCTCGCTGTCGGTAATTTCCGCGCCCTGCTTGCTCATAATGAAGGCGATAAAATCCTTTGCCGTATCGCTTAAATTTCCATCGATATATGCGATGTTAAACGGTCTTTGAAGCTTGTAGGAGCCGTCCTTAACGGTTTCGGTTGACGGTGCAACGCCGTTTAGCGAAAGCGCCTTAACCTCGTTTGAAAGTGAGCCGAGCGAAACATAGCCGATAGCATTTGTATTGCCCTTAACCGTTGACATCATAACCGATGTTGAATTTGTAATTTCGGCTGTTTCCACCGTTAAATCGTTATCGTTTTCATCAACAATTTCCATAAGTTCAATAAATGCGTCCCTCGTGCCTGAGCCCTCTTCTCTTGAAATAACCGTGATTGCTCCTAATGAAGCAGAGTTGTTATCCTTTTCCTGCTCGTTTGATTTTGAACATGCGGCAAACACGCCTGCCGCTACGGCAACTGCCGAAATAATTGCCACAATACCTTTTGTTTTTTTAGTCATTTGTAAATCTCCTTTTAAATTAATGCTTCCGCCCCTTGCGGATTGACTAAAGCATAAACCCCCAATGTCAAAAATAAATTTCATTAATTCAAAGATTGTGTTAAATAAAAACAGAGAGCCGTGGCTCCCTGTTTCAAGATTAATTCTGTTATTTAGGCTTTTTGCATAATCATTCTTCTTCTGCTTCTTCGTCACAGCAGCATCCGTCGTCGCGCTCCGGTGGGAAGAATTGATCCACCGGGAATTCTATGTTTTGGAATGCGGCGCAAGGGTCCTGCGTGTTGCAATCACACTCTCTGTCGGGAATGCAAAAATCGTATGCCGGAATTGTCATCTGTACATCTCTTTCCATTTGAATTATGGAAAACAGTCCCAGGCTTACGAGCACTGCCCTTGAGCTTGCCATAGGTATAGCACCTTCGATATTGCTTTTAAGTATTGATTGCGGGAAGGTTGTGCAAAGCGGAATAGCGCATTCGCAGGAATCCACAATATTTGTTGACAAAACAACGGGGTCAACAGCCTGAACCTTTGCTGTTGGATTGCAGTATTGCGGTGCCTCCGGACAATCGTGGTCCTCGTGGCAAATGCTTGATGTGAAGATTTTCACATCGCCCTCCGAGCCGTACAAAATGCACTTTTTGTCAAAGTTGGCATAGCCGACAGCAACCTGTGGCGGTGTACACGGTGCGCTGAAGGTATCAAAGCAAAGCTGGAAGTAGAAATGAACATCTACCGAATAGAAGCCGTGGTTAAAGGGGACCTCCTCAACATCAATGCTTACGGCAGTAATGAAGCAATCACGGCATTTTATGGTAACGGCTTCATCAATAAGTCTTTGGCTGGCTGCGAAAAATGTAACTCTTAAATCCTCCAGGCAATCCTTGCTGACGCACGAATCGTAAATTCGCTTTGTGTCAATGCAAACTGCTTCTTTTATTTTTCTGTCGGGGCGTTGGATAATAGGATTATCAGCCATAAAAATACTCTCCTTCATATTTATTGAAGTCTTAGCTTCAATACATAATATGAAAAAGAGCATTATTTGTTACATTAAAGCAAACAAAAAGCTCCGTTAAAAACGGAGCTTTGATTAACATTGTTTAGTCTGAAATGTAAGGTAGAAGTGCAACGTGTCTTGCTCTCTTAATAGCTGTTGTGAGCATTCTCTGGTGCTTTGCGCAAGTACCTGTAACACGCCTTGGAAGAATCTTTGAACGCTCTGAAATGAACTTCTTGAGCTTTGTTGTATCCTTGTAGTCAATGCTTTCTGCCTTTTCTACACAAAACTGACAAACCTTTTTGTGGCTCTTTCTTGGGCCCTTATTGTTGTATGCCATAATTGGTTATCCTCCTTCGTGAGATTTAGTTAAATGCTAAAACGGTAGGTCATCGTCATCATCAACGATTTCTTCAAAATCGCTGTTATCTGCGCTTGCATAGCTTGGTGCAGGCTGTGAAAAATCCTGCGCAGGCATTGCAGACGCTCCCGATTCGCTCTTGGAGCCGCAGAATGAAACGTTGTTAGCAAGAACTTCAACCTGCTTTCTGTTTTGACCGTTTTTGTCGGTATATGTTCCTGTTTGGATAGTTCCCTCAACAGCAATCATATTGCCCTTGTGAAAATATCTGGAGATAAACTCTGCCGTTTGTCTCCATGCAACACAGTCGATAAAATCTGCCTTGCGCTCCTCGCCTGCTCTTTGAAAATTTCTGTCGCAGGCAACCTGAAAGCGAATAACAGAAACACCTGACGGTGTTGTTTTAAGCTCTGGCTCATAGGTTAATCTACCCATGAGTGCAACCATATTAATCATAAGCGTACCTCCTTACTCGCCCTTTGCAACGATAAGTGAACGAAGCACGCCGTCTGTAATGTTGATTACACGGTCGAGCTCGGCAGGGAATGACTCTTCTGCCTGGAAGTTGATAAGAACATAGTAACCGTCAGCTTCATAGTTGATTGGGTAAGCAAGCTTCTTCTTGCCCCATTCCTCTACTTCGCCGAGAGTGCCATTCTTTGCAATAAGGTCTGTGAACTTCTTCTTCAAACCCTCAACTGCCTCTTCACCCTTTGAAAGTGAATAAACCATTACGATTTCGTAATCTCTTAATGCCATCTTTCAGCACCTCCTTCTGGCCTTTTGGTGCGATATCGCCTCGCACAAGGAATTGCTTATATTCATAAATTTTATAAGCCTTGATATTATAACAGCAAAATTCCGAATTGTCAACATATTTTTTATATGGAAAATCGGCTTATTTAAACTGATTTGTTTTCCCGTCATACTCGAATCCTGCGGATTTCATTGAAGACAGGATTTGCTCCCTGCTTTCGTTTAAATCCTCGCAGAGTGCGTCGAGGGACGAATAATTATCTCTTAATTTGGTATTAAGCACACTTAAAAGTATGAACGGGTCCTTTGGTAATGCCATATTTTTCTCCTTAGGGTAACGGTAATAATTTTATTATGCGGTATAAACAGGCGAGGTTACTGCCAAAATCTTATCAACGCCGTTTACCGTGCCCCAAAGCTCTGCACGGTACCAATGATTTTTTTGCAAATCAACCCTGATATGACGCTCTGTTACCGCCGTTTGCATAACGCACCTGCCCTCGTTTGTTATAAGCTTAATTGATTTATACTCTATTTTTTCACTGCCCTCGTTCTTCTGTCTTGAATGAAGGTCAAGGAAAAAGCTGAAAACTGCCATACCTCTGTGCAGGGTTTCTCCGAGATTATAGGTTTTGCCCTTTTGGTGCACCCTGAAAAACAGCTTTGCGCCTGTTGATGCAACGGTTTTTCCCATTCGAATTGCTTTTAAGGCATTTGGCTCGTTTATCTCGCCGTCGATATCAATATAGGTACAGCCGTAGTGCTTGCCGTTTGTTATAGGTCTGTGCCAGTCCCTGCCGTATGTACAGGCAATATGAAAGCCCTTGTCCAAAAGCGAGGTCCAAAGCGCCATAGCCTTATCATTTTCATAATTTTCAAACGAAAATGCCTCGTGCCAGATTTCCATATAATCGACATTTTGCCAGTTGCGAACATTAAATTCCCATCGTCCGCCCGTACACATGGGGGAGCCAAGCTGAAACGGGTGAGCAACGCCGACAACTCCGCCCTTTTCCTTAACCTGATTAATTTTTTTGTCGATATTTTCGGGAACGGCATCGCGCCAATCAACAAATCCCCTTGCGCCGAGCACAAGCATATGGCCGAAATATGTTGTCCACTCTATGCCCCTTATGGCAGGAGTAATGCTGTCGTCAAGCTCATCACAGCCCGAGGAGGTATTATGGTCGGTAAGGGCAATAAGCGCAAGATGGTCGTCCTTTGCCGCCTGCAAAAGCTCTTTTGTTAAAAAATCTCCGTCGGAATGCACGGTATGGCAATGAAGCTCACAGGGAAGATAACTCATTCCTCTACCCCCTCTATATCTATGGTGTAATCAATATCACAGCCTACATAGTGCAGATTTAAAACAACCTGCCACTCGCCCGAATTTACACTTCGGTTAAATATACCCGGCGTACTGCCCTGCTCTGCGATAACAACGGTCTGCTTGTTTGGCTGACGGTGACAGGCACCGCGGTATTCGCCGTTTTCGTCGAAGGACAGGGTAACAAGATTTTTTACGGGCAAAAACGAGGTTACATCTGCAACCTCAACCTTATATTTTCTTAAGCCCTCTACAATTGCATTGCCTGCAAGCTCTTTATTTTCCACGGTTTTCGGATTATATTTGTACTGTACAACAAGGCTTTTTATCCCCTGCGGTACCGTGAATTTGTGGATAATATTTGTTTTATCGAGCGAGGGTGAAATCCTTGAACGAACCGAAAGTAAATTCATAAAGCTACCTCAAAATTGAATATATAGAATATTATACCACTATATTAAAAAGGATTCTATTGAATAATATAAACAAAAATAGTATAATTTTATTGGTGATAATAATGAAGACGGATTTAAAAAGCTGGATGAGTGGGCTTGACGGAAACGAAAAGCTTTTCAAAATAACCATTCCCGGCACACACGACTGCACAACAAGGTATGTACAGCTTGCGCACATTTGCAGATGCCAGAATTTGAGCATATACGAACAGCTTAATATCGGCATAAGAGCGCTTGACATCAGGGTAGCCTCGCATAATGACCGACTTCGGCTTGTGCACGGCATAGCCAAGGTGTTTTCTGCGCCTAACCGTTTGGGAGGTCAAATGGATTTGGAGGAGGTTCTAAACGACTGCTACAAATTTTTAAAGGAAAATCCCGAGGAAACGGTTATTTTTCAGTTTAAGAACGACAGCAATAAGGAAAACGAAAAATGCTTTGACAATTTGTTTTACACCTATATTGCAAAAAACAGGGAAAAATGGTTTTGCGAAAACAGAATACCGAGCCTGAACGATGCAAGGGGTAAAATAGTTTTGCTTCGCCGTTGCCGTATGAACAAGACAAACAAGGAATATACCGATTTGAACACGGGTATTGATTTTTCACTTTGGGTTGAGCAGGACACCGTTGCGCCCGAGCCGTTAAGGCTCTCCACCGGCTCTGCCGACAATGCAGTATTTATTATTCAGGACCGCTTTAAATATAAGCCAAAGCCAAGATGGAATGAGTGTCTTAAGCCGTTTTTGGACGGCTCGGCTGAATTTGCGGGAGAATATATTATCAATTACACCTCCACGGCAGGCGGAATAGCCGGTCCCGAAAGCAATGCAAAAATCATAAACAATGAGCTTATGAAATATGATTTCAAAAAAGGTACCTACTATGGCATTATCTATCTCGACTTTGCCTTTGAGGAGCTAACGAAAAGAATAATCGAGCAGAATTTTTAGGGGCTGTAAAAAAAACAGCCCCTTTTGTTATTTTTAAGTTTTATGATTTTTCAAGCATTGTCTGTGCAAATATGGCATATCCTTTTTTCTGATTATCGACAATAACGTGAGTTAATGCGCCGATGATTTTGCCGTTTTGTACGATGGGCGAGCCCGACATACCCTGCACAATTCCGCCTGTTTTCGAAATAAGCTCCTCGTCGGTTATTTTGACGGTCATATTTTTTTGATAGTTGTCCTGCGAATAATTGATATGGGTTATTTCTATTTCGTATTCCTTCGGCTCGCCTGCTTCAACGGTTGAAATGAGCGTAGCCTTACCCTTTTTCACCTCCTGCTTTGCGGCAACGGGATATGCCCTTGCGTTTTCATAAATTTTGTAGTACGCGCCGTAAATTCCGCACTCGCTGTTTTCGTAAAGCTCGCCTATTGCCACATCGGAAAAGTCGCAGCACAGAGAGCCTGCCGTGCTTGCGCCTCCCTTTTGCACGGAGGTTACAACGGCATTAACCGCCTCCCCTTCAAGCAGTGGCATAATTTCGTTTGTATCAACATCGTTAATTTGGTGTCCGAGCGCCGCAAACATACCTGTTTTTTCGTTATAAAAGGTCATTGTGCCTATGCCTGCCGTTGAGTCGCGCACCCACATACCTGCCTTATAGCATCCCTCTCGGCTTGCATAGACGGGAGTTAAGCTGAAGGTGCGAAATCTGTCGCACCGTTTAACCTTTATAACATAATCTCTCCCGTTATTATCGTTAAGTATGCCCTCAACATCATCGGAGGTATATACCTTTGTTCCGTTTATCTCAACAATAATATCGCCTACCTCTATGCCTGCCTCCTGCGCGGGATTTATTTTTTTGCCGTCGGCTTGTATATCCTGCGTTGCAACAACGATAACACCGTCGGTATATAGCTTTATGCCGAAAATCTCGCCGCTCACCATTACCTCCTGTGAGGGCTTATCGGTTACGGTTACATCCTTAACGGGAAAAACGCCGAAAAGCTTAAGACTGCGCTGTCGAGGAAATGCAGTTTGAGAATCTACCAAGGAAACCTCGCTTTTGCCCGTGTATGAAAATCCGGAGGAAAACGGTATTTCCTCACCGTCATAGGTTATAATATTATCGGGAAGCATCACGCTTGCGATACCGATAACCGTAAATAAAACTGCGCAAAAAGCCGCAAATACAGCATCAAAAATTCTGATAGCCTTTTTCATAAAATCACCCTGTTCTATCTTTACCATATTTGCGCCGAAAATTCGCTCTTGAAAGACAATGATGTATGTGGTAAAATATTTAAGGTTAAAATTTAGATGAAAGGCGTACTAATATGAGCGGACATAATAAATGGAGCACCATAAAGAGAAAAAAGGGTGCTAACGATGCGGCAAGAGCAAAGGTTTTTACAAAAATAGGCAGAGAGCTTGCAGTTGCTGTTAAAAACGGCGGTGCCGACCCAAACAACAACGCAAAGCTTCGTGATGTTATTGCTAAGGCAAAGCAAAACAATGTGCCAAACGATAATATTGAAAGAATGTTAAAGAAGGCTGCCGGCGACGCAGACACAACAAATTACGAGGAAATCGTATATGAGGGCTACGGTCCTTCAGGTGTTGCCGTTGTTGTTGAGGCGCTTACCGATAACAGAAACAGAACCGCCGGCGAGGTTCGTCACTATTTCGACAAGGCAGGCGGAAATATGGGCAACCCCGGCTCAGTTACATTTATGTTTGAAAAGCAGGGCGTTATCGTTATCGAAAAGGAGGATACCGACGAGGATCAGCTTATGGAGGATGCACTCGAGGCAGGCGCAACCGACTTTTTAACCGATGACGAGGATATTTTTGAAATCCGTACGGAAACAAACGACCTCGGCGCAATCCGTGACGAGCTTCAGGACAAGGGATATGCCATCATTTCTTCGGAAGCAGCCTATGTACCGTCAACATACACAAGGCTTGACAATGAGGACGATATGAAGAAGATGGCAAAAATGATTGAAATGTTTGAAGAAAACGACGACGTTCAAAACATTTATCATAACTGGGAAAACGAGGACGAATACGAGGATTAATCAAAATCTAAACGAGCACTCTTTAAAAGAGTGCTCTTATTTTATATATGAGGTTGTAATGTAATTTGAAATTATAACAGCTTAAATTTCAAAAACATCTTGACAATGTTGGTCTATTGTTATAGACTATATGTGAGGTCTATTGATATAGACCAAAAACGGAGGTGTATTATGGAATTGAAATTATGCGAGAGCGATTTTAAATTTATGAGTGTTATTTGGAGCAATGAGCCAATCAGCTCTCACGATTTGGTTATCAAATGCAATGATGAATTGGGTTGGAAAAAATCAACAACCTATACCGTATTAAAAAAGCTTTGTGAAAGGGGTTTTGCAAAAAATGAAGGCTCTGTTATAACATCACTTGTTGCAAAAGAGGATGTTCAGGAATACGCAAGTAATAAATTTGTTGAAAATTCGTTTGGAGGTTCTCTTCCAAGCTTTTTAGCATCCTTCTTCGGTGGCAGGAAGATTAGCGAAAAAGAGGCAAACGAATTGAAAAGGCTAATCGACAATTACAAGGAGTAGGCTATGAATACTGTTTTTGATATAATTTTCAATATGAGCATTACAGGCTCTGTTGTAATTTTAGTTGTTATTTTAGCAAAATTTTTATTAAACAGTGTTCCGAAAAAATACTCTTATATTCTTTGGTCCATTGTAGGATTTAGACTTTGTTGCCCTGTTAGCTTTAAATCTGTTGTCAGCCTGTTTAACATCAACCCATTTCTAGAGCCAAATGAAATAGTTACCGACAGCGGAAGAATGAATTATATTGATGCACCGATTAATTTTCAAACGCCAAATACCGATGCTGAAATAATCGGCGGTGCAGATATGCCTAAAAGCATTGCAGTTGAGAATACATTTTATGATTTTATTGCGTATATTTGGTTAATCGGGTTGATAGCACTTGTTCTATACGGCTTGATTAGTTATATTAAAACAAGAAAACAGCTTTTAACTGCAACAAAGAAATATGATAATATTTATCAAAGCGAAAATATAACCACACCGTTTATTCTTGGAATTATCAAGCCAAAAATCTACATTCCATACAGCTTGGACGGCGAATATTTTGAATATGTTATTGCTCACGAAAAATACCATTTAAAGCGCGGAGATAATTTCTTGAAGCTAATTGCGTTTGTTCTTCTGTGCGTACATTGGTTTAATCCGCTTTGCTGGCTTGCTTTTTACCTTTTTAACAAGGATATGGAAATGAGCTGTGACGAATGGGTGCTTGCTCACAATAATGGCATAAAGAAAATCTATTCAAATGCTCTTTTATCATTTGCAACGGAAAACAAATTCCCAATGCCTATTCCGCTCTGCTTTGGAGAAGGTTCGGCAAAAAGCAGAATTAAAAACATATTAAAATACAAAAAGCCTGCAATTATTGTGAGCGTAATTGCTGTAACTCTATGTGCAACAGTTGCCGTTATTTGCGTTGCAAACCCAAAAGAGCCCCTAACCGATGGTGTCTTACCGCCGAATAATTATATTGAACAGCTATATAACGATATCGAAGATAATGTTAAATACGCAAATGCTGAATTGGACGAATATAAGGCTGTATCACCTGAGGAATTTGAACAGCTTGAAAACGATAAATATTTTTCTTTACTGTATGTTTACGAGCAATTCTTACAGGGAAATCAAAGCGGGATTAAGGCAAATGCAATGATGATTGTTATGAAAGATCTTATAGGCGGTGAACAACTTAAAACTACCACCAATGATCCTCAACAATACTTCAATGAATTTTTAGCACATAATGTTACATTGCTTAAAAAGAACGACTTGAATTTTCTTCAAAACAATTATCCAAACGGATATACTCTTATTAATTCATTAGATTCAAGAATAAAACAAATTTGCGAGTGCATTTCCGAATGCTCATCAACCAATATTAATGACGGACCTCCCCGTAATGAAGAAATTGCCGAACATACTGACAGTAAATATGTGGGAGATTTTGCGTCCGGTGTGTATTCTGCGACATTCGATTGCGGTAACACGATGTCATTTGTTATAACTTATTCCGATAAACTTAATGTTCAATTCTTTATCGGAAACGAATCCTATAAAAGTGTAACAATCACTCCGTCATCAAGTGAATACGATTTTATTTACGGCTCATATTGGTACACCGTTTTAGACGAAAGCAATGTGGTATGCTCAAGGTTTAACAAAGAAGACGATACTGTTTCGCAAACCGTTTATACAAAGGATAAAAGCGGAAATTGGTCAACAGAAACCGAACAGGAATGGTTTGAATTTGATGAAAACAACACGATTATTTTCTATAATTCAAAAAATGAATATAGCCATGCATGGTTTTATATTAATGTAGAGGCTGAACAAATAGAACAACGGGATAAGAACACCGGAGAACTGATTAACGCCCAAATTCCATTGCAGGAGAACAGTGCATCGGCAGCAGAAAAAGCAATAGCCTTATCAAAAAAGACAAAGCAATAAATTAATGCTTATGCCAAATGTTAATACATAAATAAACCCACTATGGAGGCTTTCGGATTTGAAAGCGCCATAGTGGGAGTTTTATTTTTATCCGAATACGACGTCAAGCGTCATCATAATTGCAAATCCGAGAGCAAAGGCGAAGGTTGACAGGTTGTTGTGTGTGCCGAGCGACGCCTCGGGGATAAGCTCCTCAACCACGACATAAACCATTGCGCCTGCCGCAAAGGCGAGCAAATACGGAAGCGCCGGATTGATAACACTAAACGCAAGAAGCGTTATAACGGCGGATATGGGCTCCACTATTCCCGACAGGGCGCCGGATAGGAATGCTTTTGATACAGACTTACCACTGCTTTTAAGGGGAAGTGAAATTATTGCACCCTCGGGGAAATTCTGAATTGCTATTCCTATGGAGAGTGCCATAGCGTCAGCCATAGACACGCCGCAATCTCTGCTTAATACTCCTGCAAAAATTACGCCCACTGCCATACCCTCGGGTATATTGTGAAGCGTTACGGCAAGAACCAGCTTTGATGTATTGTTTATTTTCAGCCTCGGTGTTAATTTATCGACAATGGGCAAAAGCACAATGCCTATCATAAAGCCTAATACCGCAGGTGCAAAGGCAAATTTGCCTAATTTACTGCTTTGGTCTATGCTTGGAATAAGCAGTGACCATACAGATGCGGCAACCATAACGCCTGCGGAAAATCCAAGCAAGGTTTTTTCTATGCTCGGCTTAATTCTGTTTTTCATAAAAAGCACACAGGCAGAGCCTAAGGTTGTGCCTAAAAAAGGTATGAGAATACCTGTAATAATCATAATAACTCACCTTTCCATAATATGAAGGGTGAGTTATTTTTGTTAGCAAAACATAATTATTAATTTTGATGCAACCACAATGGCGATAAGCGCTATCGGGTATGTAGCCGCATAGGCTGCGGCAATATCCTCTGTTCCCGCCACGGAAATAAGCGTTCCGAGCGCAGGGGTTGAGGTCATACCGCCCGTAATGGAGCCTAAATTGTTTAACAACGGCAGCTTTAAAACAAATTTCGCAAATAGGAAGCCTATAACCATAGGGATAAGCGTCATCAATGCGCCGTAAAGGAAATAGATAGGCTCAAAATACTGTACAAATTTTGCACCGCCCGAAATACCTGCGCCGATGAGGAACAGCATAAGTCCGAGCTCACGGAGCGTACGCAGAGTATTTACATTAGGCATAATGCTGATTTTGCCTATCCGTCCGAAATGTCCGAAAACAAGCGCGGTCAAAATACAACCGCCGGTTGTTGTGAGCGAAAAGCCGACAATTTTAACCGAGCCGATTAGAACACCGATAACAGCCGCCAAAGCAAAGGGCATAAAGCCAAAGCTGTCGATATTGATTAATTTATTATCCTTAACATCACTTTTGCTGTCTTTTTCGTGTAAGGATATTTTTTTAAGCTCGTCGGCCATATTTGCCCTTGTGATTTTCGGGATAACCTGAACAAAGAGCACTACTCCTACAACACCGAACAGATATGCTATTGCATAGCCTGCGGAAACGGCGTCCTCAAAGCTTGCGCCGACTGCCTCCTTTGAAGCGGAAAATGCGGGAGTGGAGGTTAGTGCGCCTGCCAGCAAGCCAACCATAGTGGACTTAAATTCCTCTCTGCCGAGGCTTGTGAACGAGCCTCCGATAAATATCATTGCAACGCAAACGGCAGCTGCGGAAATAATTATTACCAAGCCCAAAAGCACATACGACTTAAAATTTCTTTTCATATCCCTAAAAAACTTCGGTCCTGCTATAAAGCCAACCGAGGTAACAAAGAAAATAAGTCCCAAATTTTCTACAATTTTAAGGGCGTCCTTTACAAATACCTCCTCGCCGACCTTAAGCTGTGCTTCAAGGCTCGGGAAGAGAAATGCACCGAACAAAAGGGCAACGATGAATACGCCTGCCGTACCCAAATTAACTCCCTTTACGGTTATTTTTCCGAGAAGGTAGCCTACTGCGGCAACTGCGAATACGCAGAAGGTTAAAAACGCCGTGCCGCTTACGGACAAAATGCCGTTAAATAAATCCATTAAACCTTCGCCTGCCTTACTTTACCTTACGGGTATAGTCGGGAAGAAGCTTCGGTGAAACCGCATCGCTGACAATACCTGCGTCCTTAATTTCTTTTTCAAAAGCGTCAACATGGGAAAGAGTCATTTTCTTAAGCTCGGTTGACCTTGCCTTTTCGGAGGCATTCTTACCTGCATTTCTGCCGAATACGATGATATCAAGCAGAGAGTTACCCATAAGTCTGTTTCTGCCGTGAATACCGCCGACAGCCTCACCTGCAACATACAGATTTTCAACAGCCGTCATACCGTCTGCGGAAATATCAAGACCGCCGTTTTGATAATGGAGCGTAGGATAAACCAAAATAGGCTCCTTGCGAATATCAATTCCGTACTTTGCAAACATTCTCATCATAGCAGGAATTCTTTTTTCGATTGTGCCCTCGCCGTTTTTCAGCTCTATCATAGGAGTGTCAAGCCATACGCCGATGCCGTCGTCGGTGTGTACACCGTTGCCGTTGGTGGAGCATTCTCTGATAATTGAAGCGGCGGAAACATCACGGGTTTCAAGCGGATGCATAAAGGCTTCGCCGTTTACATTGATAAGCTTTGCACCGAGGGAACGCACCTTTTCGGTTACAAGCGCACCGAAAATCTGCTCGGGATAAGCGGCACCCGTCGGGTGATACTGCAGGGTATCCGCATATAAAAGCCTTGCGCCTGCACGGTAGCCCAAAACGAGACCGTCTGCCGTTGCGCCGTAGTGGTTTGAGGTTGGGAAGCCCTGATAATGAAGCCTGCCCGCTCCGCCCGTTGCGATAACAACGGCTTTTGCCCTTGCTATAAGGATTTCCTCCGTTTCCATATTCATAAGAACTGCGCCGGCAATTTTGCCGTCCTCGTCCTTGATAAGCTCAATGGCAGAGGTAAAATCCACAATAGGAATTTGTCTGTTTTGTACCTCGTCACGAAGGGTACGCATAATTTCTGCGCCTGAATAGTCCTTTGCGGCATGCATTCTTTTGCGCGAGGTGCCGCCGCCGTGAGTTGTAATCATTGTGCCGTCGGCATCCTTGTCAAATTCCACACCTAAATTATTAAGCCACTGGATAGCCTCGGGTGCATCGTTTACAAGCTTATACAGCAGCTCCGGCTTTGCGGCAAAATGTCCGCCGCCGAATGCGTCAACATAGTGGATGGCAGGACTGTCGTTTGGCTTATCAGCCGCCTGAATACCGCCCTCTGCCATCATTGTGTTGGCATCGCCTATTCTTAGCTTTGTAACAATCATAACGCTTGCGCCGTTGTTATCGGCCTCAATAGCCGCAGAAGCGCCTGCTCCGCCGCCGCCGATGATAAGCACATCTACATCATAATCTACCTTGTCGAGATTGATTTCCCTTGGGTTAATTCTGCTGTGTGCCTGAAGCAAATCCGCAAGCTCAAGCGGAACCTTGTCGCCCTTGTTTGCACCTATTTTCAGCTCGGCAAATTCGTTTTCCTTATAGTCGGGATGATAGGTTGCAAGGAGCTTTTCCTTTTCCTCTGCGGTCATTCTGCGAGGCTCAAGAACAGCGTTGCTTTCGCGCGCCGCCTCAACCTTTTTCATAGAGTCGAGCATTTCTTGATTATACATATCGGCTACCTCCTTACTTTTCTATCTCTCTGTTATTGTATAGCTCCTTCATTTCTTCAATAGGCTTTTGCATTAAGCCCTCAAGAAGCTCCTTGAAGTCGCCGTTTTTGATTTCTTTTACACGGTTGGTGAGATGCTCGCTTTCGGGAGCAAGATATTTACCGTTTATTCTTCTTGCAAGAAGCGCAACCTGCGGATGAGAAATTCCTGCAGGGCAACGGGAGGAGCAAACGCCGCACATTACGCAATCGAAGCTTTCCTCAGCGCATTTTTCAAACTCGCCCCTTTGAGCATATGCGATATACTGCATAACATTAAGCCCCTGTGTGCAGGCATTTGTGCAGGCATTACAGCCGATGCAGGCATAAATTTCGGGATAAAGCTGCATAATAATCTGCTCGGTTGTGCCGATTTTTTCGATATCATACGGTGATTTGATAAGCGGAAAGAACGGCAGGGTTGCAATAAACATACCCTCCTCAACCTTTGTTTGACAGGCAAGGCAGGCCTTAAGCTCTCTGTCGCCTGCAATTCTGTAAATTGTGGCACACGCACCGCAGAAGCCGTTACGACAGCCACAGCCTCTTTTAAGCTGATAGCCTGCGTATTCCATAGCGCTCATTATCGTTAAATTTGACGGAACGAGATATTTCTTGCCGTACAAATAGATATTAACCATATTGTTTTCCATAAATTACTCCTCCTATTAATATTCGTCAGGCATAACATCAAGCCGGTCGCAACGAAAAACAGGACCGTCCTTGCAGACATATTTGTTTCCGATATTGCATCTGCCGCATTTTCCGACGCCGCATTTCATCTTTAATTCCATTGTAGTATAAACCTGAGTTTTGTCAAATCCAAGCTCTGTCAAGCCCTGAAGCGTAAACTTAATCATAATAGGCGGACCGCAAATTACGGCGGTTTTGTTTGTATCGAAGCCAAGCTCCTTTACATATGCAGGAACAAAGCCTACATGACCGTCCCAGCCCTCCTGCTCTCTGTCGATGGTAAGGTAAACATTGATGCCGTCCTCTGTGCACCACTCGTCGATAATTTCGCGGTAATCAACCAAATCGTCCATACTGCGAGAGCCGTAAACGATGTCTATTGAGCCGTACTTATCTCTGTTATCTCTGCAATAATTGATAACCGAGCGCAAAGGTGCAAGACCGATACCGCCTGCAATAAACAGCAAATCCTTTCCTACAAAATCGGTATCAACGGGAAAGCCGTTTCCGTACGGACCTCTGATAGCGATTTCCTGACCTACCTCCATTTGATGAAGCCAATCTGTAAGGCAACCGCATTTTTTGATGCTGAATTCCATAAATTCCTTATTTGTGGGTGAAGATGTAATAGAAAACATTGCCTCTCCGGCACCCGGTATGGAAAGCATAGCGCATTGTCCCGGAATATGCTCAAACACCTTTCCGCCCTCCAAGGCGTTAACCCTAAAGGTTTTAACATCGGGAGTGTCCTGTCTTATATCGGTTACTACGCCGATTTTCGGGATTAAGGTTTCATTTGTCATTATGCCTTCACCTCCAGCTCTTTTTCTACCTTTACAATATTCATTGATATAGGGCATTTTGCAAGACATCTGCCACAGCCGACACAGCCGAATTCGCCGTTATTGTTGTCGGGGAAATACACAAGCTTGTGCATAAATCTTTGACGAAAGCGCTCAAGCTGTGAGGTACGGGGATTGCCGTGCGCCATTTTTGTAAAGTCGGAATACATACAGCTGTCCCAGCATCTGAACTTCTTTATGCCGTCGCCCGTGTCAAATTCTCTTATGTCATAGCATTGACAGGTTGGGCAAACAAAGGTGCAGGTGCCGCAGCCCAAGCAAGCCTCGGACATAGAAGCCCATTTTGAATTGTTAAAGTGGTCGAGAAGCTCGGTTTCCTTCATATTGCTAAACGAAACGCCTGCAAGCGGAAGCTTTGGTAGGATTTTCTCTATTTTTTCCTTTGCACTGTTAACAGCCTCGTCGTCTGTGCTTTCAAGAATATCAAGCTTATCCAAAAGGGCATTTCCCTTTTCGCTGACGCCCTGAAAATACACATAGCCGTCAACTGTCCACGCTTTGATATCGCCCTCAGGCTCTGCGGGATTTATACCGAAGCCTGTGCAAAAGCAGGTTTCCTCGGGGCGTGAGCAAGCCATCGAAATTACGGTTGCATGCTCACGGCGGTTTTTATAATATGTATCAATTGGCTCGGCAAGAAATACCTTGTCTAAAATGCCAAACGAACGAACATCGCAGGCACGGACGCCGAAAATAACAAAATCCTCACATTCTTCTCTTGTGTCCGCAATCTCAAGCTTATTGCCGTTCATACGGATATCGTAAAGGCTTTCTGTTTGGGGGAAGAAGAAATCCTTTGCAGAACGGTTTGTGTTAAGCCTTGAGGTTAGCTTCATTCCGTTTTCATATTTTTTAAACTCAGCCGTTTCGCCGTTGTCGGTGGGAATATATAGGGCTTCAAGGCTGCTTATTGCGCCGAAAAGCAGGTCAAGCTTATCTGCTGAAATTCTTTTCATCAGTCGCGGCCTCCTCTCTCGTGAACGATGCTCGGTTCACAATCGTCATATGTAAAGCTTACAAGCGGCGGCCTTGTGTCCATATCTGCGCCTGCCTGATATTCGCCGTAAAGCTCGTTTGCGTCCTTGATAAACTTTCTGTTGAGCAGGTGGAGAGGAATATTCTGCGGACATACTCTTGAGCATTCGCCGCAGTCGGTGCATCTGCCTGCTACGTGGAAAGCACGGATAATGTGGAAGATGCTTTCCTCTGCGGATGAGCTTGCCGCCTTTTGCGCATTGCCCGATGCGTCGTTATCGAAAATGCATTTTTCACAGGTGCACGCAGGGCATACATTACGGCAGGCATTACAGCGAATACAACGGGAAAGCTCGTTTTGCCAAAACGCAAATCTCTCGTCGGGAGTCATAGCCTCAAGCTCGCTTACCCTGTCGAAGCGATTAGAGTCAACCACATCGCCGTTTTCGCCGATAAGCTCGTCAAACACAACGATTTTTTTGCTCTTGCAGGACAAACAGCGCTCTGCCATAACCATATATTTTTGAATGGTTTTCTTGTCGCCGTAAGCTGTTTCGACGGTAATGGAGGCGTTGTCCTCCTTAATGTCGCTTATAGCGTTGAGTCCTAAATCCTTAACCTTGTTAATATCGGTTTTTCCAAAGCACTCAATGCCTACAATATATACCTTTTCTCTGTCAACCCTATGCTCCTTCATAAGCTGTTGGAGCGAATATGAATCGCAGGGCTTGATGAAGGCAAGAACTTTGCCCTCTTTTTTTGTTTCCTTAACAAGATATTTTGACAGGTTTGCTCCGGCAAAGGTGTTATAAACAAATGCCCTGTCAATCTCATCAGCCGATGTGAACACGGCAGGAGTTAAGTCGTATTCAAGTTCGCCCTTTTTCCAGCCGAGCACTCTGTCAACCGTGCCGTTTTGGAGAAGCTCTTTTGCTTTAGATATCATTCTGCCTTGCATCTCAAGTCCTCCAGTCTTTTATTTTCGCCCAATTCGTAAATCGTCTTTACAAATGAGTTCATTGTCTCTGCAAATTTCTGTCCCTCTGCGGCAGACACCCATTCAACCCTTGTTCTGCCCTTTTCAATACCGAGATAGTCGAGCATTGAGAAAAGCAGAGTCATTCGGCGTCTGGCATAATAATTGCCTGTTGTATAGTGGCAGTCGCCGGGGTGACATCCGCACATAATTACACCGTCGGCGCCCCTTTGAAACGCTCTGAGAATAAATGTGGGATTTACTCTGCAGGAGCAGGGAACACGGATAATTTTTATATCGGCAGGGTAATTGAGCCTGTTTGTTCCGGCTAAATCCGCGCCTGCATACGAGCACCAATTACAGCAGAACGCCACGATTTTAGGCTTGAATTCGTTATTCTCTATTTGCATATCGCATCTACCTCCGCCATAATTTGTCTGTTTGAAAATCCATTTAAGTCCATTGCCCCCGAAGGACAGGCAACCGTGCAGGCGCCACAGCCCTGACATACGGCAGGGTTAACGCTTGCAACTCTGCGTATTGCAGTTGTTCTGTCGGGCATTCTGAACTCCTTATCCTCATAGCTAATCGCACCGTACGGACAAACCTTTTCACACGCCGAACAGCCGTTACACATCATTTCGTCGCTATGTGCAACGCAGGGGTTACAGGTGAGCTTATCCTTTACAAGCAGACCGATAACCTTTGAAGCGGCGGCACTTGCCTGAGATACGGTTTCGGGGATATCCTTAGGGCCCTGACACATACCGGAAAGGAACACGCCTGCCGTTGGGCTTTCAACGGGACGAAGCTTCGGATGCGCTTCCGTGAAGAAATCGTTTGTATCCATAGATGCCGTAAGCATTGTGGCGAGCCCGCGAGCCGATTTGTCGGGCTCAACTGCGGCGGCAAGCACAACCATATCGGCGTCGATATGAAGCTGTTCGTTTGAAAGCAAATCGGAGGCCTGAACCTTGAGCTTTCCGTTTTCGGGAACAACCTTACCTACCATACCCTTGATATAATGCACTCCGTATTCCTCAACGGCTCTGCGATAAAACTCGTCAAAGCTCTTGCCCGGAGTACGAACATCTATATAGAAAACATAAACATCCGTGTCGGGATATTTTTCTCTTGTAAGCATTGCATGCTTTGCGGTGTACATACAGCAAACCTTTGAGCAATACTGCTTGCCCTTTTCGTTTGTTGCGTCACAGCGTGAGCCGACGCACTGTACAAACACGATGGTTTTAGGATGCTTTAGGTCGGACGGACGAAGCAGAGTGCCGTTTGTGGGGCCTGCCGCATTCATTAATCTTTCGTATTCAAGCGAGGTTACGACATCGGGCGACTGACTGTATGCAAATTCATCAAATTTCGACACATCAATAGGATTAAATCCTGTGGCAACAACAATAGCACCGTATTTTGCCTCAACGATTTCGTCCTTTTGAGTATAATCAATAGCCTTTGCCTCGCAAACCATAGAGCAAACACCGCACTTGCCCGTTTTAAGCTTTGTGCAATAGTTGGGGTCAATGGTTGCAACCTTCGGAACTGCCTGTGCAAACGGGATATAAACAGCCCTTCTGTTATCCATACCGAGATTAAACTCGTTTGGAACAGCCTTTTGAGGACATTTTTCCGTACACAAGCCACAGCCTGTACAGATATACTCGTTTACATATCGTGCCTTTTTCCTGATTTTAACGGAGAAGTTACCGACAAAGCCTTTAACCTCCTCCACCTCGCTGTAAGAATAAATCTTAATTTTTTCCTGCTGTGCGGCCTCTACCATTTTAGGAGTTAGAATACAGGCGGCACAGTCTAAGGTTGGGAAGGTTTTGTCAATTTGTGCCATCTTGCCGCCGATTGTCGGCGACTTTTCCACAATATCAACCTCAAAGCCTGCATCTGCGATATCAATGGCTGTTTGAATACCCGCGATACCGCCGCCGATAACAAGCGCTCTTTTTGTAACAGGACTTTCGCCTGCCGTCAGCGGTGCGTTAAGATGCACCTTTGCGATAGCGGCTCTGCCCAAAATAATAGCCTTTTCGGTTGCAACGGGCATATCCTTATGTATCCAGGAGCATTGCTCACGAATGTTTGCAATTTCTACCATATAGGGATTTAAGCCAACCGAAGCGGCAGCCTTACGGAAGGTATTTTCGTGCATACGGGGTGAGCAGGAGCAAATCACAACACCTGTAAGGTTATACTCTTTAATTGCGTCCTTAACAAGATTTTGTCCTGCCTCCGAGCACATATACTGATAGTCGGTGGAGTAAACTACGCCCGGCTCATTTTTCAGCGCCTCGGCAACCTGATGAACATCAACCGTGCCTGCGATATTGCTTCCGCACCAGCATACAAATACGCCAATTCTTTGCATAGATTATCTCCTCCTTACTTTTGATATTTTCTCATTGCGCTGACAATTGCCTGCTGAGGCAAATCGTCGTCTAACATTTCTACGATATCCTGCGGCTTCATATGGATTTCGCCCTGCTGACGAATAACGGCAAGCCTTACAGCTTCAACAAGCTTTGCAGGCTCAACATTTCTCGGGCAACGCTCAACACAGGCGAAGCAGGACAGGCAGGTGTAAAGCGACTCGCTTTTAAGAAGCGGTTGGATATCTCCCTTTTCCACCATATAAACAAACTGATGCGGATGATATTCCATACTGTCATAGGACGGGCAGGTTGCCGAGCATTTGCCGCATCTCATACATTTTAGCGGATTTACACCCGATGAACGAAGCACCTGCTCTTTGATGTTTTTGTTTTCCATAGCAATTCCCATAGCCTTTCCGGCTACAAATAGTATATAAATAATTCCCGACACCTTATTGTAGCCGGATAAGGCGTATAATGGGAATTTAGCCATATCAAAATTATGCCTAAGGCAAATTTTGATGGGTTCGTTTGCGACCGCTCGCAGTGCGAGATGAAGGAAGCAAAAAGAACTGGCAGCGGTCAAAATTCCTATTGGAATTTTGGGTACCGCAACTGAGATACAATCGGATTAGTGTGATTTATCACACTAAGTCCTCCCTTATTCAATACCGAGCGCCTTGGCTAAAATTTCAGTGAAATAATAGACAGGCACATCGTATTCGTTTGCGTTCTTCTTTAAATTATATAAACAAAGCGGACAGGCAGTAATTATCATCTCGGCGCCGTTATTAACGGCATTCTCCAAAACAGCGTTGCCCTTTTTCACGGCAATTTCCCTGTGACCGAGAGTTGTGTAGCCTCCGCAGCACTCGTTTCGCATAGCGTAAACCACGGGAGTTGCACCGAGTGCCTTGATGAAATCCTCCATAATTGTAGGATTTTCGGGGTCGTCAAACTGCATAACGCCGCTTGGGCGAAGAAGCAGACAGCCGTAGTATGCGCCGATTTTTACATCTGTTAAAGGATTAGTTACCTTTTCCTTAATTTTATCAAAGCCAACCCTGTCGCGAAGAAGCTCGAGATAGTGAATAACATTTGTTTCACCGCGATAGGCATCCTCCAAGCCCATATATCTTGCAACCTTATCGGCAATTTCCGCATCCTTCATATCGTTATTAACCTGCTTGATAACATTATGACAGGCGGAGCACATTGTAACCAAATCTCTGCCAAGCTCCTTTGACTGATTCAATGCACGAACGGATGACAGCTTTGTTGCTATCTCATCCCTTGCCATAGGGTAAACGCCACCGCAGCACTGCCAATCCTCAAGCTCCTCAAGCCTTATATCCAATGCTTCGGCAGAAAGTCTGGCATATTTATCCAAATCCCTTGCCTTTGTTTTCAGCGTGCAACCGGGATAATAACTAAAAACCATTGCATTTCCTCCTGATTTCAATAATATAATCCTGCCGCTTGCCGAGGCTATGCCATCTCTTCGGGATGGAACACCTCGTCAAATTTTTCTTCTGTAAGGAAGCCTAATTCCACACATGCCTGCTTTAAAGAAATATTGTCCTTAAACGCTTTCTTTGCAGTTTTTGCGGCATTTTCGTAGCCGATATACGGATTAAGCGCGGTGACAAGCATAAGAGAATTGTGCAGATTATTATGCATCTTCTCTCTGTTTGCCTTTATGCCAACTGCGCAGTTGTCGTTAAACGAAACCATTGCCTCGCTCAAAAGTCTTACCGACTGTGTAAAATTATAGATAATAACGGGCATAAACACATTAAGCTCAAAATTGCCCTGTGAAGCCGCCATACCGATAGCCGTGTCGTTGCCGATAACCTGAACGGCAACCATTGTAACGGCTTCGCACTGTGTCGGATTAACCTTACCCGGCATAATTGATGAGCCCGGCTCGTTTTCGGGAATTGTGATTTCTCCAAGACCTACTCTCGGTCCGGAGGCAAGCCATCTGACATCGTTTGCTATTTTCATAAGGTCACACGCAAGAGCCTTTAGGGCGCCGTGTGCAAAAACGATTTCGTCCTTTGAGGTGAGCGCGTGGAATTTATTTGGAGCAGTTATGAATTTTTTGCCTGTAATATCGGTTACGGCTTGGGCAACAGCGCAGTCAAAGCCCTCGGGTGCATTAAGTCCCGTTCCTACGGCTGTTCCGCCGAGAGCAAGCTCCTTAAGCTCGGGAAGCGCAATTTCCAAAAGTCTTCTGTCCTTTTCCAAGGAGGAACGCCAGCCGCTGATTTCCTGCGAAAACTTTATAGGTGTTGCGTCCTGAAGATGAGTTCTGCCCGACTTAACGACATCCTCGTTTTCCTCTTCAAGCTTTTTGAAGGTAGCAATCAGCTTATCAAGTGCAGGGAAAACCTTATCCTCAATTCCCAAAACCGCCGCAATGCTCATAGCTGTCGGGAAGGTGTCGTTTGACGACTGTGACATATTGATATCATCATTAGGGTGAAGAAGCTTTGCACCGGCAATTTCGTTGCCTCTGTTTGCAATAACCTCGTTTGCATTCATATTAGACTGTGTGCCCGAGCCTGTCTGCCAAACAACAAGCGGAAAATGCTCGTTTAGCTTGCCGCTTATAACCTCGTCGCATGCCTGTGAAATTGCATTAAGCTTTTCGTCCGTCATTTTTTCGGGCTTCAGGCTGTTGTTTGCGATAGCGGCAGCCTTTTTAAGAATTCCGAAAGCGTGAGTAATTTCTCTCGGCATCGTTTCAATGCCTACTCCGATTTTAAAATTCTCGTGGCTTCTTTCGGTCTGTGCTGCCCAATACTTATCGGCAGGAACCTTAACCTCTCCCATTGAGTCGTGTTCGATACGATATTCCATAAATTCATACCCCCGTTAGTCTATTTTGCATAGTAATTATATATAATTGATTAAAAGTATTCAAGCACTTTTGTTAAAAAAATAACAATGTTTGAAAAGTTTAGTAAATATGACTAAAAACTGTGTTTATTGCAGAACAAATTTATATAAAAAGAACCCCTGTAAACAGTTACAGGGGATAAGAGCTATAACGAAAGCTTGTCAAAGCTGTCCTTTAAAACATTATAGCTATGGCGAAGCTTTTCAACCTCCTCATCGGTTAGGTTGAGAGGAAGAATTTTTCTTACGCCGTTTCTGTTTACATAGGCAGGCAGTCCGAGATAAACGTCACGCATACCGCCGTACTCGCCGTTTAGCCTTGATGATACGGTGATAACCGAATTTTCGTCGCCGAAGATTGCCTTTGTTATTCTTACAAGGGACATACCTATGCCGTAGTAGGTGGCGCCCTTTGCCTTGATAACCTCGGCGCCCGAATTCTTGACCTTCTCTATAATTTCCTCTATGTCTTCTCTCTTATAATCAGCCGAAAACCTTTCGTCTGTAAAGAATTCCTCAACATTTTTGGTTGACAGATTAAGCTGTGAAAACGGCACAAATTCGCTGTCGCCGTGCTCGCCTATAACATAGCCGTGAACCGAATGAGGATCTGCCTGAAAATAATCGCCGACAAGATAACGGAGCCTTGCTGTGTCGAGAGTTGTGCCGGAGCCGATTACTCTGTTTGCAGGAAATCCCGAAAGCTCATAGGTTACTCTCGTCATAATATCAACGGGATTTGAGGCAACAAGGAAGATGCCGTTAAAGCCCGAAGCAACAATTTTTGAAATGAAGGATTTAAAGATTTGAACATTGCTGTTAAGCAGGTCAAACCGTGTTTGTCCCGGCTTTCTTGAGCCTGCCGACGCCGTTATAACAACCAAATCGGCATAAGCGCAATCCTCAAACGAGCCTGCACGGATTTTCATATGTGAGCCCGAAAAGCAAAGGCCGTGGTTAAGGTCCATAGCCTCGCCTCTCGCCTTTTCTTCGTTAATATCAATTAAAATAAGCTCATTGCAAAGGTCGGAATTAAGCAGGGAATAGGCATAGCTCATACCAACCATTCCGCATCCTACCAACGCAACTCTTCTGTTAGCCATAGTATATACTCCCTTCAGTATTTTCTATTGCTACTATATTATATCTTCGTTAATTTTTTGTCAATAAATTATGCAAATTTCATTTTTTTAAACAAAAATTTGCTAATTAAAAGCCAAAATCTGTGTAATCCTCCATAGTGAAGCGATGATATGTTATGCCCAAATCCTCCGTGTCGATGCAATACCAAAAGCTGTCGGGCTTGCCGTCCTCAAAATAAATCACATAATCAAACTCGCTGTTATCCTGCGTTTTTCTGACAACCACCTTATCGCTGTACTGCCTGAACACATTAATAACGCTGTCTATGGTGGCAAGCGGATTTTTTACCTCGTTTATGAATTTTACAAGAAAATCGTCGGGCTTGATGAGAGAATTAACATATTTTACGCCCTTTTCGGAAACGGTCAGCCTAAAGCCGTTTTCGATTTTTTTAACATCAATTTTGCCAAAGATTTCCTCGCTCGCACGAGCAAAAACGAGAAGAATATCCTCGATATTTTTCTCGTTTGCTTCATTGCCTAAAAGATGGATGAGCGACGGGAGAACATAGTTTACACCTATGGAAATTTCCTCGTAGCCCAGCTTAATTTGAGCTTCTTTTATTACGCTTATTAAATTTTGGGTTAATCTTTTATAATCCATATTATAACTGCTCTGCGATAGTATAAATAAGTTCCTTCGTCTTATCCCATCCAAGACAGGGGTCGGTGATAGACTTGCCGTAAACGCCGTCCTCGATTTTTTGACAGCCGTCCTCGATATATGATTCTATCATAAAGCCCTTAACCATTTTTCTTATATCGTCGCTGTGGCGCATGGAATGAAGCACCTCGTTTGCAATTCTGATTTGCTCCATATACTTTTTGCCCGAATTTGAATGGTTTGTATCAACGATAACGCTCGGGTTTTCAAAGCCGTCGTTACAGTACATTCCGTGCAGAGTGATAAGGTCCTCGTAATGATAGTTTGAGTGATTTATTCCATGCTTATTCACGCTTCCGCGGAGAATTGCGTGGGCAAGCGGATTGCCTGCGCTTTCAACCTCCCAGCCTCTGTACAGGAACACATGTCCGCTTTGCGCCGCTTTTATTGCGTTGAGCATAATGGAAAAGTCGCCCGAGGTAGGATTTTTCATACCAACAGGGATATTGAGAGAGCTTGAAACAAGTCTGTGCTCTTGGTTTTCAACGGAACGGGCACCGATGGCAACATAGGATAAAAGGTCCGACAGATATCTGCAATTTTCGGGATAAAGCATCTCGTCTGCACAGGTTAGGCCCGTTTGCTCAATTGCATCTCTGTGGAGATTTCTTATTGCGATAACGCCCTCAAGCATATCGGGCTTTTTGTCGGGGTCGGGCTGATGAAGCATACCCTTATATCCTGCGCCCGTTGTGCGTGGCTTTCCTGTATAAATACGGGGAATAATAAGGATTTTGTCGTCAACCTCCTTTTGAACCTCTGCCAAACGGTGAATATAGTCCAAAACGGAATCTGCCCTGTCTGCCGAGCAGGGACCGATTACAAGCAGAAGCCTGTCGCTTTCGCCTGTAAATACATTTGCAATTTGCCTGTCTCTTTCCTCCTTTACTGCCGCCGCATGTGCAGATAAAGGATACTGTTCTTTTATTTCCTTAGGCACAGGAAGCTTGCGCTTGAACTGTGTCATAGCCATACTGTCCATAATTTTTCTCCTGCTTTTGATATTTTAATTTAAAAAGTATAATAGCACTAAATTATTCCTGAGTCAACTTTTTCAGCCTTAATATTTTGTTATACAGAGGTCGGTCAATGCGAACATCCATACACTTATTCATAAGATAAGCTCCCGTTTTTTCGTAGGTATTATTTCCGTCCTCAACTCTGTATTTTGCATTTTCGTCAAGTCCGCGAAGGCTGTATGTTTTAAACTGACGGTTGAAAATTGAGTCTGCACCGCCTGCGATAAACACAATGGCTTCGCTTCTGTCCCTGCTTACATATTGATTAACAACAAAGCCGTCGTCCTCGATATTTTTAATTCTGTAATGACTGCCAAGCTGAATTGTGCTTCGGTATTCTTTATAAAGCGCAATACATTCCTTTGCCTTTTCCAAATCCTTATCCGAAAATCGCAACAGATTTGCGCCGACGGAAAGACTGCCCTGCATTGAAGAATTAAATCTATACTCCAACGAAACGGGTCGGTTGTTATCGTTCCAATCCGTCACCCAAGCACGCATACATTTGATAGGATAAAGCTGTGAAAAGCCGTTTTGAATAACAAATCTGTCCAGAGGGTCCGTGTTGTCGGAGGTCCACACCATATCAAAATGCTCCATTGCGCCGTATTCTGCACGGCCTCCGCCCGAGGCGCACGCCTCAAGCTGAAGATACGGATATTTTGCCTTGAGCTTATCTGCAATACGGTAAACAGCCATAGTGTGACGATACCAAAGCTCTCTCGGATTTTCAAGATTTTCTGCGCCTATCTCCGAAAACGGTCTGTTCATATCCCATTTTATATATCGAATATTGTGCTTTTCAAGCATTTTGTCCATACAGTCAAACACATATTGCTCGACCTCGGGCTTTGTTAAATTAAGCACAAGCTGATTGCGTAGTTCACTGCTTTCACGGTTTTTATAATAATAAATCCAATCGGGATGGGCACGGTATAAATCACTGTCCTTTTGCACCATCTCAGGCTCGAACCACAAGCCGAAATCCATACCAAGCGCATTTACGCCGTCTATCAGCTCGTCTATGCCGTTCGGAAATTTTTCCTCATTAACGAACCAATCGCCAAGACCGGCACGGTCGTTATTTCGCTTTCCGAACCAGCCGTCGTCCATAACAAAAAGCTCGCATCCGATGCTTTTTGCAAGGCCTGCCAATTTTAACTGCTCCTGTGCATTAACATCAAAGCCTGTTGCCTCCCACGAATTGTATAATACGGGAAGCGGCTTATCTGCAAAGGATTTGGGCAGAATATTTTTAACGGCGAAATCCGACATCTGATTGCTCATATCGTTAAAGCCGTTTGCAAAGCCCATATAAGCTTTAGGCGTAACAAATTCCTCGCCGTTTTGAAGATGATATGTAAAATCGAAATCCGAAATGCCCATAACGGCACGGGTTTTGCCGTCAAAGCTTCTCTGCAATTCAATTTTGAAGTTTCCGCCGTAGCCGAGCGAAGCGAAATAAACGGCTCCCTCATCCTCGTTTGCACCTCTGGAAGCAATGAAAAACGGTGAATTTGTATGCCCCATTGTTCCCTTGCGCGATTCAAAGGTGAGCATACCCGTTTGAAGCGTGGTTTTTTCAATTTGAAATTCCGCACCCCAAGAGCCGTTTGTATTTTTTATTTCATACGGTGCGTCGCCCGGAAGATTAATTTCGGCAGAGGCAATTTTATCAAGCACAAGCACATCGCCGGTATTGTTTTTTACCCTTGCGTATCTTGTTATGATGTCCGTATCCTCGCTGTATTCATAAACCAGCGCAAGCTCAACGGCATAGGCTTTGTCCTGCATAACAATTGTCAGCCTGCCGGGAGCGCAGTCTGCGTTTTTAAAGGTAAAAACGCTGTCACGACAGCCGTCGGGATATACGCATTTAAACGCACAGTTGCGATACATCTTTCCTCCGAACACAGTATATTCCATAGTAGCTGTATCGAGGTCGGAATAGTTTGAATTAACATCCCAGATGGGAAATATCTCGTAATCCTGCTCGCTTGCCTTTTTACCCCAATGGATATGACGAAGCCTGCCCTCATCATCAATTCCCAAGGCATAATGGGTGTTTTTGGTATTTAAAACAAATATTTTCTGCATAAATTTACCTCTGCTCCCTGCTAAATTTACCACTAAACAGATTATATTAGATAATCCCTCAAAATACAAGTAAAAACGGCATATTTTATTTGACAATACGATAATTAATTGTTATACTAAATCTTGTATAAGAGAATTTTGTGCTAGCCTAACAGTATTCGAACATAATGAGGTTCGGATACTGTTAGGCTGCAGACGAAAAGGGTGAGTTTAATGGAAAAAAACAGAATTACACTAAGAATTTACGGTAACACATATTCTATTCTTTCCGAGGATGATGTAGAGTATGTTGAAGAGCTCGGCGAGATTATCGACGCAGAAATGAGAAGCATTAATGCCGGCGCACCGAACCTTTCTCAAACTCAACTTGCTGTTTTGGTTGCTCTCGACCAAGCAGATGCCTGCAAAAAGGCAAACAGCGAAGCTGTAAATCTTCGTGTTCAAATTAAGGATTATATCGAAGACGCCGCCAGAGCAAAGCTGGAGGTTGATGTTGCAAGGAGAGAAATCGAAAGACTAAACAGAGAGATTTCAAATCTTCGAAACAAATTATCATAATGTGCTTTTGGGTGTCCTGTCAGGCACCCAATTTTTTTGGAGAGATATGAACAATATGGAAATTTTGGCACCTGCCGGAAGCATGGAAAGCCTTATTGCAGGAGTGCGCTGCGGCGCAAACGCAGTTTATCTCGGCGTAAAGGATATAAATGCCCGACGGGGTGCGACAAATTTTGATTTTGACGAACTGAATAAAGCCGTTGTATATTGTCATCAAAGAGCAGTTAAGGTGTATTTAACGCTCAACATATTAATTTCCGACAGCGAAATGAAAACGGCGTACGACACGGTAAAAAGAGCGCTCAAATGCGGAGTTGACGCATTTATCGTTCAGGATTTAGGTCTTGCGCAGATGATAAAAAATCATTTTCCGCAGGCAAGGCTTCACGCCTCGACACAATGCAGTGTTAATTCGCCCGAGGGATTTAAGGCGCTTGAGGAAATGGGCTTTGTGCGAGCCGTTGTGCCAAGGGAAATGAGCCTTGATGAAATTAAGAAAATCAAAAAAAGCACCTCTATGGAGCTTGAAATGTTTGTGCACGGCGCACTGTGTATGTGCGTCAGCGGTCAATGCTATCTTTCGGCAATGCTGGGTGGAAGAAGCGGTAACCGAGGACTGTGCGCACAGCCTTGTAGATTAAGCTTTTCCGCCGACAAAAGCTCAAGCTGTGATTTGTCGCTCAAGGATTTGAGCCTTATTGAGCATATGGAGGAAATTGAGCAGGCGGGCATAGCCTCGCTTAAAATCGAGGGCAGAATGAAGCGTCCCGAATATGTGGCAGGCGCCGTAACCGGCTGTAAAAAGGCGCTCGACAAAGCACTTGGCGATAACGACAGGGACAGATTGAGAGCCGTATTCAGCCGTACAGGCTTTACGGACGGATATTTTACAGGCATACGCAGGGATATGTTCGGCACAAGGCAAAAGGAGGATGTTATCGGTGCAAGGGATGTGCTAAAGGAGCTTTCCCACCTTTACGATAACGAAAACCCTCTGCTTCCCATTTCGTTAAAATTCCGTTGCAGGCAGGGTGAGCCGATTTCGCTTGAGGCAGAGGCAAGAGGTAAAAGCGTAACCGTTTTCGGTGATGAACCCGAAAGGGCAATAAACAAGCCTATGACCGAGGATACCGTAAAGCAAAGGCTCGGCAAGCTCGGCAACACTCAGTATTATCTGCAAAGCATAGAAATTGAGCTTGACAACGGGCTCATAGTATCGGCAGGCAGTCTTAACGCGCTTCGCAGAGAGGCTGTTGAAAGGCTTGACGAAGAAAAGAGCATCGAGGTTAAGGCAAAGCCGCTATGCGTTGTTCCGTCGGGCAATAAGGACGAAATTCCCTATTATACGGCAAGGTTTGCAAATCCCGAAGCAATTCCGAGCAGGCATCCTTTTGAACGAATTTTCATACCCATTTGGAGCAGTAACGAGGATTTCATAAGGCTGAACGCAGGAGTGGAGATACCGAGAGGTATGTTTTCCGCCGAAGATAAAATAAAGCAACGCTTAAAGGAGCTTAAGGCAATCGGTGTAAAAAATGCGCTTTGCTCAAATTTAGGGGCATATAAAGCAGCAGGTGATTTGGGACTTAAGCCCTACGGCGATTTCGGCTTGAATGTATATAACAGCGAATGTGCGCGCAGGTTTAATTCGCCCATTATATCCTTTGAGGCAACCTTGAAGCAGGCTAATTCGATATCTGCAAACGACACGGGAATTATAGGATACGGCAAGCTTCCGCTGATGCTTACAAGAAACTGTCCTGTGAAAAACCGTATAGGCTGTGAAAAATGCAAAAAGCAGGGTGCCCTAACAGACAGAAAGGGCTTTGAGTTTAAGGTTGTTTGTTCGAGCTATCCCTGTGTTGAGCTGTTAAATCCGATACCGCTCTATCTCGGCGACAGGCAGGAGGAAATAAAGGTTGATTTTATACATTTTTATTTCACGGACGAAAGCGCACAGGAGGTTGCCGACATAATTGACGCCTTTGAAAAGGGCAGAACAATTGACGGAAAATACACAAGAGGATTATATTACAGAGGAGTACAGTAATGATTATATTAGCATCGCAAAGTCCGCGCAGGCGTGAGCTTATGAAATATATCACCGACGACTTTGAGGTAAGGGTAAGCAATGTTGACGAAGCCCTGCCCGACGGAATTTCGCCGAGGCAGGCTGTGGAGCATCTGTCCTGCATAAAGGCAGAGCCGTTCAGAAGCGAGGACGACATTGTTATCGGCGCCGACACCGTGGTTGCCGTTGACGCAAGGATTTTGGGTAAGCCTGCCGACGAGTCCGAAGCAAGAGAAATGCTAAAATTGCTTTCGGGCAAGGTGCACAGCGTTTTTACAGGCGTTACGGTTTTAAAGGGAAGCTACACGGATACATTTTCAGTTGAAACAAAGGTAAAATTTTTCGAGCTGAGCGATGAGGATATAGACAGATATATTGCCACATCGGAATATAAGGACAAGGCAGGCGCCTACGGTATCCAGGGATACGGTTCTTTGCTTATCGAAGGCATTGAGGGCGACTATTTCAATGTGGTAGGTTTGCCTGTTAGTCAACTAAACAAGCATATTTGTCTATTATCTAAATAAATAATATACAAAGTTTTATATATTTTTTTGTAGGAATACACAAAAGCTTGCTCTTCCGAAAATTTGATATGCCGTAAAAGGCTTTATTTAAGGGGATTTTATGAAAATCCCCTTGATTTTTTGACGGCGCTGTGGTATATTGGTATTAAGGTAAATTCGGCAAATTATACCCATCTATTACCTTGGAAGGAGTTCTTTATGGCAGCAGATTTACATTGTCACACAAAATTAAGCGATGGCTCGGTAGGAATTGAAGATTTGATAGTTATCGCACATAAAAGCGGAATTGACACTATTGCCATAACCGACCACGACTGCCTGGCAGGTACCGTAAGAGGCCAGGTAATAGGTAAAAGATATGATGTAACCATTATTCCCGCCGTTGAAATTTCGGCATTTGACGAACAGGAGGGAAAAAAGGTTCATATTATTTCATACCTTGCCGATGCTCCGGACCGTTTGGAGAGGATTTGCAAAAAAACCTCGGTTGCTCGCAAAAGAGCAGGACAAATTATGATGCTTAAGGTTGCGGCAAGATTTCCTATCACAACCGAATTTATCATCAACCACGCAAGCGGTTCAACAAATTTGTACAAGCAGCATATTATGCATGCGCTTATGGACGCAGGCTATACGGACAAAATCTTCGGCGATTTGTACACGGCTTTGTTTGACACGGGAAGCGAGACAAATGTCCTTGCACCTACCAAAACACCTTCCGTTAAGGAGGTAATTGATGAAATTCACGGTGCAGGCGGAATTGCAATTCTTGCACATCCCGGCAAATATAATAACGAAGAAAATATTGAGGAATATCTGGAGCTTGGTCTCGACGGTGTTGAGGTTTGGAGCCCGTATAACGACGACGAGCTTACACAGAGGCTTATAGAATTTTGCAACAAAAAGAAAATTCTTATGACAGGTGGCTCCGACTTTCACGGAATTTACGGCGAACAGAGCGTAACCATCGGCT
This sequence comes from Eubacterium sp., assembly GCA_051881135.1. Classification (GTDB taxonomy): domain Bacteria; phylum Bacillota; class Clostridia; order Oscillospirales; family Acutalibacteraceae; genus Eubacterium_R. The sequence continues at coordinate 60,883 of JBJEPH010000010.1, forward strand.
CGTATTCTACACCGCAGGAAAATTTGGACAAGCTTTTAGGCTATAAAACAAAGAAAAAGCGTATGGCTAAAAGAGCCGAAAAGGAAGCTAAAAAGGAAGCACAAGAGTAGGGTAACGGTAGTAATCCGAAGAAAAAGGTTAGGAAAATCCTAACCTTTATTTTTATTTATCGACCGCATATCAAATGTTAAAAACAGCGAGTGATAATCACTCGCTGTTTTATGCTTTGCTTTATGCTTATTGATGAATAATTATTGCAAAATCCTTAGCATTTATGCATCCGTCGTTATTCATATCTCCTTTTTCAACAAAGTTGCTTTGTCCCTTCTTTGAGTTGTAAGCATCAAGGAAATTGAAGGTTACGGTCTTATTAACGCAGTTTTCGCAATACATACTTACATCATACTTGCTGTCTATGGACCAATGCATCTTATGGTCGTCAGCCCAGATAATATAAATATCCTTATCCTCTGTTACATTTACAGCCGTATCGGACCAACCAATAAGCCTCTTACATGTAGGAGCCTCAGGAAAATCCGGTACAATTGCGGAGTTGCCGCCCAAAACAAGATAATATGCAAGACGAACCTGCTTTGTTGAATCAAGGTAATAGTTTACCTGATAGAAGCTACGGTTAAGCTTAACATTAACGGTCATATTATCGCAATTTGCGTTATTTACATTATATGTATATATAATACCGTCAAATTTCTGCTTGTTTTCATCTACGAGCTTATCCTTAATGTATGTTACTTCCGTTGTAAAGAAGTTGCCGTTTGCATATCCGAGAGTTGTTTGAGTTTCGTCCTCGGTTTCGGTTACGACATCAACAGATGTAGCTAAAAGATTAGATGTTTTTGAGAAAACGTGGTTTGCATAAATTGTGTTATTCTGCAAATAAGAGGTTGCCTTAACCCATTGCTCGCCTATTTCGGCAGAGGACAGCTCGCCCAAATTTGTGTTTGCGCTTAAATCAAGCTCCCACATATTATTGTTTGAGCAGTGCAAATCGTAAAGCTGTGTGTTGCTTTGAAGATTTAAAGAGGTAAGATTGTTTTGCTGACAGTAGAGAAGCTGCAAATTTGAAAGCATACTTACATCAAGCGAGGTCAGCGCATTTGAATAACATTCAAGACTTGTCAAATTAGGGCAAGCAGATAAATCGAGGCTTGTGATATCGTTTGCGGAAATATCAAGACCTGTCATATTTTGCTGGGTGCCGAGAGTAACGGAGGTTAAATTATTACCGCCGGCGGAAAGCAAAACAAGATTTGTATTACCGCTTACATCAAGCTCGGACAATCCGATACCTGCACAATAAAGTCTTGTTATATTAGGGAAAAATTCTATACCCTTTAAATTTTCGATAACGGCATTTTCGCCGCAGATTTCTTCAGCATAGGCAGCCAAGGTCATAATGGACTTGCTGCGCTCTGTCTCGCTTAAAAAGCCGTCGCCGTTTGTGTCGTAAACCTGCATAACAATGGCTCTGAAGTTTTTGTCAGAGAAGTTGGTTTCGTTTATAGAAACCAAATCCTCTGCATTTGCAACGATACTGAACGCCATTGTGCTAAACAGCATCATAGCTGTAAGGAGTAACGAAATAGCTCTTTTAAAATTCTTTTTCAATTTTCATCACTCCTTATCTTGCTATTGTCAGCGAAATAGTTTTTGTGGCCGTCGTGCCGTCTGTATTTGTTACGGTACAGGTTATGTTTGCCGTATTTGTTGCCTTAAATTTTCCGGCAGCTGTTAAGTCAACAAGTCCTGTATTCTCATCAATTGTGATATAACTCGAATTTGAAGATGTCCATTTAACCGATACAGGTACCGACGAATTAGGTGTATTTGAAACATAGCCTAATGTGAACGCTTCAAATGTGGTATATCCGTATCCGTATCCCGAAAGGTTCTTCATGGTGTCAATTACTTCACCATTATAGGTGATTGAAATTGACTCGATATTAACAATTGTATCAACAAGCTTTATGGTATATTCGTAGGTATATGTTCTGTCGTAATCGTCTGTAATGACAGCCTTAATACCAACAATGCCCGTATCTGCCGTCTTTGTGATAACAATATTTGTTCCGTTTACTTCGGCTGTTGCACCGTCTTCGTTTTGTGTGGTTATTTCAACACTCTTATACATAGTGCCGATAACCTCACAATTAACCGTTAACTGCTTTGTTTCAGGGTCAACCTCATATGTCATATTGTCAACAATATCTTCGCCGTTTATCTTTGCCTCAAATGTAGGAATGATAAACTCGTGGCCCTCAAGCGCTGTCAGTGCGGTAGTAAGCTCTGTGCAGGCTGCGTCAATTTCCTCCTGCGTTGCATACGGATTATCGTAAACCGTTTGTGCCGCAGTCTTCTTTTCCTCAAGCGCCTGAATATATGCATATTCATAATCGGTTGAAACAACGGCATTTGCCTGATTCAAAGCCTCTTTAAGAGCCGTTGTGTCCCAAGTTGTTCTTGCATTAATTGTGCCGCTGTAACCACCGTCAAGTGCAACAACCGTAATTGTTGTGTCACCTTGGCTGTGGAAGGTTACATTACCGTCAGCGTCAACCGTAGCAATGCTTTCGTCAGCCGATGTGTAAATTGCCTTCTTTAAGGACGGATTTGCAATCTGTGCCGATTCAAACTTAACAGGAACGGCCTTTGTTTCGTTAGGTGCGCCGTAAACAAGCTCGCTTGTAAAGCTTACGCCCGAAACAGGCACTCTTACAAATGACACATAAACGCTTGCGGCATAGGTTTGACCGTAAATGGTTGTTATTGTGCAGGTAATCTTTGCAACCGCGCCAAGCGTTGTGCCCGATGTGCAGGTTACAAGACCGTCATTTGTTACTGTAATGATATCGCTGTCGGAGGTCCAGGTTAATGTTTGATACCTTGAGCCCTCAGGCTTAACCTGTGACAAGAGCTGGATTGACTTGTTGTTAAGAGTATTGTTTGTGTATCTGATAAAGCCCGGATTAACAATTTCCGTATCTGCGGATTCCTTGCTTAAATCAATACCGATACCCTCGGCAGGAGTGTAGCCCTCAAGATTTTGTCTTGCAATTTCAAGTCTTCTAAGAGCCTCGTTTACCTCTCTTTGAGTAGCCTTACCCTCATCAACAATTGCCTTTGAATATGCAATTTCTGCTCCGAGTGCATCCAGAGATTCCTGTGTAAACTCATTTGTGCCCTGTGCATTATTAAGAAGCTCGGTATATTCTGCAACCTTATTTGCAAGAACAGAGAAGTCTGCAGTAATTTCAACGCTAACCTCTTTTGTTATGCCGCCGTACAGTGTTTGAGCATAAATTGTACAGGTTCCGACCTCAACTGGAGTAATCTTGCCGTCGTCAGATACGGTTGCAACATTTTCATCCGATGATGTAAATACAACATCCGTAATCTCTGCGCCACTGTTTACAGAGTAATTGAGCTGATACGGGTCAGCTGAGCCCTTAAGAGTTAGATTTGTTTCCTCAACAGTAAGTGATGTTGTAGGATTATCCGAAAAAGCTATATAGAATATTCTTGATGTTACTACATCATAATGGCTTACATAATTTACCCTAACCTTTGCCCAAGCACCCTGCGTTCTCTGGCTCGGTGTAAAGGTAATCTTTGAAAGGCTTGTAGAATAAGAAATATTCCATGATTGCAGCACCTCCCAATTTATGTTCTTATACATAGAATTTGTCGGTGATGCACTTGCTGTAATAATTAAATCATTATAATCATTGTAGTTTGAGAAGTTGCTTGACAGGTCAATTCCTACTGAATTATTTGAGCCTACCGTACCACTGCCCACCTGAGTTATGCTGTTTGACAGATTTCTCTTTTGTGAATTCCAGCTAAGATTTACGGCTTCTACATTAATATAAGGATGTGCAGGCAACAGGTCAGCCGCATTCACAAGCGCTTCCGTGGCCGCGTCAATACCCTCCTGGCTCAAACCGTCATTTGTCAATGCACTTTGAGCATTCTCATATGCGGTCTTAAATGCCATACCGTAATCGTAAGCATACTGTGTATAATCTACATCCTTATATTCCTCAAGCGCCGCCTTAAGTGCAGTTCTGTCGCCCTGCGAGGAAACCTTACATTCGCCATAGATACCACCGTCGTAGGATATACATTTTACGCTGGTTGAGCCTGCGCCCGTAAAGGTTACCAAGCCTGTCTGGTCAACTGTTGCAACGCTTTCGTCATCGGATGCCCAGAAATAATCCTGAATACTTGCAGGGAATGCATGTGTAAGGCTTGAGCCCTGAGGCTCAACAACTGCTGTCAGCTTATAGGTTTCGCCGATGGTGCCTGTGATGCTGTCCATAGAAACATTAATCGCAGTTACGGGAACATATGAATATGATACCCAAACATCGTCTGTGAAATCTCTGCCGAAGGAGTCTGTAACGGTACAGGTGATGTTACCGTAGCATGCCTTACTTGATGTAGGAGAAGCTACACCGTCGTTGGTAACGGAAATATCCGGTGTGGAGCTTTCCCATTTTACAGCCTGATAGGTTGCATTATTCGGGAAAAGTCTAACCTTTAGGTTAAGCTTTGCATTTTTATAGGAAATACCCTCCTTAAGCAAGCTCAGGTCATATTGATAGAAGTCCGAGGTTGCCTCACCGTCAAGATAAAGCTCAACTCTTTGGATATCTACAAATTTCTTCAAGCCCTGATATGCTGTTTTAAGCTCGGTATATTTTGCATCAACCTCTTCCTGTGAGGAATTTTCCTGCGCAACCATTTGCTCTGCTTCGGTTTTTGCCTTAATATAAGGAGCCCACGTTTCGGGATAGAAGTTTTCCTCTCTTAATTGTAAATCGTCATACTGATTTATAAGAAGTCTTAATGCGTCATAATTTGTAACAACAGTTACCTTGCAGGTAGCCTGATAGCCGCCGTCCATTGTTTCGCAGGTAATGTATGCAACACCGCCGTATTCATAGGTGATTTTACCGCTTTCATCAACCGTTACAACTGACGGATTTGATGTGTACCATCTGCAATCCTTAACCGAAGCAGTTGAATTGCCCAAAACATTTGTTGGCTGTACGGTTGCTTCAAGCTGGTATGATTCGCCTATCTTGGCATCTGTAATTTCTGTTTTGTTAAGCGTTACGCCCGTTGCCTTTGTTCTTGCAAAGGCAACAACCTTGCTTGCAGACTGTACACCGCCGTTATAGTCGGTAACAGTGCAGGTAATTACTGCCGAGCAGGGATCGTTGCTTGTAGGTGAGCACTTGCCGTTTTTGTCAACGCTGATGCTGCTGTTTGATGAGGTCCACTCAATATCGGAATACATAGCGTTTGCCGGCTTAAGCGCATAATCAAAGTCGTAATAGTAGTTCTTGTAGTTTGATGTGGAGCCAACCTGAACCGTAACGAAATCGGTATTAAGCTGTGATTTATTTGTGCCGAGAATCTCTACACCGGCTATGCCGATAAATCCGCCTATTCTGATAAAGGCTGAAAGCAGGTCGTTTGCAACCGTGTCACAAACAAGCTGAGAGGCCATATCCTCCTCGTAATATACGATATTAGCCTTGTCAAGCTTTCTCAAATAGGTTTGATAATCGGCCTTGTTGTTATTTGTACGAAGAACAATTGATTTTTCGCAGATATCAATAATGCCCTTTAATCTTTCCTTATCGGGTCTTACGGTTACCTCAACGCTGTCAACTAAAGCGCCGTCAGCCGATACACAATACAACGTAGCGACGCCGACATCCTGAGCCGTCAAAACTGCGTCGGAATTATCGTTTCCTTTGTTCTCAACGGTGAAAACGGTTTCGTCCGAGGAATACCAGTTTGCCTTGTGGCAGGCATAAGCCGAAGATGTCCAAGAGCCGTCAAAGGTCATTGAGTGAGTTGCCTCGGCAGTTTTGCCGTTTATCATATTAACGGCATCCTGATCAATAGTGTTGCTCGTAGAATAGTTTCTTGTTACGCAAACCGTAATAATATTTGAAACAATTTCGCCGTCGTTTGAAACAGCGTAAACATTGAATGTGTCGGCATTTTCTTCGCCGGCCTTCTGCTTAACATCAACGGTTGATGTGTCCTCGCTCAGGTTGTCAAGCTTATAGTTATTGTTGTCAATAACCCACTTTACCGTTTTGTCGGTAGCATTGTCGGGATAAACAGTTGCCGAAAGCGAAGCACCGTTGCCCATATATGCTTCTCCGACGCCCTTCTTTATAGTTACATACTGGTAGCTTTTGCCGTTTAACTCGAAGGTGTTATCACGGTTAATATCGCCGTTTGATGTACCGCCAAGCACACTGATTTGAATTTTCTCAACAGGAATACCTGTCTGAATTTCCTTTGTAGCAATTACATTGCTGATTTCATAGAAGCTTCCGTCGGAAAGCCTGTATCCTGTTTTAGCCTGCAGGGCAATTGTTGAAACACCGCCCTTAATAGGTGTATAAACACCTCTGTAATCCATCTGTCCAACATTGTCGGGGTCCACGGCAGGCTCATCTTCGCTTGCCCAAAGATATTGCGGGTTTCCGTCCTCATCCTCACCTGCAACAATTCCCCATGTTACAAACAGGCAATCGCTGTCTGCTACACGCTGAGGATAAACCGTATATGTATATTTTTCCGAGCCCTCAATAGGAACAATGTCGCTGCCGTTAATATCGACATGGGAGATATACTTACCCGTTCTTCCCGTAACCGTAACCGTTACGCTTCGTTTAACATTGTTTGTGGTTGAGGTTGCCGTAATCAAGCAGGTCTGCGAGGATACCGCACCGAGCGCTCCTCCTGCATCAAGTCCCTTGATTACACCTGTTTTAGGATCTACGCTTGCGATACTCGGGTCGGATGAACTCCAAACGATATCGGTTGTGTCACCTGTTGAAGGAACTATGTTGGTAACCTCAAGCTTGATCTCGTTACCCTCCTTAACGGTTGATACACCGTCAAGGTCGAATGCTTCAAGCGGCTGTGCGTCAACAACCGTAAATGTGATTGTGTCATTATATGTGAATTGGAGGATAATATTTGCAAGTATTTCTACTGCCGTAGCCGTAAGCTGAACAGGGTCTGCCACATCGCCGGCAATATCCTTAACTGCAAAGCATACATCAAGAATACCTGCAAGCACGGTTCTGTTCATATCAATGCCGACATAGTCAATAAGAATTCCGGCAATTTTATCGGTATCAAGTGTGCCCGTGTTTTCAAGAGCATAGAAATAGTTTACGAACTTCAGTATCGCCTCGATAACCTCTTCCGAGTCGGGCGAACACATAATGGTTACCTCGCCCTTGTTCTTAAATGATACCAAGCCGCTGTCGTTTACGGTTGCAACAACCTTACCCGTTGAGAAAATGGATGTTGATTTTACAGAGTAAACAACACCGAAGCCTAATCTCTGCGGTGTAACGATACCGTAAAGCTGAACCTCAGAGCCCTTTGCAACGGTTGTAGGAATTTGAGATTTGTTTGTGATATGCGTGCCGTTTGGCAAAAACTGAGCATACCACTCCTCATTTTTTGTTACGACGATTTTGATAACGTCCTCGCCGATTTTTGTACCGCTATTATCGTAAAGCTCGCAGTGGATACCTGTGTTTGCCTTATCCAAATAGGAACGCAGAGAGTCGATAAGCTCGCCCTGATAGCCCTCGGAAGCATCGGCAATGGCTGAGCCCGAGCCGAAGAACTTTTCCAAAAGACCTACAATCTCGTCCGTATCCATTGTGTCAAGGTCAACATATTCGTTAAAGAATACCTTTTCCAAAGCAGAGCCGAGAACGCTTCCCAAAAGAGGAATTGTTTTTACCTCGTTGTCGATCCATGTGTGGATAACCGCACCCTTTGACGAGTCGAACGCCTTAACAAGACCGTCCTGGTCAACATCGACCAGCGCCGGAGCGTCGGAATACCACTTTACATAGGCGTTATCAGGCCATTCCGAATCGATAAGCACATACTTGAGAGCAAGCTTTTCGCCCTCTACCAAGTAATCAATATAATCATCCTCGGTGCCTTCAACCTTGGTTGGAACAATTGTGTTGGTGTCCTTGTAGAAGATTTGCAAATCATAAACACCATCTACACCGTCACCGGCAAATGCCGAAAAAGCAGGCACGATGCCGGATATTGCAATCAATACCGAAAGCAATAAGCTGATAACCTTTCTGTTTGAGTTCTTCATCATACTTTCCTCCGTGATGAAATAATATTTTCTTTATAGCAATATTTAACTTATTTGGTTAAATATATAAATAAAGATAGTTCAGCTATATTATAAACCATTATATAATTTTCGTCAATTTAGTTTTTATCGTGATTTTTTCCAAACTTTTCATTTGCAATTTGTGCAATTCGTATATTGCGTTTATACAATCTGTATAATTTTTAAGGGCTTTTTACAGAAAAAACGGAACGGCAAAGCACCGTTCCGTTAAAAATTTTCTATCTGTTTTTTACAAATCCATATATCCGTCGAGCCTTGCGGATGTGATATCCGACAGCATTCCTATAAGCGATTTTTCGCCCGATTCAAGCTCGATAACCTTTCTTCTATCTACCACAACAAGATAGTTTCCTGCCTTGGTTCTTATGGAATATGTAGCATTTATCGCCTTGCTTTGCGTGTTGTCAAAATCGAGTCTGTGACGTGCAACCGCAATCTCGTTCGGAAGGATTAATTTTGATAAATCACCCTCATATTTTTCAAACAGCTCCGACCTTGTGTAGCCTATCATTTTGATAAAATCCTCGCTCACAACGCTTAGCTTGAACGGGTCGTCATAGCTTGTTCCAAACACGGGACCGGGCATATTTTTGAACATTTTCACAAGCATTTCTCTTTGCTTGGCTGCCTCCTGCTCCGCCCTTTTAACACCCGAAATATCGGTAAAAATTGCGTGAAAAACAGGGCAATTGTCCTTGTCGTATTTTTGGATATCCGAATTCCACTTGCACCAAATATATTCGTCCTTATGAGTCATAATTCTGATTTCCATATCAATGGGACATTTGGTTGCCATAGCCTTGCCTATTGCCTGATAGCAGGCGCTCTTGTCGTCAGGATGGATAATATCGTCAAGGCGATATATTTTTGCCCTTGCGCTCTCCTTATTTGTGCCGAAATATCTGCAGCACGCCTCGTTGGCAAACAGCACCTGAAAGCGCATATCGCTGAGAACCTTAAACAGACAAACACCGCCGTTAACAAGGTCTATCAGGCGATTTATGGTTTTTGCCTTTTCCTTAATTTTTTTGCTCTTTGCGATGCTTCGGCTTACATCGGCAAAGGTGAGCTGGCAAAGGGTGTTTTCCTCATTATTTCGCGCATAGCAGTTTACAAAATTATAGCTTCCGGTTTTATCCTTTATGTATAAATCAAGATAAACATACGGCGAATTTTTTTTGCAAAGCTTTTGCACAATATCCTCTCGCTCCTGCGGAACAAGAATATCATACAAAAAAAGCTTTCCCTTAACCTTTGACGGATGCACTCCGATGAACTCGCAAAAATGGTTGTCGCAGTCAACCACGCGCAAATCGTCACTTTTATCAATAACACAGCCGAAGAACTCTACTTCAAACTCTGTATCTGTATTTGCTTGTATAACAATCACTCCCTATATTGTCATTATATCACAACTTTGTGAATAAAAAAACAATTTATCTTAAATTTTTATCGTCAAATTCACTATTAATGTTATAAATTTTATATTGTAATTAGAACTGATTTATGATAATATATTAAACTGAAAACAAATAACCTTTAGGAGAACGATTATGTCAAAAGTATTTCGTGTTTTTGTGAAAAAAAAGAAGGGCAACGACATTGAGGCATCTCATATGCTCAATGACCTTAAGGACAATGTAGGCATCACGGCATTAGAGGAGTTAAGAATAATTAACCGATATGATGCACAGGGCTTAACCGAGGAGGAATTCAACGCCGCTGTTAAGGGCGTATTTTCCGAGGCAAACCTTGACGATGTTTACAGCGAGATTGAATTTGAGGACGGCTGGAGATTTTTTGCAACAGAATATCTGCCGGGACAATACGACCAAAGAGCCGACAGTGCGGCACAATGCATACAGCTTCTTACAGCAGGAGAGCGCCCGAAGGTTCAGTCGGCAAAGGTTATCGCCGTAAAGGGTGATATCTCCGACGGGGAGTTCGACAAAATTAAGTCTTATGTTATCAACCCTGTTGAATCAAGGCTTGCATCTATGGACAGGCCCGAGAGCTTGGACATCAAATCCGATGTTCCTGCCGATATCGTAAGAATTAACGGATTTATCGAAAAAAGCGACGAGGAAATTGCAGAATACCATGCAGGTATGGGCTTTGCAATGAGCGTTGCGGATTTATGCTGGGTTCGTGATTACTTTAAAAACGATGAAAACCGTGACCCCAGCCTTACAGAGCTAAAGGTTATTGATACATACTGGTCCGACCACTGCCGTCACACCACATTTGCAACACAGCTTGACGAAATCAAGATTGACGAGGGCAAATATTCAAAGGCTATCGAAAAGGCACTTGAGGAATATTTTGAGATTAGAAGCGAGGTATATGGCGACAGAAAGGACAAAATTGTTTGTCTGATGGATATGGCCTGCATAGGAACAAAGCTTTTAAAGAAAAGAGGCTTTGTTGACGACCTTGACGAGAGCGAGGAAATCAACGCCTGCTCCATCAATGTTGAGGTTGAAATAGACGGCAAAAAGGAGCCGTGGCTCGTACAGTTTAAAAACGAAACACATAATCACCCAACGGAAATTGAGCCGTTCGGCGGTGCGGCAACCTGCTTGGGCGGTGCTATCCGTGACCCGCTTTCAGGCAGAGCATATGTATATCAGGCAATGCGTGTTACGGGCGCAGGCGACCCGACAACCTCCTTTGAGGACACGCTTGACGCTAAGCTGCCTCAAAGCAAAATTACAACAGGTGCGGCTGCCGGATATTCCTCGTACGGAAATCAGATAGGCTTGGCAACAGGACAGGTTGTTGAGCTTTACGACGAGGGCTATGTGGCAAAAAGAATGGAAATAGGCGCTGTTATCGGCGCATCGCCTAAGGCAAATGTTATCCGTGAGGTTCCGCAGAACGAGGATGTTATCATACTTCTCGGCGGCAGAACCGGCCGTGACGGCTGCGGCGGTGCAACAGGCTCTTCAAAGGCGCACAACAGCCAATCCATCGAAACCTGCGGCGCAGAGGTTCAAAAGGGCAATCCGCCGACAGAAAGAAAAATTCAGCGTTTGTTCCGTAATCCCGAGGTTGCAAAAATGATTAAGCGTTGTAACGACTTCGGTGCAGGCGGTGTAAGCGTAGCCATCGGCGAGCTTGCAGACGGCTTGAAGATAGATTTAGACGCTGTTCCTAAAAAGTATGACGGTCTTGACGGCACGGAGCTTGCCATTTCCGAATCACAGGAAAGAATGGCAGTTGTTGTTGACAAGAAGGATATTGACAGATTTATTAAGCTTTCAAATGAGGAAAATCTGGAGGCTACGGTTGTTGCGCAGGTTACGGACAGCAACCGTTTGGAAATGACCTGGAGAGGCGACAAAATTGTTGATTTAAGCCGTGATTTTCTTAACACCAACGGCGTTGTTCAGCACGCAAGGGCCGAAATAAACGCTATTGTCGATATCAGCTATCGTACCGAGGTTCCCAAGGAGCTTGCAGGTATGAGCAATGCACAGGCGCTCAAGGCAAACCTTGCACGACTTGAGGTTTGCAGTCAAAAGGGACTTGTTGAACGCTTTGACTCCTCCATCGGCGCCGCTACGGTGCTTATGCCGTATGCAGGAAAATATCAGCTGACACCCGAGGAGGCAATGGTTGCAAAAATTCCTTTGCTCGAGGGCGAAACAGATACGGCAACCGTTATGTCCTACGGCTTCATACCAAAGCTTTCACGCTGGTCACCCTTCCATTCATCAGCCTTTGCAGTAACCGAATCTCTTGCAAAGCTTGCGGCTGTCGGCTGTGACCCATCGGGCGCAAGACTGACCTTCCAGGAATATTTTGAGCGTTTGGGCGATGCTCCGTCACGCTGGGGCAAGCCTACCGCCGCTCTTCTCGGTGCACTTTCGGCACAGGTGGGCTATCACACACCGTCAATCGGCGGCAAGGACTCTATGAGCGGTAGCTTTAACGAGCTTGATGTTCCGCCTACGCTTGTATCCTTTGCAGTAGGTGTAAGCAAGGCAAGCGAAACTGTATCGGCACAGTTTAAGAGAAACGGCTCAACCGTTAAGCTTGTTGAAATTCCTGTTGATGAGGAAACGGGACTTCCGGCATACGATAAGGCTATGGAGCTTATGGTTAAGGTTGCAAACGGAGTTAAAAACGGAACCGTTCTTTCTGCAGGCGTAGTTAAAGAGGGCGGTGCGGCCGCCGCAGTTTGCAAAATGGCATTCGGCAACAAAACCGGCTTTACCTTTGCTTCGGGACTTGACGCAAAAGCATTATTTGCACCGCTTCAGGGCAGCTTTGTTCTTGAGCTTGAGGACGAGAGCGCATTTGACGGCGTTACTCTCGGCACAACAAACGACAATTCCGTATTTATTATAGACGGCACGGTTTACACCTGCGACGACCTTATTGACACATGGACCGCAAAGCTTGAAAAGGTCTTCCCAACCGTAAGCTCAAAGAAGGCAAAAATGGTTGAAGATGCACCTCTTCACAAGGAGCGTTCTATCTTTGTTGCCAAAAACAAGGTTGCAAAACCAAAGGTATTTATTCCTGCATTTCCGGGTACAAACTGTGAAATAGACACGGCAAGAGCCTTTGAAAAGGCAGGCGCAGAGGCAGATATTTTGGTGGTTAACAACCTATCCCCTGCGGCAATTAACGAAACCATCGACAAAATGGTTGAAAAAATCGAGAGCAGTCAGATTATTATGCTTCCCGGCGGCTTCAGCGGCGGTGACGAGCCTGAAGGCTCAGGCAAATTTATCGCAACGACCTTCCGTAATCCAAAGGTAAGCGAGGCTGTATCAAGGCTTCTTAACTGCAGGGACGGCTTAATGCTTGGTATATGCAACGGCTTCCAGGCATTAATCAAGCTCGGACTTGTTCCTTACGGCGAAATTGTTGACATAAAAGAAACCGACCCGACACTGACCTTTAACACCATCGGTCGTCACATTTCATCAATGGCATACACGAGGGTAACCTCTGTTAAGTCGCCGTGGTTCTCATCGGTTAACGCAGGCGATGTTTTCGCTGTTCCTATCAGCCACGGCGAAGGCAGATTTGTTGCAAACGACGATGTTATGAAAAAGCTTATTGCAAACGGTCAGGTGGCTACACAATATGTAAATCTTGACGGCGAGGTTTGCGACGATATGCCGTTTAATCCAAACGGCTCGGTTTGCGCAGTTGAGGGTATTACCTCACCCGACGGCAGAGTTCTCGGCAAGATGGGACATTGCGAGCGTAAGGGCGACAATCTTTATGCAAATGTTCCTTTTGAAAAGGATATGAAGCTGTTTGAAAGCGGCGTAAACTACTTCAAATAAAAACAACATATAGGAGATATGAATATATATGAAATATGTAGTTGTATTATATGACGGCATGGCAGATTATCCCGTGCCTGCTCTAAACGGCAAAACGCCTATGATGTGTGCAAAAAAGCCTAATATGGACTATTTGGCACAGAGGGGCGAGGTTGGCTTAATAAGAACAGTTGCCGAGGGCTTAAAGCCGGGAAGCGATGTTGCAAATATGAGTGTTATGGGCTTTGACCCTATGAAATTTTACACGGGCAGAAGTCCGCTTGAAGCGGCTTCTATCGGGATAGATATGAAAAGCACCGATGTGTCCCTGCGAACAAATCTTGTTACTCTTTCCGAGGACGAAAAGCCCTATGAGGAAAAAATTATTGAGGACTACTGTGCAGACGATATCAGCACTCAGGAAGCCGAAATTCTTATTAACTACATAGAGGAAAAGCTTGGCACGGACGAGTTTAAATTTTATCCCGGCGTGAGCTACCGTCACTGCTTAATTTGGGATAACGGTACCACCGATTTAGGAAAAATGACTCCTCCCCACGATATCACGGGCAAGGTTATTACGGAATACCTTTCTGCAAGCGAAAACGCAAAGCCTTTAATCGAAATGATGAAAAAGAGCTACGATCTGCTTAAGGACCACCCTGTTAATATTGCTCGCAAAAAGGCAGGCAAGCGCCCTGCAAATTCCATTTGGCTTTGGGGCGAGGGCACAAGACCTGCGTTTGACAGCTTTGAAAACATTTACGGCATCAAGGGAGGCGTTGTTTCCGCAGTTGACCTTATCAAAGGACTCGGCGGCTGTGCAAAAATGGAGGTTGCCGAGGTTGACGGCGCAACAGGATATATTGATACAAATTTTGAGGGCAAGGCTGAGGCAGGACTGAAAATTTTGGAAAACAACGATTTGGTTTATATCCATTTTGAAGCGCCTGACGAATGCGGTCACAGAAACGAGCCCGAAAACAAGGTAAGGGCAATTGAAATGATAGACGAGCGCGTTCTGCCCATTCTGTTTGAGGGACTTAAAAGGTATGACGACTACAAAATACTTATCCTTCCCGACCACCCGACGCCCATCGTAACACGAACACATGCAAGCGATCCCGTTCCGTATCTGATTTATCAAAAGAGCAACGAGATAAATTCGGGCGTTGACACCATCAACGAGGAGACGGCAAAGGCAACGGGAAATTACATCGACTTCGGTCCAAGCATTATGCGCAAATTTTTGGGTAAATAGTATGGACAATTTAAAGCATACTCACGCACATCATCACAGCGAGGAGCACAGGCGCGAGGTTTCCAACCGTCTTGCAAGAGCCATAGGACATCTTCAAAAGGTTAAATCTATGGTTGAGGACGATGCGGACTGCAGTGATGTTCTTATTCAGCTCGCTGCCGTTAAATCTGCAATTAACAACACCGGCAAGGTCATACTAAAGGACCATATGGAGCACTGCATTGTTCACGCAGTTGAGGACGGCGATTTGCAGATGATTGATGAGTTAAACGAAGCGATAGAAAAGTTTATGAAATAAGGATATTTTACTATTTTAATTCCACTATGCTCCACATTTAGTTCAAATTGAACCAAAAGTGGAGCGTTTTTTTCAGCAAATTTAGAAATTGTCATTGATTTTAGAATGTCGTTTTGGCATTATGACATTGAGGAGGCGAATCAAATGGATAACCTTGAATTTGCAAACAGAATAATTGAATTAAGAAAGCAGAAAGGCTTATCACAAAAAGAGCTTGGCGATATGCTTGGAGTTTCAAACAAGGCAGTATCAAAATGGGAAAACGGCGAGTCAATGCCGAAAACCGCAACAATGCTGAAGCTTGCAGAGCTTTTAGGCATTGACGGAAACGAGCTGATAGGCTTTGAGGTTAGGGAAAGTGACGAAAGCAAATACAGCGAGGATGAAATAAGCAAGCTTAAAAGCGAAAACGCTATACTTTCATCAAGGCTTAACGCTATTGATAAAAGAAGAAAACGCAGCTTTATTGCCGTAATCATTATTTGCATCGTCAGCGTTATAGCGTCGGGCATTATTGCAATTTGCTTTAATAGTGACAACAGCGTTAATGCAGATATAAATGACGCAGGCAAGAAAGGAACAAAAATTGTTTTTTCCGAAGAAACCTTTGTTGTGCCGGACGAGCTTGAAAGCTTTGTTATAAAGGATCACGATAAATACGAGTATGTTTTCGGTGATACAAAATATGCCGAATTCCGTGATTTAAAGAACAACAAGCAAAAGGTTCTTATCGAATGTGACAGTACGGTGAATTTTGTTAAGCTGACGGTGGGTAAAAAGGAATATTATTATGTTAAGGAAGGTCTTCTTAAAATAGAGATGCTTTCTTACCAAATAGACGGTATATATCTTAATAATAGCAGTATCGTAAACAACGATTACGACATATACGACTATTATGACGACTATTTCTATGATTACGACAAATATTTTAGCAATGAATTTCCCGATGAGGCAGATGCGATTAAAGCGTTTTGCGATTTTTATCAAAATAAGAAAAACCCTGTTGATAAAGCAATAACACAAAGATTTCTCGGCAACAAGCCTGAAATGGTGATATTAGACTTCAGCATTGCTGTTGATGAGGATTACGATGTTTCGGAAAAAGAAATAGGCGAATTCTTTAAGGATGACGATGGCAAGGTCTATTTTTACGACTATGTCACAACAAGCTCATATTCTGTGGGAAAGGAGTTGAGCGGATATGTCTATTGATACCAAAAGGCTTAATCGGCTGATAGATGAACAGCAGTCCATACTGAACAGCATTAAATCGGAGGCTATGTCTATAAACTCCGATGAGATTAACCGACAAAACGAGAGGCTGAAAAACGAGCTTGAGCAAAGCGAGAAGACAGCAACGGCTTTGAAGACCGAAAACGAAAATCTGAAGAAAGAGCTCAGCACAACAAAAACTGCTTTGTTTGCAAAAATGGCAAACGAAAAGCTTATGGTTTTCAACAGCACCCAAAAGCGTCTTGAAGGTATATATTACGCTTCGGATGTTAACGCAACAAGCAAGCTCAACGATTACGAAAATAATTGCAGAAAAAGCATAGACGCAACTATTAAGGCTATCGAGAGCTACGGCTCAAAGGAATTTGACGACATATTGCTTCAGTTAAAAGCCTTACAGCAGGAAGCAAGCGACAGACGCGCTATGCTTGAGATATATAAAAATGAAGAAATACAAAAGGCAAGCTCTGTTAATTTTGAAATCGGTAATAAGCTAAAGAACGAGCCTTTAACCGAAGCGGAGCAACGCACGGCATTAAAGCAAAAGAGCTTAGAATCGTTTATCGGCTTAAACATATTGGGCAAGGCAGGCATTTTGCTTTTCATTATCGGTATAATTATGCTCGGCAGATTTGCCTATGTTCATATGTCGGATGTGTTTAAGGGTGTAATTATCTATCTGTTAGGCATTGTGCTTGTAGGCGTGGGAGAGATTTTTTACAAAAAAGAAAAAACCGTATTTTCCACAACCCTTATAAGCGGCGGTGTGGCAACGCTTTACGCCGCAACCGCTACCTGCTTTTTTGCATTTAATCTGTATAATGCAAAAATAACCTTTATTCTTTGCATACTGATTACGGCTATTGCAATTTTACTGTCAAACCAGGTGAAAAGTCAGGTTGTTTGCGGATTTGCCGCGGTGGGCGGATATCTGCCGGTTGTTGCATTATATTTGATAGGCTTCGGCAAGGCGGCGTCCGATATAACCTTTTTGCCTATTTCAAGCGTTTACTTTTGCCTGCTTGCAGTTGTGCTCTTTGTTATGACATATAACAAGAAGTGGTATATCGCTCAATTTATAGGCTACGGATTGCATCTTATATCCATAGGCGGTGTTGCAAAATGTGCATATTCTCTCAGGGCTTTGCCGGGATATGAATATGCCCTGCCTCTTGCAGTGGCTTTTGCCGTTGCTTCGTTTGCAATTTATTTGATGATGCCGAGCACAAAAATCATCAAACGCAAGCCAATGCTTGTGGGCGATTCGGTACTGTTAGGCTTAAATACGCTCAGCGGTGCGATTTCCGTGAGCATAACGGTTCATAACTGCATATATGATACTGACAAATCCAATCGTGTTGTAGGCTTTGTTTTCCTTGCCTTTGCGATTATATATGCACTTTTAACGGTATTCTCCGTTCGTGAAAAAAAGCAGGGCTCGGGCATTGCTACAACAATTACATCCATCAGTGCTTTGATTTTCTCAATGCTTGTTATACCGCTTGCCTTCGGTATAGAATACGCAGGCATAAGCTGGTCGATAGAGGGCGTTATAATTGCCTTAATCAGCATCGAAAAGAGGCTTAAGCTTCCGGAAATTGCAGGCGTTTTGTGTATGATATGCTCAATTATTTGTACAATATCCTGTGAACTCGATACATATTCCGTACTGTCAATAATTACATTCAGCGTTATTCTTGCTTCATTTTGGATTTATACCGTCAGAGGTCTTATTGACAAAAAAGAGAACAATGCGTCCGCACTGCCGTACATTATTTTTGAGCTGCTGACGACATACGCAACAGCAGGCTTTGTATTCTATCTTTACAGCTGTATTCTCAACAGCCCGTCAATCAGCGTTTACTCAAGCTTTGCAGACTGCGGCATTGCAATAATGGCAATATTGCTTGTAAGCATTATTATCCGTCACGGCATACTTAAAAACGACCTGTCCGTTGTTGTGAGCGACATTGTCGGAATTATTTTGATGCTTGTCACATTTGCACTTACGGACATTACATACGAATATAACGAAACATTTTCATATTTCTACACAGAGATTGAGGCTAAGGGCATTTGGATTGCTAATCTGATTATACTGATATTGCTTAACATCTTTGTTGAGCTGTTCTTTGCTCACTGCGTATTGGATATAATCAACCGAATGAAGCTTCCTGCGTGGATATATACAATGGCAATTTCCGTGTCATCACTTATGCTGACCACGGCAACGATAATGGTACAGTTTGATATTTCATTCAATAACATTATAATCAGCGCAATGTATATTGCCGTTGCCTGCATACTGCTTGTTATAGGCTTCAAAAAGCAATATACCATTATTCGTTCGGGCGGCTTGGTGCTGATATTGATTGCCTTTGCAAAGCTATGCTTCATTGATACGTCGCATCTTGATTCAAGCTGGAAAATTGCGGCATATTTCGCATTCGGTGCAATACTGATTGTTATTTCCTATTTCTATCAACGCTTCAGCAAAAAGCTTGAAAGCGATGCAATAAAGCTTGTTGAAAAGCAAGGCGAGGAAAATACAAATTCTTAAAACAACACTTTAAAGATTATCGGGAGAATTGTTATGTTAAATATGGCTTTAAGCCCTATGCTTATTCTTGAAATAGTTATTGTGGCTTCATTTATAATTACATCTGTGTTTATGTTTAAGCCAAAGGACAATGACGCGGTTCACAAAATTTTCTTTTGGCTGGGCGTTATGCTCAATATATTAGTTACATTTATAAACGCAACATCCTATCCGGACGGTATGCTTACACAGGTGGTTATTGCGTGGGCAGGCTTGATTTTTACCGGCTTGGGTATAGTTATTCATATCTGGGCAGGAAAGAAGAACGCGGTTGCAAATGTTTTGGTTATGCTTTCCACCGTTTACGCCTGCGCAAGCTATTTCATAATGGGCTGATATTAAAAGGGCTGTGAAGAAAGGTATCTTCACAGCCTTATTTTTCGCTTCTTGCTTTTTCCTTAATGATATAGTTTTTTAGGAATATAAAGAAATCCTTAACGTTATTGTTTGCCGTGTTTTTGCAATTTACGGCTATGTCGCGGGAGCAGGACGGCTTTTCAATTTCGATAAGCTTAACGCTTTTGCTTTCTGTTTTGCCCCAGGTAAATTCGGGCCAAAAGCCTATTCCGAGGCTTGCGCCTATCATATTTTTTACGGCGGCAGGACTGTCGCTCTCAAAAACGATATTTGGAATTACGCCTGCCTGACGGCAAAATTTATCGCAGATATATCTAAACTGCTTTGAGCCCATAAGGCTGATAAAATTTGCATCTGCCACCTGAGAGAGATTAACGGAGCTTACATTTTCATACTCCTGCTTATTAGGCACGGCAAGAAATATTTTTTCGGGACAAACAAATCGGTATTCGCTCTTCTCGGCTTTGCCGGGCATTGCCGTGGTTATTTCTATGTCGTAATCGTCATTCTCGGGGTTTTGCAGAAGCTGAAATTTGATATCGCTTCTGTGCTTTTCGTATTCTATAATTGCCTGTGTAACAAGCGATGAGGCGGCAAGCACATTTAGATGTATCGTTCTTCTGTTTTCATCAGCCATTGTCGCAAGCTGATCGGGCAGCTTGTCTATCGTGTCAATTATCGGCTTTAAGCGAGAATAAAGATATTTTCCGTATGCAGTCAGCACAATGTTTCTGCCCTTGTGAACAAAAAGCTTTACGCCAAGCTCCCCCTCGAGCCTGTGAATTGATTGTGACAGCGCAGGCTGTGCAATATGCAGTCTTTGTGCGCTTTGCGTAATGTGCTGGCTTTCGGCAACCTCTAAAAAATATTTTAACTGTTGAAGCTCCATATTTACCCCCCTTTTTATTCATAATATATATGTTATGATTTACAGCGTTATTATATATTAGACAAAATGAATTGTCAAATGTATAATATAGCGTGGAAATTGAAAGGGAGTGCTGATATGACAGAGGCTTTAGAGGCAATTATGCTTGTGTGCTTCGGCTTGTCGTGGCCGATGAATCTTATAAAAAACATCAAGGCGAAAACGGCAAAAACCATGAGCCTGAAATTTATTTTGCTCATTATTTTCGGATATGTGGCAGGCATTACGGCTAAAATACTCAACCATCAAATCAACTATGTTTTAATTGTTTATTTGCTGAATATTGCAGTTGTTTCCCTAAATCTTGTTGTATATTTTATCAACAGGCGCAGGGATAAGACTGCCAATGCTTAATTTTTTCATATTATACACACTGCGGAGCGCTAAGACTTCGCAGCTTTTATTTTTTATAAAGCTGTTGACAATACTGTTATAACTGTATATAATGTATATATACAGTTTTAAGAGAGGTAAATGCGTGAACATACTGATAGATAACAAAAGCGGTACACCGATATACGACCAGATATATTCCCAAATTAAAAATCAAATCATAAGCGGAGCACTTAAGGAAAACGATATTCTTCCGTCAATACGAGCCTTGGCAAAGGACCTCAGAATAAGCTTCATAACAACAAAGCGTGCCTACGAGGAGCTTGAAAGGGAAGGCTTTATATACACGGTTCCGGCAAAGGGCTGTTATGTTGCGCCGAAAAATGTGGAGCTTATAAGAGAAGAAAATCTTAAAAAAATCGAAGAGCATATAGAATGTATCTCTCAGCTTGCCGTTTCCTGCGGATTAAGCAGGGACGATATTATTGAAATGGTTAATTTCGGTTTGGAGGAACAAATATGAATGCGCTTGAAATTAAAAATTTGAACAAGTCATTTAACGGATTTAAAATAGACAATTTAAGCCTAACTCTGCCAAGCGGCTGTATTATGGGGCTTATCGGCGAAAACGGTGCAGGAAAAAGCACAACAATTAAGCTGATTTTGGATATGCTTCATAAGGACAGCGGAACGATTAGCATACTCGGACGGGACAACCGTGACGGCATAAGGCTTATCAGGGAGGATGTGGGCGTTGTTGCCGACGAGGTCGGAATACCCGAAGCCTTAAATGCAAAGCAGGTCGGAAAAATTATGAAATACACCTTTAAAAGCTGGGACAGCGCCGAATACGAGCGACTGCTTGACAGGCTTTCCATACCCTGCGACAAGGCATTTAAGGATTTTTCCAAGGGTATGAAAATGAAATTAGGCATAGCCGTGGCGTTGTCGCACAATGCAAAGCTTCTTATACTTGACGAGGCAACCTCAGGACTCGACCCGGTTGTTCGTGACGAAATTGTTGATATGTTTGTCGATTTTACAAGGGATGAAAGTCATTCTGTTTTGATATCATCACACATAGTAAGCGACCTTGAAAAGCTTTGCGATTATGTGGCATTTATTCACAAGGGCAGGCTTCTGCTTTGTGAGGAAAAGGATTTGCTTCTTGCGCAGTACGGAATTATTCATTGCACGGCAGAGGAAATGAAGGATATTCCCGAGGACGCCGTAAAATACAAGAAGGAAAGCGCCTACGGCGTTCAGGCAATGGTTTTGCGCAACGCAATTCCCGACGGAATAAATATCAGCCCTATCAGCATTGAAGAGCTGTTTGTGTTTATGGTAAAGGAGGCGTAGCAATATGAAGGGACTTCTTTTAAAGGAGCTGTATCTCATAAAAAAATACTGCAAGATGTATTTGCTTATTACGATTGTATTTGTAGGTGCGTCGCTTGTAAATAATGACAATATGTTTTTCATATTTTATCCCTGCCTGCTCTGCGGTATGATACCTGTAAATCTTTTAAGCCTTGACGAGCGAAGCAAATGGCTTCAATACGGCTTAAGCCTGCCATACTCAAGGGCACAGCTTGTTTCGTCTAAATATTTAATAGGTCTGTTTACACAAATTGCCGTTGTGCTTATTATTGCAATTTCACAGGCAATTAAGATGAAAATAAGCAACACCCTTTCGCTTGACGCGCTTACTTCGATTGTTTTTACGGTCATTATTATGGCAACGGTTTCTGCGTCAATAAGCCTGCCGTTTATGTTTAAATACGGAGTTGAAAAGGGCAGAGTTGCTTATTACGCAATGATAGGCATCGTGTGTGCAGGCGGTGTGCTTGCATCAAAGCTGTTAAGCACAAATGCTGACGGCACTGTGTCGTTTGACAAAGCTTTGCCTCTGCTCTGCCTTGCAGGAATAGGAATATATGCACTTTCGTGGTATATTTCAACAGCAGTGTTTAAGAAAAGAGAAATATAGTAAATGCGACTTGGATTTTACCAAGTCGCATCAGACTGTCGATAAAGTGGTCTGAACCACGCCAAAATAAAATCAAATAAACCTATTAAGCCTCCCTTGTTAAAGGGTGCGGGTCTCCGGCGGAGACCTCTGCACGAATGTGCAGAAGCACCGACCGAGCCGGCAGGCGAGACGGTGGGTGCGATTTATCGTGCTCGGAGGGATTAAAAAACGGAATTGGACATCGAATCCAATTCCGTTTTTGCGTTTATCGTTTTTTGCGACAAAGCGGTACCATCGTACAGCAATTATCGCAAGAAAACGATATTCAGTTCCATTTCTCGAAGTCTGCCAGCGTGTAGAAATTTATTAATTGGACTTTTTCTACACGCTGATGCGACCCGTATAAATCGGGTCGCATTGTTTTATATATTCATTTGCGCTTTAATATATCGGATATATTTACCTATTATGTCAATGTCGGTTAAATCGTAAACCATTCTTGCGCCGACGGCGTCCTCAAGCTCGTTGAACACGGCGTTTCCGTGATTGAAAACAAAATCAATACCGTAATAATCGCCGTTTACAAGGCTGATGATTTTTTCCGCCTGCCTTATCTCATCTGCCGACAGATTATATATCTGCGCTCTGCCTCCGAGACAGTAATTTGAGCGAAAATCCGTGTCGCTTATCCTTAAAATTGCACATTCTATTTTACCGCCGAGCACCCACAAGCGAACATCACGGCCCAAATCGCTCGCCGCCTTTTGACAAACCATATTTTCGTCATACTCGCTCTCGCTGTTGCACATAACAACGCCCTGTCCGCCGTGAGAATTTTTTGGCTTTTTTACAAAGGGCGGTGTTGAATATCGCGTGGGCATAATCTCTATGCCGTTTTTCTGCATATAATCGTAGCAAAGCTGCTTGTCGTTTGCAATTTTGCTGAAGGAGGCGGGATTAAAAACCCTTACTCCCTGCGCCTCGTAAAACTGTGCAATTTCAAAATCGTTGCTTCGGTTAATAACAAAATCGGCCTCGCCCCGATAGCTCGGAGAAACTAATTTTGCGCCTAATTCACTTTTCATTTTTTCAACCACAAAGGCATTTCGCACTGCCTCCTGCGGTGAATAAACCAAAATAGGATTCATAATTTTTTCAATATGCTTTCAAAAATTTTATCTGCCAAATCTATGCCCGTTGCGTTCATCAAATTAATTATATGCGCATTGGAATTAACCTCGCACACAAGGCTTCCCTTTAGTATATCCACTCCGCCGAAATCGAGTCCGAGCGCTTTACACGCCTTTACGGCAATTGTCCTTTCCTGCTCGGTGGGATTATAGGCAACGGCTGTGCCCCCGTTTGTAATATTTGCTCTGAAATCGGAATTGTTACTGCGCTTCATTGCGCAAACGCACTCACCGTCAACAACCTCTATCCTTATATCCTCGCCTGCCGAAGCCTCTATAAACTCCTGAAGCAAAAACGGTTTTTCGCCGATATGGCTTAGGATGTCATCTTTTGTTTGGCACAAAAACACCTGCTCGCCGAACGAGCCGAAGCATTCCTTAAAAACCAAGGGCAAGCCTAAAACGGAAATTGCTTCGTCAACAAATGCGCTGTAATCCGTCTTAAAAAAGGACTTAGGTGCAATGAGCGTTTTAGGCTGGTCAACCACACCTAAAAGCTCGGCATAGGTTTTTGCCTTATCGTCGCAAAGCTCTATGGCACGGGCAGAATTAAAAACAGGTATTCCCTGCTTTTCCAAAATTCTTGCCAAATTTACATCCTTATCCCAAAACAAAGCAAAGCTCGGCTTTTGCGATAAAAACTGAACCTGCAAATTTGTTTTAATTTCTAAGTTTATACCAAATTTTAATGCGCTTGATACCAAATGCTTATGCAAAACATCAAATTTTTCGCCGTTTAAGTAATGATTTACAATCAAAAAGCCTGTCATTTTTCGCTCTCCTTTTATTTATTGTATCATTATATATTGCATTTTTCAATTAAATAATGTAAAATATACTCTGCAAAACAGTATTCTGCGAAAATGCATTTGAACAGGAGAAAAATATGACTGAATACAAGTTAAAATACGGATGTAATCCTAATCAAAACCCTGCAAGAATTCATATGGACGGCAAGGAATTGCCCTTTGAGGTTCTTAACGGTGCCGCCGGCTACATTAATCTGCTTGACGCATTTAATTCGTGGCAGCTTGTTAAGGAATTAAAGGAGGCAACAGGCCTTCCGAGCGCCGCATCATTTAAGCACGTTTCACCTGCGGGTGCCGCTGTTGCACAGCCGTTATCGGAGATTGACAGAAAAGTTTGTATGGTGCCCGACGGACTTGAGCTTTCGCCCATTGCACAGGCTTATGCACGTGCAAGAAGCTGTGACAGACAGTCCTCCTTCGGCGACTTTGTTGCGCTTTCCGACGAATGTGATATAAGCGTTGCGCAATTTCTTATGAAAGAGGTTTCCGACGGAATTATCGCTCCGTCTTATACGGACGAGGCGCTTGAGCTGTTAAAAAGCAAAAGACGCGGCGGTTATCTTGTAATTAAAATCGACGAGAGCTATGTTCCGGACGAAATGGAAACAAAGCAGGTTTTCGGCATTAAGTTTGAGCAAAAGAGAAACAACGCAAAAATCACTATGGATTTGTTTGACGATATGCCGACAAGGGTTAAGGAAATTCCCGAGATTGCAAAAATTGACCTGTTGATTTCAATGATTACACTTAAATATACACAGTCAAACTCTGTTGTTTATGCACAGGGCGGTCAGACGCTCGGCGTAGGCGCAGGACAGCAATCGAGAATTCTCTGCACCCGTATGGCAGGCTCAAAGGCAGATATGCTTTGGCTGAGAAGAAACGATAAGGTTATTAATCTTCCGTTCATCGACGGCATCAGAAAATGTGACGCCGATAACGCTATCGATTTATATATTTCCGACGATTATGAGGAGCTGCTTAAGGACGGCGTATGGCAGAGATATTTCACAGAAATGCCCGAGCCGTTTACAAAGCAGGAGAAGGAAGAATGGGCAAAGAAAATGGACAAGGTTGCTCTTGGCTCCGACGCCTTCTTCCCGTTTGAAGACAATATCGAAAGAGCTGTTAAGTCCGGCGTAAAATATATTGCACAGCCGGGTGGCTCCGTAAGAGATGAAAATGTTATCGAATGCTGTGACCGTTACGGTATTGCTATGGCAATGACGGGAATCAGACTTTTCCACCACTAAATTTAAACAATATTAATAACTACTCAAAATGAAGCCGAGGCTTGCCAAAAGCACGGTTATAAGGAGATACATTATGGTAAGAGCAATAGTCGGCGCCAACTGGGGCGACGAGGGCAAGGGAAAAATTACTGATATGTTCGCCGAAAAAAGCGATATTGTTATTCGCTTTCAGGGCGGTGCAAATGCAGGACACACAATCATCAACGAGCACGGCAGATTTGCTTTGCATTTAATGCCGTCGGGTGTTTGCTACGACCACACAACCTGCATTATCGGAAACGGCGTTGCGCTGGACATCAACAAGTTTTTAAACGAGCTTGAGGATGTTAAAAAGACAGGGCTTAATCCTCATCTTTTGGTCAGCGAAAGGGCACAGATTTTGATGCCGTATCATATTTTGCTGGATACATACGAGGAGGAAAGACTCGGCAAAAACGCTTTCGGCTCTACAAAGAGCGGTATAGCGCCTTTCTTCTCCGATAAATATTCCAAAATCGGTATTCAGGTAAACGAGCTTTTTGACGAGGAAACCTTAAGGGCAAAGTTGAAAAACATTTGCACGCTTAAAAACCTCACTCTCGAGCATGTTTATCACAAGCCTCTTCTTGACGAGGAGGAGCTGTTTAACACCTGTATGGAATACAGAGATAAGATTGCACCTTATGTTTGCGACACGCACAAATATATCGCAGACGCAATTAAGGAGGGCAAAAATATTCTTCTTGAGGGACAGCTCGGAACACTGAAGGACCCCGATTTCGGCATCTATCCTATGGTTACCTCATCATCAACGCTTGCCGGATACGGCGCAGTAGGAGCAGGCATTCCGCCGCACAAAATTGAGGATATCGTCGTTGTTACAAAGGCTTATTCCTCTGCTGTGGGCGCAGGCGAGTTTGTTTCCGAAATTTTCGGCGACGAGGCACAGGAACTTCGTATCCACGGCGGCGACAAGGGCGAGTTCGGCGCTACAACAGGCAGACCGAGAAGAGTTGGCTGGTTTGACTGCGTTGCTTCTCGCTACGGCATTGAATGTCAGGGCGCAACACAGGTTGTTATGACTGCGCTTGACTGTCTTTCATACCTTGAGGAAATTAAGGTTTGCGTTGGCTATGAAATTGACGGCGAGATTACAAAGGACTTCCCTACAACACCTCTGCTTAAAAAAGCAAAGCCCGTTCTCAAAACCTTAAAGGGCTGGCATTGCGACATCAGAGGAATTAAGGAATACGACAAGCTTCCAAAGGAAGCAAGAGAATATGTTGAGTTCTGTGAAAAAGAGCTTGGCCATAAAATCACTATGGTTTCCAACGGACCCGAAAGAGAAGCAATTATTTACAGATAAAGACAATGGGCGGACCTGTTTTACGGGTCCGCTTTTCTTTTGGGTATAAAACAAATTAATATTGAAATAAACCGCCGATGGATATATAATTAAAATATGGAAGAACAGAAGAAAAGAAATACAATCAGAAAGATTGAAGCACATAGAAGCGAAGCCTTTTATCTTATTGTCAGGGGTCTTGAGGTAGGCATTGTCGCAGGTCTTGCGGCTGTGCTTTATCGTTATTTGCTCTCCTTTGCGGAAAACAAGCTCGGCGATGTGCTTAAATATATCGGTGCAAATCCGCTTCGCATCGCGATTTGGTTTGTTATTTTAGCAATCCTCGGGCTTTTTGTAAGCGGAGTTGTTAGGCTTGAGCCGATGTCGGCAGGCTCGGGCATACCGCAGATTACGGGCGAAATCAAGGGCAGATTATCTCCGTCGTGGTGGAGAGTAATTCTTGCAAAGCTAATCGGCGGTACCGTTTCCGTCTTTTGCGGTCTGTCGCTCGGTCGCGAGGGACCGTCCGTTCAGCTCGGCGGTATGGCAGGCAAGGGCGTTGCCAAAATAACAAAGGCCGACAAAACAACCGAGCACCGTATGATTTCCTGCGGTGCAGGCGCCGGAATGGCCGCCGCGTTTAACGCACCGCTTGCAGGCATAATATTTGTGCTTGAGGAAATACACCACTCCTTTGACAAAAACATTCTTTGTATGGGAATTGTGTCAACCGTTACGGCAGACTATGTGTCAAAGCTGTTTTTCGGTCAAAGCACTATTTTCAACTACGAAACGGTAAATTTTCCGCTTAAATTCTATTGGGTGCTTATTCTGCTTGGCATTGCCATCGGCTTGGCAGGTGTGGGATACACAAAAATAATGCTGATTTTGCAGGATTTATATAAAAAAATTAAAATTTCAAACCATATCAAGCTTCCCGTGATTTTTGTTTTGTCGGGCATTGTAGGCTTGGTGCTTCCGCAGGTTCTGTGCGGCGGTCACAGTATGGTTGAATACCTGATAAACGAGCGTCCCGGCATTTCCGTTATGTTCGGTCTGCTTGCGGCAAAGTTTTTGTTCGGTGCAGTTTGCTTTGCTTCGGGCGCTCCCGGCGGAACGCTTTATCCGCTTTGCATTTTGGGTACATATTTGGGTGCGGCTCTCGGCGGACTTGCAATAAATATGCTTGATTTGCCCACGGGACTTTGGGAGGAATTTGCCGTTATCGGTATGGCAGGCTTCTTTTCTGCAACAATAAAAAGCCCCATAACAGGCGTTGTGCTTGTTTTTGAGCTTACGGGAAATATGAACAACCTGCTCCCATTGGTTACGGTTGCGCTTATAAGCTATGCCGTATCCGATTTGCTTGGAGGCGAGCCTGTATATGAAGCGCTTCTTTCAAGGCTTTCGGCTAATCCCACGGAGATAAAATCCGGCAGAGCCGAAAAGGTTATAAAATCCTTTGTTATACCGACAGGCTCCGATTTAAACGGCAAAAAAATTAAGGATATCGAATGGGGACGACACGCACTTATCGTTACCGTTGAGCGAGGTGAGGAAAGCATCACGCCAAACGGAGATGTTGTGCTTAACGAGGGTGACGAGCTTGTTTTTCTCATCAGTCAGCGTCGCTTTGCAAAGGACGAGGAATATCTTGAAAGGCTTTTTAAGGAGCAGTATAAGCCAACTGCATAGGTGATAAAAACATTGTTAATATAAAGTATTAGGAGCACGCTATGACACTGAAGGAAAAAATCAATGACAAAATCGGAGACATTGTTGCGCGTTTTAACAACGGCGGTCTTTCGCAGGACGAAAACGGAAATGTGCAAACCGAAAAAACCGTTACAGAGGGTATGCCCGAGCTTGCAAGGCAGGCTGCGGGAGAGGGCATTGTTATGCTCGAAAACAATTCTGCCCTGCCGTTTAACAAAGGTGCAAGAATATCTCTTTTCGGCAGAACAAGCTGGGACTACTTTTATGTTGGCTACGGAAGCGGCGGTGATGTAAACCGTCCGTACAACATAAACATTGCCGACGGCATAAGAGGCTGTGAGAATTTGGAGCTAAATGAGGATTTGGCAAAAATCTACGAGCAGTGGATAGAGGAAAATCCTGTTTCCCACGGCTACTGGGCTCACTGGCCGCTTCGCTATTGGGAAATGCCGCTTGACGACGACATTGTAAAAAATGCAAGGGAAAACAGCGACTTTGCCGTTGTAACCATTGGCAGAAGCTCGGGCGAGGACAGGGACAGCGAGCTTGCAAACGGAAGCTACTACCTGCATGATGAAGAAATTGCGATGCTCGACGCCGTTGCAAAGCATTTTGACAAAATCGTTGTTTTGCTTAACGTCGGCGCAATTATCGATATGAGCTGGGTTAAGCATTACAGGGAAAAGCTCGGCGCCGTGCTATATGTATGGCAGGGCGGTATGGAAAGCGGAAACGCAGTTGCCGATGTGCTTTGCGGTAAAATCAGCCCGAGCGGCAGGCTTACCGACACTATTGCAAAGGATTATTTTGAATACCCTACATCTGCTTCCTTCGGCAACAAGGCATTTAACGAATATAACGAGGATATCTTCGTAGGCTACCGCTTCTTTGAAACCTTTGCGCCTCAAAAGGTGCTGTATCCCTTCGGCTACGGATTAAGCTATTCTTGCTTTGATATGAAATGCACGGAATTTAAAGCAGAGGACAACGGCTTTAGCACAAGGGTTAAGATTAAGAATGTGGGCAAAGCCGAGGCAAAGGA
The DNA here is from genome assembly GCA_051881135.1 of Eubacterium sp. Lineage (GTDB taxonomy): Bacteria > Bacillota > Clostridia > Oscillospirales > Acutalibacteraceae > Eubacterium_R. Next base: position 90,719 of record JBJEPH010000010.1, read on the forward strand.
GGTTGTTCAGCTATACCTCAAAAAGCCCTGCGGAAAGCTTGGAAATCCGTCAAGAGCTCTTGTTGCATTTGATAAAACAAAAAAGCTCGCACCGGGCGAGGAGCAGGAGCTTGAACTGAATATTGATATGTATCAGCTTACAAGCTACGACGACTGCGGCTCAACAAACAATGCAGGGGCTTATGTAATTGAGGCAGGCGCATATGAATTTTATCTCGGCACCGATGTTAGAGCAACGGACAAAATAGGCACATTTATTCAAGAGAAAACAACCGTATTTATTCAGCATAAGCAGGTTTGCGCTCCCGTTACGGATTTTGAGGTTTACAGAGCGGAGGAAAAGGATGGAGAAATTATCTTTTCCACCAAGAAGGCCGCAAAGGAAAAATACGACCTTGCAACAAGAATATTAAACAATCTTCCAAAGGATATTGAGCTTACCGGCGACAGAGGATTAAGGCTTGAGCAGGTAAAATCGGGCGAAATCACAATGGACGAGTTCGTAGCGCAGTTAAGCCTTGACGAGCTTGAGGCAATAACCAGAGGCGACTACAAAATGGACAGCAAATACGGTCCTAAGGGTAATGCAGGCGCATACGGCGGTATTCTTGACAGCCTTCAGGCAAAGGGCATTAATCCCATCATCACAACCGACGGTCCGAGCGGAATAAGGCTTCAGGCGTGTTGCTCGCTTCTTCCTATCGGCACACTGCTTGCGTGCTCGTTTAACACAGCGCTTGTTGAAGAAATTTACACGGCTGTTGCAGGTGAAATGAGGGAGAAGGGCACGGATGTTTTGCTTGCTCCGGGAATGAACATACACCGTCATCCGCTATGCGGCAGAAACTTTGAATATTTTTCCGAGGACCCGTATCTTACAGGAAAAATGGCGGCTGCCTGTGTTCGCGGTATTCAGGCAAGGGGCGGTTCGGCATGTCCTAAGCATTTTGCGTGCAATAATCAGGAATTTCGCAGAAACACAAACGATTCTCGCGTATCGGAAAGAGCGCTTCGTGAAATCTATCTAAAGGGCTTTGAAATCTGCATTGCAGAAGCAAATCCGAAAAACATTATGACCTCCTACAACAAAATTAACGGAGTTTGGAGCCATTATAATTACGACCTTTGCACAACCGTGCTTCGTAACGAATGGGGATATGAGGGCAATGTTATGACTGACTGGTGGATGAAGCCGTCTAAGAGCCCCGAATTTCCTATGATTAAAGACCAGGCATACAGAGTAAGAGCGGGCGTTGACCTGCTTATGCCGGGCGGTGACAGAGCAACAAACGGCAAGCCCGACGGAACGCTTTTGGCCTCCTACGGCAAGCCCTACGGCATCACTCTGGGCGAAATGCAAAGCTGTGCAAAGCACATACTTTCGTCGGTAATTGCCATAGAAAAATAGTATTGATATTTAATGTAAAATGTACTATAATATATAGAAATAAGCGACAATGCTTAAATAATAACAAGTATAGGAGAAAAAATTATGTTAGTATCCGCTACCGAAATGCTTAAAAAGGCAAAGGAAGGTCACTACGCAGTAGGACAGTTCAATATCAACAACCTTGAATGGACAAAATCCATTCTGTTAACAGCACAGGAGCTTAACAGCCCTGTTATTCTCGGTGTTTCCGAGGGAGCCGGCAAGTATATGACAGGCTTTAAGACCGTTGCCGCTATGGTAAAGGCTATGGATGAGGAGCTTGGAATTACCGTTCCGGTTGCACTTCACCTTGACCACGGCTCATACGAGGGCTGCTACAAGTGCATCAAAGCAGGCTTTACATCAATTATGTTTGACGGCTCACATTATCCGATTGAGGAAAATGTTGCAAAAACAACAGAGCTTGTAAATGTTGCTCACGCACTCGGTCTTTCCATTGAGGCAGAGGTTGGCTCCATCGGCGGTGAGGAAGACGGCGTTGTAGGCGCAGGCGAATGTGCAGACCCGAAGGAATGTAAGATGATTGCCGACCTCGGTGTTGATATGCTTGCAGCAGGCATCGGCAACATCCACGGCAAGTATCCTGAAAATTGGGCAGGTCTTTCCTTTGAAACTCTTGACGCTGTTCAGCAGGAAACAGGCGCTATGCCGCTTGTTCTTCACGGCGGTACAGGTATCCCGGAGGATATGATTAAAAAGGCTATCGACCTGGGTGTTTCAAAGATTAATGTAAACACAGAATGTCAGCTTTCCTTCCAGGAGGCTACTCGTAAGTATATCGAGGAGGGTAAGGACCTTCAGGGTAAGGGCTTTGACCCGCGTAAGCTTCTTGCTCCCGGCTCTGAGGCTATCAAGGCAACAGTTAAGGAAAAAATGGAGCTCTTTGGCTCAATCGGCAAGGCAAACGACTAATAACAGAATAAATTACAGGGCAAAGCCAACACGCTTTGCCCTTTGTATTAGGTGGTAAAATGGTAACTAAAACAAGATATTACTGGGTTGATAATGTTAAGGCTGTCGCCCTGATTTTTATTGTTATCGGGCATATCTGGCAAAGCTTTGTAAAAAGCGGTTTGGTAGGCGACACCCCTTTTTATGAATGCTTTAATCAGGTTATATATTATTTTCACGTTCAGCTGTTTTTCATTTGCTCCGGTTTTTTATATCAGCAAAATACAAAAACGCAAAATTTTAAAAGTTATTCCAAAAATATTTTGAAAAAGCTTTTGGCATTTGGTGTTCCTTTTGTTGTGTTTGTAACGGCTACATATATTTTAAAATTTATTTTTGCCGATTCGGTAAATACGCAAAACCTCAGCATTTATGAATCGTTTTTCATTATACCGACCGCACCTTACTGGTTTTTATATGCTTTGTTTTTCCTGTTTCTTGTTTCTCCTATTATCAAGAGCAAGGCAGACGGCATAGGAAGAATTGTGTTAAGCATAGCCTTATATTTTCTTTCATATGTAAATATGGATTTTCTTCCCGGCGCAATTAACACCATTGTAAAATACATCTGCTTAAATCTTGTTTGGTTTGTTTTGGGTATGGCAGTATCGTATTTTGACATAGAAAAGCTGTTTAAAAAATGGCACATTGTATTCTTTGCTGCAGGCTGTACGGTGGCTTCCTTCGGATATTTCTATGATTGCATTGCAAACCTTTTATACGGCTTGCTGTGCTGTGAGGGATTGCTGTTCTTTATAGGAGCCTGCTCAAAGGGAAAAGAAAAGCAGGGCAAAATTTTTGCTTTTATTACAAAATATTCTATGCCCATATTCCTGATGCACACAATTTGCGCCGCAGGTATGAGGTCTGTTCTGTTTAAAATAGGAATTACAAACGCACCGATTCATATTGTTGTCGGCATACTTGCAAGCATCTTTTTGCCTGTGATTGCCATAAAGATTATGGAAAAAATAAAATTGGATTTTGTGGTTTATCCGACAAAATACATAAAGATAAAATAAAAAAGGAAGATAAACTCTTCCTTTTTTGCTTTTATAGCATACCCGCTACCGTGTCAACAACATCTGCAACCTTGTTTATGGTTTTTTTCATTGTTTTTTTGGTAGTGCCTGAACCCATCATTTTACTGCTTCCTGCCATAGCAACGGCAGAGCATACAGCAAGCGTTGCGCCCATACATTTCATAATTGTTCTTGTTGTGTTTTGCTTCATAAAAATAACCCCCTGCAAAAAATAATTGCTCATCTCCAAGCAATATTATTGTTTGTTGGGGATTTTGTTTTAAAGGTGGTAATTTTTAATTTAAAAATTCAGCTTTTTTATTTCCTGTCCTTCAATTTCGGAAATATAATGCTTAAATTCCGTACCAAAGACCTTGCCGTCGGGAAAAATTTCCAAAAGCGGTTCAAGCACGAATCTTCTTTCGTGATACCTTGGATGAGGAACCTCAAGATTTCTTGTTTTTATTTTTTGATTGTCTGCAAAAATAACATCTATGTCCAAAATTCTCGGTCCGTTTTTAAGTCCTCTTTCACGACCGAAGCCTGCCTCTATACCAAGACAGATGCCAAGCATTTCGTTTGGCTCAAACTTGCTTACCACATAAACAACGCAGTTGTAGAAATTATCCTGTCTTGCATAGCCCACCGGCTCCGTTTCGTAAACCGACGACATTTTTTCGACATCGGTATATGGAATGGAATTTATGGCTTCCACTGCCCTTTCAATATTTCTTTTCCTGTCACCTAAATTTGTGCCAAGCGATAGTATGTACTCCATTATCTTTCCCTCGAAATTGTAACTGCAACATAGTCAAAATCTGCCTTTATCGGAGCTTCGGGCTTTTTTAAGGTAATATCAACTCTGAATATATCCTCAAAATTATCCAAAACGGCGTCGGCAACAACCTGTGCGGCTCTTTCTATCAAATCGTATTTGCTTTCGGTGAAAGCCCTGCTTATTACCTTAACAACCTTTGCATAGCTAACGGTATCCTCAATATTATCCATACAGCATGCGCCCGTGATATTGAGATAATAATCCAAATCTATTATAAAATTCTGTCCGTCCTGCTTTTCCTCGGGATTAACACCGTGGTAGGCAAAGATTTTTAAGCCCTTTATGCTTATTTTATCCATCAATAACTGCTCCCTTTAACGCCTGTGCCATTAAAATGCCCTGTATTTCGTTTTTTACATCGTGCAATCGAATTATATTAACTCCACCCAAAATAGCCGCTGTGTCGGCGGAAATGTTGCCGTAAACCCTTTTTAACGGTTCCTTTTGGTTGCTTCCCTCTCCGATTACACGCTTTCTGCTTGTTCCGAGCAACAGGGGAACATCCTTTATTCGATATTTTTCGACATTTGCGATAAGCTCTCTGTCCTGCGCTCTTGTTTTGCCGAAGCCGATGCCCATATCAAGACAAATTCGGCTTTTTGGAACGCCTAATTTTTCACATTCCGAAAGCGAATTTTCAAAAAATGCTTTAACCTCTTTTATGCCGCCGTCACCGTTGTGCATAATAATCCAGCCTGCGCCGTATTTTTTAACGACATCTGCCATTTCTGCACCAACAACACCGCTTACATCGTTTATGATATCGGCGCCGAGCTCTAACACACGGCTTGCAACAACGGGAAAATAGGTATCCACGGAAATCGGAACATCCGTTTTTGCCCTAAGCTCTGTCAACACCGGCTCCAAACGGCTCAGCTCCTCCTGCGGACTGATTTGCGTATAGCCCGGTCTTGTACTTTGCGCTCCAAGGTCAATGATATCCGCACCGTCGGCAATGAGCTGTAAAGCGTGCTCCACTGCCTTTTCGGGCTCAAACCACCTTCCGCCGTCGGAAAAGCTGTCCGGCGTAACATTAACTATTCCCATAATAAGAGTGCGTTTCGCGCACTCTGTTTTTTTATCTCTGCAATTCCAAATCATAATTACTTTGTCAACAGCGACAGAACCTCTGCGCGTGTTCTTGCGTCGCTTTTCATATTTCCTCTTAAGGCTGATGTTTGTGTTTTTGAACCTGAAGCCCTTGCACCTCGTATTGACATACACATATGCTCTGCTTCAATAATTACCGCAACGCCCTTGGGCGCAAGATTTTCCTCAAGAAAGTCCGCGATATCGCTTGTCAGCCTTTCCTGAACCTGCGGTTTTTTTGCAAAATTATCAACAATTCTTGCAAATTTTGATAAGCCTATAATTTTATTGTTTGACGGAATGTACGCAATATGCGCCTTGCCCACAAAGGGAAGCAAATGGTGCTCGCACATTGATGAAAACGGAATATCTCTTACGATAACCATTTCGTCGTTTGAATTTTCGTCAAAAAGCTTTAAATGCTGCCTTGGATCGTCGTTTAAGCCTGCAAACATTTCCTCATACATATTTGCAACCCTTTTCGGAGTTTCGAGCAGTCCGGGACGGTTTACATCCTCTCCGACAGCCTCCAAAATTGTCCTTACGGCGTCCATTATTTTTTCTTTGTTTTCCGGAGTAATCATATTTTTTCCCCTGTTACTTACTAAAATATCCCTTAATATCCTTAACGGAATTTTGGGTTAATACCTTCTTGTCATCATATTCCGATTTTGCAGAATAAACCGTAATATCCGTATTTTTTTTGCAGAAAACATATAGCGAATCTCTGCCGTCCTGCATATTACGAACTGTAATATTTGTTGTTGCAGAACTGATAAACAATCGGAATAAAGCCTCTCTGTCCTCATAATTTTCTTCATTAAAAAGCTGTGTTATTCCGTAAAGTATAATTTCGTTTGTTTTTTGAAGATTAACCTTTTCGGTTGAATAATAGCGCAAAAGGTTTGAAAGGGTTGTGGAATCGACGGTTTGCTCGCCCTCAAAAATACGGATAGCATATTCGTCGTCCTCTCCGCCTCCGTTAAATTTTATTTTTTCGGTTGAGGGATAAACAAATTTGCCGAGCTTACCTGCAAATTCGATAAAGCTGTCGTCGTCAAAGCAGGCATAATAGTCTATATCAAAGCCAAAATACGAGGTCAGCCTTGTTTGAAGCGCGGCGCCTCCGCCCTGCTGATAGATGTCATACAGGCTTTCGTTGTCGATAACCATATCGGGCAAAAGAGTGCAAACCTTATAGCACAAATAATCCTTGTCTGCCTGAAGCAAATAGATATAGTGTATCGTGGTTTCGTCCTTATCCGTTTCCAAAATAAGATAATTTGTTTTTCCGCTTATTTCGGGCAGAACCTCCAAATCCTGTACATTTTGGGTGACCGTTACGCTGTCACCTGCGAAGAAATCCTTAACGGAATCGTATTTGTTTGCCAAAACAACGGCAAAAGCCATTGTGAAAAAAACAATAATTATAAGAAGGGTTACTAAAATTCTTTCCTCTTTGGAGCTTTTATATCCGGCCTTGGAAATATAAATATCTCCGCGATTTTTAAAAATCTTCATTTTTCCCTCCCTATTAATTGCTTATGTTTCTTAAAACACAATTATATATTATAGAACAGAAAAAAACAAGGTTTTAAGCAAAAAATAACACATTGTTAAAAAGCGTCTTAATTTTCCACAAGGCATATATTTTAAATGTGTATAATTCTTATATATTTTTAAATATATATTGACTAAAATATTAATTTAATATATAATAACAATAGCATTTTATACTGTGCGGGATTTTGCGCAGTTTTTCCCTATAAAAATATACGGAAAGGAACGAGAATATGGAAAATTTCAACGACCTGTGGGACTTGGTTTTGCAATACTGTAAGCACGAAGTAAACACCACAGCCTTTGATTTATGGCTGTCCCCGATAGAAATGGTAAGCTTCAGCGGCGATAAGGCTACCTTAAAATTTTCAAACAAATTCAGACAAAACACCGTTGTCGGCAGATATGAGGATTTGTTAAACCGAGCATTTGCCGAGGTTTGCGGCTTTGATGTTGAGTTAAGCTATATCAGTGCCGAGGACGAAATAACGGAAAAGGAGCAGGAAGCCGATAATAATTCGAATTCAAAAAATCAAACCCTAACCTTTGAAAACTTTATTGTCGGTCCGAGCAACAAATTTGTATATGCGGCGGCTAAAGCTATTGCCGCAGACCCGGGCGGACAAACAAATAATTCCTCATCCTATTCAAATTATAACCCGCTTTTCATTTACGGTCCGAGCGGACTCGGAAAAACTCATCTGTTAAATGCTATCAGCTATGAGGTTAACAAAAACTATCCCGAAATGAATATCGTTTATGTTAAGGCTGAAAATTTTGTTAACGAATTTATTTCAAGCATCAACAAAAAGGCAGTTGACGAGTTTCACGAAAAATACAGGACAGGCATTGATTTGTTTTTGGTTGACGATGTTCAGTCCATTGCAGGTAAAACACAAACGGAGGAGGAATTTTTTCATACCTTCAACAGCCTTGTCGATAACGGCAAGCAGGTTGTATTAACCTCCGACCGTCCTCCAAAGGAAATAAAATCACTTACGGAAAGACTTTGCTCAAGATTTGAAAGCGGTCTTTTGGCAGATGTTCAACCACCCGAATTTGAAACAAGATGTGCAATCATAAAAAGAAAGGCACAGCTTTTGGATTTTGATATCTCCGATAATATTGTTGAATATATCGCACAAAATATCAAATCAAATATAAGACAGCTTGAGGGCATTACAAACAAGCTTCAGGCATTGTGTAAGCTTAGCGGACAAAATCCCACTATTGCCTTGGCACAGACGGCTATAAGAGATGTTCAGGACTATGTAAAGCCCGTTGAGGATATTGTTAAAAACATTGTTGAGGAGGTAAGCCGTACCACAGGTGTCAGCGTTGAGGATATTTATTCCAAAAAACAGACAAGCGATGTAAGCAATGCGCGTAAGATGTGCTTTTACATAATAAGAGAAGTAACAAATATGAGCTTTAAGGCTATCGGCGAAAAATTTAAGCGCGACCACTCAACTGTTATGTACAATGTAGAAAAATACGGCGAAATCATAAAGAAAAATTCTACGATAAATTATCAGGTCAGCGATATTATCAATAATGTTAAGGACCTGCAATAGTTTTCCATATTTTTTAAACATTCCACCGTCCGTTTTAAACATTTACTGTGGAAAACAAAAATTTTTCACATTACTAACATTTTTTAAACATCAAATTTGTGTAAAAAAATTCTGCTCAAATGTTTACAAACAAACAATCAAACAGATTTTACACAATTTTAACACCCTCTACTATTACTACTACAAGTAACTTATATTGTGATTATGAAAAAACTCTGTTTTTTCCTTTTTCGATGCAAACAGGGAACAAATTATTAACTTTTTCAAAAACATATATTAAATTCTGCATAAGGGGATTATATTATGAAATTTATTTGCAACACAAAAGAATTGTCAACAGCCTGTAACAATGTAATCCGTGCCGTAAGTGCAAAGGTAACCATTCCTACTATTGAAGGAATACTTATTGAATGCGGCAGTGATACATTAAGCCTGACCGGCTACGATTTTGAATTTGGTATTAATACAATATTATCCGTTGATGTTGTTGAGCCGGGCGCTATTGTAATTAATGCAAAGGTATTATGCGATATTATAAGAAAGCTGAGCGAGGAGGAGGTTACTATTGAAACAAACGGAACCTCTGTTTCCATTATAAGCGGTGCGGCACAATATAATATTGTCGGCATTGATGCAGAGGATTATCCCGAGCTTCCTTCGGTAAATAACGGTAAAAAGATTGAATTAAATCAAAGACTTATTTCATCAATGATAAATCAAACATTATTTGCAGTTGCAGATAATGAATCGGCAAAGCCTGTTTATACAGGACTAAAATTTGATATTGACGAAGGAAAAATCACATTAATAGGTGTTGACGGATACAGACTTGCCATCAGAAAGGAAGCAATTAATTATTCTGATGAGAGAATGGAGTTTGTTGTTCCCAAAAAGACAATAAGAGAATTAATTAAGCTTATTAATGCAGATGAGGATAAAAACATAACTCTGCTTGTAAGCAAAAGACATATTGTTTTTGAAATTGAAAATTACAGCATTATCAGCAGATTGCTTGACGGTGATTTTATTGATTATGAGGCAGCTGTACCAAAAACAAGCTCAACAACCGTATTGATTAATACAGGTGACGCAATAAATTGTATTGAAAGAACACTGCCTGTAATTGAAAATAATACAAAGAACCCTATTCGCTGTTTGTTTGAGGGCGACCAAATGAGAGTAAGCACTGTTTCAAGCCTCGGCAGAGTTGTTGATTACACCCACGCAAATACGGCGGGCGACAGAGTTGAAATAGGCTTTAATTCCAAATTTATGCTTGATGCGCTTAACGCCGCAGATGTTGACGAGGTTAAAATTGAGTTGGTAGGTCCCGTAAGTCCTGCCGTTATTAAGCCTATCAACAGCGAAGAATTTCTGTTTTTGGTATTGCCGATGAGGTTAAAAAATGAAAATTAAAGTAAAAGCGGCACCGCATAGGCAGGAAACCGTTAAAATAAGTACCGACTTTATTCAGCTTCAATCCTTTTTAAAATTTAAGGGAATAAGCGAAACCGGCGGACAGGCTAAGGAATTTATTCAGGACGGAATAATAAGAGTTAACGGAGAGGTTTGTACGGCACGCGGTAAAAAAATAAGACCGGGTGATGTTGTTACTGCCTTTGCTACGGATTATAAAATAATAAATGAAGATTAATAAAATTACTCTTGAAAATTACAGAAATATCGAAGGCCTAACGCTTGATTTTGAGGATATCAACATTATATGGGGCGAAAATGCACAGGGTAAAACCAATTTAATTGAGGCAATTTATCTTTTTACCGGTGCAAGAAGCTTTAGAGGAACAAAGGACAGTCAGCTTATTAAATTCGGCTGTGATAAAAGCAATTTAAAAATTGAATTTATTTCAAACGCCAGAGAGCAGACCGCAGAAATTGAGATAAAGGACAAGCGAAGGGCAACCTTAAACGGTATATATAAAAGAAGTCCTGCCGAATTAGGCGAAGAAATAAAAACAGTTGTTTTCAGCCCCGTACATTTAAGTATGATAAAGGACGGTCCTTCGGAAAGACGCAAATTTATTGATATGGCGCTTTGTCAGCTAAAGGCAAATTACAGAAATCTGTTAAAGGAATATAACAGGGCTTTGGTGCAGAGAAACGCTTTATTAAAAAAATGCTCCGAAAATCCTTCAATGGAAGCAATGCTCGGCGTGTGGAATGCAAATTTGGCAAAAAGCGGAGCAAAAATCATTTATCAGCGTCTTAAATATATTGAAGCGCTGACACCTTATGTTAAAGAAATCTTTTCGGGCATAAGCTCAGGAAAGGAAGAAATAGATTTAAAATATCTCGGTGCAGACAATTTTGAAGCAGATATAAGCAAAATTGAGAGTAAGCTGCTTGAAACATTGGAAGCACATACAAAAACGGATATATTAAATCGCACAACCACAAAGGGTCCCCACCGTGACGACATAGATATACTTATAAATTCCAACAGCGCGAGAATTTTCGGAAGTCAGGGACAGCAAAGAAGCTGTGTGCTTGCAATCAAATTAGCCGAAGCAAGTCTTCTGAGGGAGATGACGGGCTTGGAGCCCATCGCGCTTTTAGACGATGTTATGAGCGAGCTAGACGAAAAACGGCAGGACTATATATTAAACCATATTAAAGACTGGCAGGTTTTCATTACCTGCTGTGATAAGGACACAATTTTGAGGCTAAAGCAGGGTAAAACCTTTCATATCGACAAAGGTACGCTTTCTTCGGAGGAATAGTGTGAAAAATCACACTATTTCGATTGTATTGCCATCAAAATTTGCCTAAGGCATAATTTTGATATGACTAAATTCCCATTATACGCCTTATCCGGCTACAATAAGGTGTTAGGGATTTTTATAAACTATTGGTTGCCGGAAAGGCTATGGGAATTAATATGTATTTGCATTTAGGCGAGGATACGATAATAAGAGATAAAGACATTATCGGCATTTTTGACATAGATACATCAACCGTAAATAAGGCAACGAGGGATTATCTTGCAAAGGCAGAAAAGGAAAAAAGAGTAAAATATGTAAACTATGACTTGCCGAAAAGCTTTATTGTTACAGACAAAAAGGTTTTTGTAAGTCCGATAAACACAAGCACACTTAATAAGCGTGCAAAAATATAAAATGGAGTTTTAGTTTTATGGCAGACGAAATTTTAGAAAAGACAAGCTTAGAGGAAGAGGACATTGATACTATCGTTACGGAAGAATATAACGCTGACGATATTCAGGTTCTTGAAGGCTTAGAGGCAGTAAGAAAAAGACCGGGTATGTATATCGGTTCAACAGGACCGAGAGGTCTGCATCACCTTGTTTATGAAATTGTGGATAACTCTATCGACGAGGCGTTGGCAGGCTTTTGTACACATATAGAAACGGAAATTCTGCCCGGAAACATTATTACGGTTCGTGATAACGGTCGCGGTATTCCGACAGGTATTAACGAAAAAACAGGACTTCCCGCCGTTACGGTTGTACTGACCGTGCTTCACGCAGGCGGTAAATTCGGAGGCTCCGGCTACAAGGTATCGGGCGGTCTTCACGGTGTTGGCTCATCTGTTGTTAACGCGCTTTCCGAATGGCTTGAGGTTGAGGTTACGCAAAACGGTCATATTTATGCACAGCGCTTTGAAAGAGGCAAGGCAGTTGACGACCTTCATATTATTGCCGACGCTGACGAAAATGCACACGGAACCTTTATCAAATTTAAGGCAGACGCAGATGTTTTTCAGGAAACAACAAAATATTCCTTTGACATTCTTGAAAAAAGACTTCGTGAGCAGGCATTTCTTAATGCAGGACTTTCTATCAGCCTAACCGATAAGAGAGAGGCACAGGACAAGCCTGCCGATGACATTTATGAAGAAGAGCACACAGGTGTTTACTGCTACGAGGGCGGTATTCGTTCCTTTGTTGAATGGATAAATGAAAGCCAGGGCAGAACTCCGATACAGGACGAGGTTATTCATATTTCTGCCACAAAGGGCGACAGAAGCGCAGAGATTGCGCTTTGCTATACGGAAAAATATAACGAATTTCTGTTATCCTTTGCAAACAATATTAACACTATCGACGGCGGTACTCACGAAACAGGCTTTAAAACAGCACTTACAAGAGTATTCAACGACTATGGTAAAAAATTCAACATATTAAAGGACAGCGACAAAAAGTTTTCGGGTGAGGATGTTCGTGAGGGTATCACGGCGGTAATCAGCGTAAAGCTTACCGAGGCACAGTTTGAGGGACAAACAAAGGGCAAGCTCGGCAACACGGACATAACAGGTCTTGTATCATCGCTTGTTTATGATAAGCTGATGACCTATTTTGAGGAGCATCCGTCGGTTGCAAAAACCCTGCTTAACAAGTCGCTTGAAGCCTCCCGAGCAAGAGAAGCCGCAAGAAAGGCAAGAGAAAACGCAAGACGCAAGTCACCGCTTGAAAGCAACTCGCTTCCCGGCAAGCTTGCAGACTGCACATCAAACGACCCTACAAAATGCGAGCTGTATATCGTAGAGGGTGATTCTGCAGGCGGTTCTGCAAAGGACGGTCGTGACAGACAGCATATGGCAATTCTTCCGCTTTGGGGTAAGATGCTTAATGTTGAAAAGTCAAGAGTTGACAAGGTTTATTCAAATGAAAAGCTTCTTCCCGTGGTTATGGCATTGGGAACAGGCATAGGCGAGGATTTCGACATAAACAAGCTTCGCTATCACAAGATTATTCTTATGGCGGATGCCGATGTTGACGGTGCGCACATCAGAACGCTTTTGTTGACCTTCTTCTTCCGCTATATGCCTCAAATAATTGAGGGCGGATATGTTTATCTTGCACAGCCGCCTTTGTTTAAGGTTTCCAAGGGAAAGAGAAGCGCATATGCCTTCTCCGACGAGGAAAGAGACGCCAAAATTGAAGAAATGGGCGGCGATTGCGATATCCAGAGATACAAAGGTCTTGGTGAGATGGACCCCAAGCAGCTTTGGGAAACAACTATGGACCCCGAATTCAGAACTCTGCTCAGAGTTACCGTTGAGGATGCAGAGAGGGCAAGCGAAAACTTCTCCATTCTTATGGGTGATAATGTTGAGCCGAGAAGAGAGTTCATCGAAAAGAACGCTAAATTTGTAGAAAATCTTGATGTATAACAAATAGCTGCTGTGTGACGGTTGCACATTTTGATAAAAACTATTTGTAGTCTGAAAGGCTATGGTGATTAATATGAACGAAGAAATACGCTATGATAATCAAAAAATCATAGATGTAGAGATTAGCACGGAAATAAGAAGAGCGTTTTTGGATTATTCCATGAGTGTTATTGTTGCCCGTGCGCTTCCCGATGTTCGTGACGGCTTGAAGCCCGTTCACAGAAGAATTCTCTACGCTATGTATGACAATAATTTATATCCAACAAATCCGTACCGTAAATGCGCTACCACCGTCGGTGAAGTGCTTGGCCACTATCACCCACACGGTGATGCTTCGGTATATGACGCAATGGTAAGGCTTGCACAAACCTTTGCGCAAAGGCATATCCTTGTTGACGGTCACGGAAACTTCGGCTCCATCGACGGCGACCCTGCCGCCGCATACAGATATACGGAGTCAAGGCTTTCAAAGACGGCAATGCGCCTTTTGGACGACATAAAGAAGGACACTGTTGATTTTGCGCCGAACTTTGATGACACAACAACAGAGCCGACAGTTTTGCCTGCAAGATTTCCAAATCTGCTTGTAAACGGCTCCGACGGTATTGCCGTAGGTATGGCAACAAAAATTCCTCCTCATAATATGAGAGAAACCGTAGAGGGTATGTGCTGTCTTATCGACAACCCCGACGCAACGCTTGAGGATATTATGGAGCACATCAAGGGCCCCGATTTCCCTACCGGCGGCATAATTATGGGCACAAGGGGAATAAGAGAAGCATATTCTACGGGCCGCGGAAAGATTTACGTAAGAGCCAAGGCTGAAATTATTGAAACCAAGGGCGACAGATTTAAAATTGTTGTAACCGAGATACCGTACGGTGTAAACAAGGCAAGACTTATTGAGCGTATTGCTTCGCTTGTAAAGGAAAAGCGACTTGAGGGCGTTGCCGATGTACAGGACTACTCCGACAGACGAGGTATGCATATCGAGGTTGTTGTTAAGAGAGATGCAAATGCACAGGTTGTGCTTAATAATCTTTACAAAATGACCGATATGCAGATTACCTACGGCGTTATTTTGCTTGCTTTGGACGACGGCGTTCCGAAGATAATGACGCTTAAGGAAATTCTTGAAAAATATATTGCGTTCCAAAAGGAAATTGTTACAAGAAGAACGCGCTTTGATTTAAAGAAGGCACAGGACAGAGCCCATATTTTAGAGGGACTTGCAAAGGCTATCGACATAGTTGACGAGGTTATTGCAACTATTCGTGCCTGCAAGGGCGGACAGGCTGAGGCAAAGCAGGCTATTATGGAAAAATTCGGCTTTGACGAGCCTCAGGCAAACGCTATTGTTGCATATCGTTTAGGACAGCTCGCAGGACTCGAAATTGAAAAGATAATGAACGAGTTAGAGGAGCTTCACGAGAAGATTAAGGATTTCTTGGATATTCTTAATAATCCGCAGAGGGTTGCAGACATCGTTAAGCTTGAAGCAAGAGAAATTGCAGATAAGCACGGCGATGAAAGAAGAACGGAGATTTCCGCATTTACAGGCGATGTTGACGACGAGGACCTTATTCCTGTTGAGGATTGCATACTAACTCTGACCGAGCGCGGATACATTAAGCGCCAGACGGTTGACACCTACAAGGCTCAAAACCGCGGAGGTAAGGGCATTATGGGTATGAGCAGGAGAGATGAGGATGTTGCTAAAAATATGTTCACCTGCTCAACACACGATTATGTTCTTATTTTCACAAATAAGGGCAAGGTATTTAAGCTCAAGGGATATCAAATTCCGGAATCCTCGAGAACCAGCAAGGGTATGAATGTTATCAACCTGCTTCAAATTGAGCAGGACGAAAAGATTACCGCTATGGTAAAGGTTCCCAAGGAGGAGGACAGAGCATATCTGTGTATGGTAACAAAGGGCGGTATAATTAAGAGAACAGCCCTTGACCAATATGAGCATATAAGAAAAACGGGCATTATCGCCATTAATCTTGACGAGGGCGACGAGCTTTGCTGGGTTGATATCACGGACGGCAACAGAAAGCTTATCGTTGCCACCCACGACGGTATGGCAATTTGCTTTGAGGAAAGCGATGCAAGGCTGATAGGCAGAACTGCAAGAGGCGTTAAGGCAATTCAGCTTTCCGAGGGCGACTATGTTGTTGGCTTTGCAGTTGTTGTGGATAATATGCAGCTGCTTACCGTTTCCGAAACCGGCTACGGCAGAAAGAGCGAATACGAGGATTATCGTGTTCAGGGCAGAGCCGGTAAGGGACTCATTAACTATCGATGCGACAAATACGGCAAGGTTGCCATGATTGCGCCGGTATGTGACGATAATGATGTAATTATGATTACCTCCGACGGTGTAGTTATAAGAACACACGCAGACCAGATTTCAACCTTTAAGCGTCCGGGTAAGGGCGTTAAGGTTATGACGGTTAAGGAAGGCGAAAAGCTTGCAACCCTCGGAATTGTTGAGCGTTCGGCAGAGGAAGAGGTTGACGCTTTGCCCGAGCAGGACAGCGACGACGGCAATGAGGTTGAGCAAAGCAGTGAGGAATAGTTAATACATTGTTAAACAAATATTTATAGTAAATCTAAAATTTTGCTATATATATAAAAGTAATTCGATAAAAGAGGAGTTTTCGTATTGGAAAAGGATTATAATATAGACGATATTCTTGACGAGGTTAAGAAGCGTCACGGAGTAAAGCCTGAAGAAAAAATCGAAGAAAAGCCAATTATTAACGAAGAGCCGACCTTCACCGAATTGACGGAGGAGCCCATAGCCAAGGAGCCTGTTATAGAGGAACCTGTTGCAGAAGAATCTGTTATAGAGGCTTCTATTGAGGACGAGCCTGACGAAAAGGAATTATTTATCGACCTTAATGCTATGAGCGCAGAGAATAACGACGAAGAGGCAGAAAAAGAGGATATTGTTGAGCCGCCTAAGAAGAAAAAGAAGAAAAAGGGCTTAGGCGTTAAGGGGCTTGCAATATTTTTGGCAATCATTTTGGCGTTGGGTGTAGGAACATATTTTGCAGGCAGCTATATAATCGACCAAAAGCTGAAGGGTGTTGTTCAGGAGGACCGGGACACAGTTGAGTGGACGGGTATGGACACGCTTGTTGAGAGCTTTACGCCTATTGAAGAAACAGATGCCTCCGAGCTTGCTTCGTTTAAGGACCATGTTAAAACCTGGTATCAAAACGGCGAGCCTGCTTCATCAACGCATGTGCTTAATATTCTGCTTATAGGCGAGGATACAAGGGGCGACGAGATATTAGATGATTCAACGAGAGCCGACTCTGCCATTATATGCAGTATAAACAAGGACACACAGCAGATTACGCTCACCTCGATTTTGCGTGACACCTATGCTTACTGGGAAAACGAATTCGGAAACGAAAGCACAGGTCAGTTTAACAAAATCAATGCGGCAATGTCGCTCGGTGATGTTAAGACCTATTGCAAGACGGTTGAACAGCTTTATAAAATAAAAATTGACAACTATGTAATTGTTAATTTCACAAGCTTTGAAAAAATTATCGACACTCTCGGCGGTGTTACCCTTGAAATTACCACAAGGGAGATTAACGAAATAAACAGCCACCAAAAGAGATACGGCAATGTTACCATCGAACAGCAGTTTGAGGGAACAAGCGGAAAGCAAAAGCTCAATGGTAAGCAGGCGCTCGCATATTGCAGAATAAGAAAGCTTGACTCCGACAATATGAGAGCAAACCGTCAAAAAACCTGTCTTACACAGGTATATAAGGAGGTTAAGGAAACCTCTTTCACAAATCTTGTTAAGATTATCGACCAGATTCTCCCGTATGTTAAAACAAATATGCCGGTTAAATCCATAAAGAAAATTGCAAAATATGCACTTTCCGACGGATGGCTGGGCTTTAATGTGGAAAATACCACCGTGCCCGAGGCAAGAATTAACGAAAAAGGCAGTGGCGGTATTCACTGGGGTACCTGGTGCTGGAAAACAGATTTTCCGCAGGATGCTTATAATCTTCAAATGAAGATTTACGGCAAGAGCAGTATCACGCTTGCACGAACAAGAGTTGATGTTCTCAACTGCGCAGAGGAAGGCTTCTACAAGGACGGTGCAAGTCCCGTAACGGCAGTAATTTATAACGAGCATTACGGCGAGGTAACAACACTTCCCGCTAAAGAAAGCACAACCGAATAAACAAAAACAGAGCGTTCAGCCCATCTATATGAGGGTTAAGCGCTCTGTTTTTTTATTTAATAACTTATTCAGTTTTCTTCTTTTTCATATTCTCTATGGATTCGGGTGCCGTATCCACAACCTCAAGCTTTCGTGCCTGCATCCAAAGAGACGGTGTTATGCGAAGCTTGTAGCCGTAGCCTGCGTCCATCTGCCAATGTGCCATAGGCGCTTCGGGCAGACCGTAGCAGGAAAGTATTGTCATAATTACTCCTGCGTGGGTAACTATGGCAAATTTTTCGGTTCCGTTTGCGACACAGCCGTTTACCACCTGTTCAAAGCTTTCGCATATGCGCTTTACAAATTCGGCATTGCTTTCTCCGTAAGGAGGACGAGCCGTGATGTCGCCGTGAAGCCAGTCTTTAAAATCCTCATTATCCTTTAAATCCTCGGCGGTACATTCCTCAAATTCGCCGAAATTGTATTCGATAAAATTATCTATTACAATTTTGTTATTCTTTGGAAACATAATGTCGGCGCTTGCCATTGCCCTTTTCAGCGGCGAGGTGAACACGGCGTCAACCTGCGGATAAGGTGTTTTAAGGGCGATGCTTTTCAGCTCGTTAATACCAAATGTAGTGAGTGGATAATCAGTGTGCCCAATATACTGTGCGTTAAGATTTCCTTTGGTGAGACCGTGTCTGAATAAATACAATGTGTATGATTTCATATTAAAATCCTCCAAAAAGAACATTTATTTTATCATTTAGTTACAAAAATATAACAAAGATACCGATTTTATTTACAAACTGTATAAACAGTGGTATTATAAGTAAGGTTTACAAATTGTATAGATTCCTGTGATAAATCATAGGGATTTATATTTTTGATGCAAAAATCGCATTACATAAAATTAAGGGGAACAAAATGGAAAACAAGGAAGTTAAAAAATTATCCAAGTTTGCAAAAATCCTGTCCCAAATGAGAAAGGAAAGAGGCATCAGCCAAAAGAAAGCGGCTACCGATTTGGGTATTTCGCAGGCGCTTCTTTCTCACTATGAAAAGGGCATCAGAGAATGCGGACTTGATTTTGTAATAAAGTGCAGTAAATATTACGGAGTTACAACCGATTATCTGCTCGGCGTAAGCGAAAGCAGAAACGGTATGGAGGCCGACGGCTTCGCTTCTTTAGAGGTGGGTCAGGGACGCTCTGTTCAAAATCTGTCGCTTGCTACAAAATGCCTGCTCGATTACATAGCTGCAACCACAAGCAGCGAGGCGGCAAAGCTTTATGTATATGACTACTTTATGCTGAGCGTTTACCGCGGAGCACTAACTCTCGAAAAGGCAGGCGTTTTGCCAAAGGAAATGTTCAAGATTGATTATACAATAGCAAGAGATTTGGCTTCGGCGGCAATTGCCGTTCAGGATGCAAAGTTTGTGCTTATTGAGGACAAATCCAGAACGGGCGTAGATAGCGAGCAGAAAACCGCGCTTAATGCCCTAATAGAAGAGGCAGAGGAATATATCATCGAAAACTATATTATCGGCTTATAAGAAAAAACACAATGCAGGCTTGGATGCTGAATCCAAGCCGTTTTTTATGCCCTTACAGGCTGTATTGTGTTTGAAGCGTTTTTATATAATCTAAAATAATTGAGGTTGAAATGCTTGCGGCAATATTTTTGAAGGTTGGAAAGTCCATTTGTGCCTGCTCGTCGCCGCCGTCGCTAATAGAGCGAAGAACGCCGAACGGAACACCGTTTGCGTGGCAGACATGGCCTATTGCGCCACCCTCCATTTCGCCGCAGATTGCGCCGTATTCGCCTGTGATGAAATCCTTTAACTCCTGTGAGGCAATAAACATATCGCCGGATGCAATTGTGCCCCTGTGAATTTTTTCACCGCAACGGATAGCCGCCTGTGCAAGTCCCTCGCTGATGGCTTTATCGGCAGGAATTTTGATAAGGTTAATTCCGTTGATGAAGCCGTGAGGCTCGCCGAGAGGTGACAAATCCACATCGTGCTCGCATACATCGGATGCGATAACAACATTTTTTATTACAACATTTTTATCCAATGAGCAGCCAACGCCGATATTAATAATGCTGTCCGCATTAAATCTGTCTATCATAAGTTGTGTGCATAATGCCGCATTTACCTTTCCGGGTGAGCATTGCGCAATTGTTACCATAACGTTTTCAAGATAACCGCTTACAAAGTCGATGCCTGCGATATTTGTTGTTACAGCGTCCTTAACTCTGCTTTTTAAAGCCGCAACCTCTACATCCATTGCTCCTATAATTCCTAACATAATTCCTTCTCCTTTATTTTTTCTACTATAAATTTATAAATCAGTAATCCGACAATCGTGCCCAAAACATTGGCGATGATATCGTCAATATCGGTGTCGCCGCATTTTGCGTAATACTGAAAAACCTCCATAAGACAGCTTAGAACAACTGGTATGAGCATACCGAAGGCAAATTTGTGCTTTTTTACAAGCTCCGAAAGCATCATAGCCATTGCCGTGAAAAAGAAAACATTGCCTATATCCCGTATAACCTGCTTGGTAAAGCCGTGCTCCCGTATAAACCTGAATTCCCCCTGAAACGGAATAAGGTTTATGGGCTCGGTTTGCACTCCGTAGCTTCTGTTTAGAAAATATATGGTAACAAAGCAAACGACACAAACCGAAGCAAAGCCTATGAAGAAGGTGTGACAAAATACGGAATAGCCCTTAATTCCCTCTTTTTTCAGCCATCCTATCGCCGAAACCGTTATGAAAACAGTAAAGTATGCCAAAAGCGCATAGCAAAGATGGTATATGACAACGGTTTTTTCTATGCGCCAGAGCACCTTCAGCGTAAAATAATCTAACACGAAGCCTACTGAAAAAATTGTCATAACCAGCGCCGCGGCGTCTGCCATATAAATGATGTTTTTTGTTTTTATGTAACACAGCAGGGTTGCAAGCAGCGGCAGAATAATTGCAAGCGCCACCTTTAGCCAAACGAAGCGAAAATCCATAAAGAAAAATATAGGTCTTGTGCTTTTTCCTATGTGTGAAGCCGTGTCCATAAACAGACAGGAGGTAAAGAAAACAGACAGAAAAAACAAAATTTCGGCATAGTTGTTTTTTACATAATTCAAAAATTTAGTTGTTTTCAAGGCTTCACCCCCTATATGTAGTATCATTATATAATATATATTAAATAAATACAAGTTTTTGTTGACAAATTGACCTATTATATAATATAATATCAAGGCTTGTAGTATGTGCGGCGTTATACTTGCCCGTAAAATACTTACAAAAAAAGCAGCTTCCTGTACTATACCGTACAGAGATTATAAAAGATTAAGACCAGTTTAGTCTTTAAGAAACGGAGTGAAAAAAGTGAAGAGAACTTTCCAACCAAAGAAGAGACACGCTCAGAAGGTACACGGCTTCAGAAAGAGAATGTCAACTAAGAACGGAAGAAAGGTTTTAGCTCGCCGTCGTGCAAAGGGCAGAAAAACTCTTTCTTACTAATTAGTGTTCAAGCAAGCGAGATAAATCCGAATAAGCCTAAAACGGCTTGCTTTCGGCATATTTTCGCTTTTCGTCTTTGTAAGGCGTTTCGGATTAACGAGTATTTTAACAAAGAGTAAGGGTAATATCTGCCGCGATAAGCCGTGGTTCGAATTATTACCATTACCTTAGGGGAACGGTTTTGTGAAAGGTCAAACCTTAAAGGAAAACAAGGATTTTCGTCGATTATATTATCGTGGTAAAAGCGTCGCATCTCCCGTTTTGGTTACTTACGCTATGAAAAATCGCAGGGGCTCCTGCTTTTACGGCATTACAACCTCTAAAAAAATAGGTAAAGCCGTTGACAGAAACAGGGCAAAGCGAGTTATAAGAGCCTCCTTTGAGGAGCTTAAGGGCGATATTAACGGAAATTGGGATTTTGTGTTTGTTGCAAGAACTAAAACCACGAAAGTTAAAATGCAGGAAGTAAGACAGGCTATGTACGAGCAGTTTTGCAGGTTAGGTGTAATTTCTGATGAAAAGGATTAGTCGCTTCATAAAAAGGATAATGATTTTTCTTATCAGAACCTATCAGTTGACCATATCGCCGGTGTTTTCGCACGGCTCCTGCAGATACACGCCGACCTGCTCTCAATATATGATTGAGGCCATAGAAATTCACGGCGTTGTTAAAGGTATGCTTTTAGGAATAAGACGCATAATGAGATGTAATCCGTTCTTTAAGGGCGGCTACGACCCTGTTCCGCCAAAGAAAACAAGTAACGAGGAATAATATAGTGATAGAATACGTTACCATGGCTGCCAAAAACCTAAACGGAATAAGCGTATTTAAGCCTCTGTATCAGCTTTTCGGCTGGGCAATGGAGGGATTGTTATGGTTATTTAACGATAAATACTTTTTAGCGCTTATTGTATTTACCATACTTACCCGTTTGGTTTTGTTTCCTATCAATATCAAGCAGCAAAGAACTATGGCTAAGACAACAAGACTTCAGCCAAAAATTCAAAAAATTCAAAAAAAATATGCTAATTCTCAAGACCCGAGAGACCGTCAGAAGATGAATGAGGAAATGCAGGCTCTTTATGCAAGAGAGGGACATAATCCTATGAATATGGGTTGCGGTCCTATGGCGTTTCAGATGATTTTCCTTATGGGTATTATAGGAATTATCTATTACCCGTTACAGTATATTATCGGAATTGACATTGCCGAAAATACGGAAAAGATTGCCGAAATTATCAATTTCGACGGTCAGTATTTCCAAATTGCATTGCTTCAAAGCTTTGAGCAATATCAGGAGCAGCTTGTTGAGGCGCTTCCGAAGGTTTTCACACCCGAAAAGGTTAAGGCAATTATCGATTATAAGAAGAGTATGTATTTATTCGGACTTGATATGACTCAAATACCGAGCCTGAAAAACATTTCGGCTGTTATAATTATTCCGATTTTATGTCTTGTGTCATCCTTCGCTTCAAGCATTGTGTCAACACTTATCCAAAAGAAGCAAAATCCTGCGATGGCTCAGCAAAGCTCGCAGATGATGCTGATGATGCTGATGATGCCCTTCTTCTCATTCTACATTTCGTTTAAGGTATCTGCCGCAGTAGGCTTTTATTGGATTATTTCCAACCTTGTTGCACTTGTTCAGCAGCTTGTAATGGCGAAGTTCTTCCCGCCCAAGCGCAATGTGGCAAGACAAATGATTGAGGGAACAATCGAAAGGCGTTCGAGAGAAAACAGCATAAAACAAGTTAAGTAAATCGGAGAATCAAACAATATGATTATAGAGCAAATTGGTACAGGTAAAACTGTCGAGGAGGCTACATTGGCGGCAAAGGCACTGCTTAATGCTCCTGTTGATGCCGATGTGAAAATTGATATCCTTGATATCGGCAGGAAGGGCTTTTTGTTTATAAAGGGCACCGACGCAAAGGTTAAGGCATCATACGACGACGGCAGAAAGGAACCTAAGGCTCCTAAAAAGCAGACATCAAAAAGGTCTGCCGAAAAGAAGCCTGCTGAAAAGAAGTCTGCTCCGAAAAAGGAAGCATCTGCTTCGGAAAAGAAGGCAGAGCCAAAGAAGGAGCAAGCAAAGGATTATCCAAAAAGTGTAGATTTAGATTATGCTAAATCATACCTTATGACAATTCTTGAAGGCTTTAATATTAAGGACGCAAAAATCAACGCAAGCTACAACGAGGGTGTTGTTACCCTTGATGTTGAATGTGACGATTACGGAATTATTATCGGAAGACGCGGAGATACTCTTGACGCATTACAGTATCTTATGTCTTTGGTAATGAAGAAAAGCGTTTCCGAATATGTAAGAGTTGTTATTAATGTAGGCGATTACAGAGAAAAGAGAAACGAAACTCTTAAGGCTCTTGCAATTAAGCATTCAAAATATGTTTTGCGCACAGGCAAGCGCTTTACCTTTGAGCCTATGAATCCGTACGAGAGAAGAATTATTCACACAACCGTACAGGATATTGAGGGCGTTGAGTCGCGTTCAATCGGCTTTAATCAGGACAGAAAGGTTGTGCTTGAGCCGGTAGGCGGAGTTAAGAAAACGGCGAAAAGAGGCTCAAACAGCAGACAAAAGGCTGTTACAAAGGCACCTGAAAACCGTGCGCCTAAGGCTGACAGAGCAGACCTTCCTAAATTTGGAAAAATTGAAGTAAACAAAGATTAATTTTTACAGACTTCGAGAAATAAAAAACGCATAGGCTTGGCTTTGATGTCCAAGCCTATTTTATTTCTCTTGAAAAATGTTTTAATTTGCATTATACTTAATAGGATACAGATATATAAAGGAGGGGTAATATGTCCACAATAGCGGCTATCGCAACAGGCAATGCGCCGGGAGGCATAGGTGTTATACGAATAAGCGGTGAAAATGCCGTGGCTATCGCTGACAGGGTGTTTAAGCCGATGGATAATTCTGCCCTTTCAGGCCTTGCAGGCTACCGTGCAAAATACGGTAATATAATTATTGATAACGAAACGAGCGACAATGCCGTAGCGCTTGTTTTCAGGGCGCCGAGGTCATACACCGGCGAGGATGTTGTTGAGCTTAGCGTTCACGGCGGTATGCTTATGGTGCAGAAAACCCTTCAGGCTGTGCTTGACGCCGGTGCCGTTCCGGCAGGCGCAGGCGAATTTACAAAGCGCGCCTTTTTAAACGGCAAGATGGATTTAACACAGGCAGAGTCGGTTGCCGAGCTTATCTCCGCACAGGGCGAAGCAAGCCTTAAGGCAAGCTATAATGCCTTGCAGGGAGCCTTGAGCAAGAGGATAAACGAGGCTTTGCAACGATTGCTCGACACAAGCGCGGTTATGGCGGCGTGGGTTGATTATCCCGATGAGGAAATACCAGAGCTTGAAGAAACCGAATTGATTAATACGCTGACAGATGTTAAGGATATGCTTTTTGATTTGCTCGACAGCTACGACTGCGGCCAAACGGTAACGCAGGGTGTTGACACGGCGATTGTCGGCAGAGCAAATGTGGGCAAAAGCTCGCTTATGAATATGCTCACAGGCACCGACAAAAGCATAGTTACGCATATTGAGGGAACAACCCGTGATATTGTTGAGGAAAGCGTAAGGCTCGGAGATTTGGTTTTGCATCTTCGTGACACGGCAGGAATTCGCGACAGCGAGGATTTAGTTGAAAGCATAGGCATAGAAAAGGCATACAAGGCGCTTGACGACGCACAGCTTGTTTTGGCTGTTTTTGACAACTCGAGAGAGCTTGACGATTTGGATTTTCAGCTTATCGAAAAATCAAAGGGCAAAAGGGCTGTGGCTGTAATCAATAAAAACGATTTGGACAGCCGTCTTGACGCTGACAAAATTGAAGAAGCCTTTGAAAAAACCGTTTATATTTCCGCAAAGGAGGGCGACGGCTTAAAGGAACTTGCCAAAGCGGTTGAGGATATGCTCGGGGTTGCCGATTTTGACACAACAGCTCCCCTTTTGGCTAACGCAAGACAGCGCCAAAACTGTCAAAACGCATATGACAGTGTAGCCGAGGCTCTTGACGGTGCAAGCATAGGCGTAACCTATGATGCAATAAATGTTATGATAGACAGCGCATGCGAGGAGCTTTTATCCCTGACGGGAAGAAAGGCAACCACGGAGGTTGTTAATAACATATTCAGTAAGTTCTGTGTAGGAAAGTAGTATGGAATATTTTGCAGGAAAATATGATGTTATAGTTATCGGAGCCGGCCACGCAGGTATCGAGGCGGCTCTTGCTTCGGCGCGCCTTGGCGTAAAGACGGCAGTTTTTACGATAAATCTTGACTGGGTGGGAAATATGCCCTGTAACCCAAGCATAGGCGGCACCTCGAAGGGACATCTTGTAAGGGAGATTGACGCCCTTGGAGGAGAAATGGGCAAGGCGGCGGACAAATATTCGCTTCAGTCAAGAATGTTAAACCTCGGCAAAGGTCCTGCCGTTCACTCGCTGAGAGCGCAGATAGACCGACGGGAGTATTCAGCCGGTATGAAGCATACATTGGAGCTGACGGAAAATCTTGATATTCGCCAGGGCGAGATAATTGATTTATATAAAAAGGATGACGAATGGCTTGTAAAAACACGACTTGAGGCTGTGTTCAGCGCAAAGGCTGTAATTTTGGCGACAGGTACATTTTTAGGCGGTAGGGTTTATATAGGCGATGTAACCTATGAAAGCGGTCCCGACGGTATGTTCCCTGCCAAAGCCTTAAGTGAGGCTCTTTACAGGCTCGGTATTCCGTTGAGAAGATTTAAGACAGGCACTCCCTCGAGAGTTAACAGAAGAAGCATTGATTTTTCAAGGCTTGAGGTTCAGGAGGGTGACGAGTTTACCGTGCCGTTTTCGTTTGAAACAAAGAAACGGCCCGAAAACAAGGTTTGCTGTCACATAACATATACAAACGAAAACACAAAAAAGATTATCCTTGAAAATCTACACCGTTCACCTATGTACAGTGGAAAGATTGAGGGCAAGGGACCGAGATACTGCCCGAGCTTTGAGGATAAAATTGTGCGCTTTGCAGACAAGCAAAGGCATCAGCTTTTCATAGAGCCGTGCGGAGAAAACACGGAGGAAATGTATCTTCAGGGCTTGAGCTCATCACTGCCCGAGGATGTTCAGCTTGATTTTATACACACAATACCCGGTCTTGAAAATGCACAGGTAATGCGTGCGGCATACGCTATTGAGTATGACTGCGTTGACCCGACTGCGCTTAAGGCAACCCTCGAATTCAACGATATTGAGGGCCTTTACGGTGCAGGACAGTTTAACGGCTCAAGCGGATATGAGGAGGCGGCGGCACAGGGCTTGGTTGCAGGCATAAACGCCGCATTAAAGATAAAGGGCGAGGAGCCGCTTATTCTTGACAGGGGCGGTTCATATATAGGAACGCTTATTGACGACCTTATCACAAAGGGATGCTCCGACCCGTACAGAATGATGACAAGCCGAAGCGAATACCGACTTGTGCTCAGGCAGGACAATGCAGATATACGATTAACCCCGACGGGATATAAAATCGGTCTTATCAGCGAGGAGCGTTATAGAGATTTCCAAAAAAAGCAGGAGCTTATTGCACAGGAGCTTCAAAGAGTTAAGGAGCTTTCAATTCCCCTTTCCGACGAGCTTCAGCAAATTTTGGTAAGCCGTGGAACAGCACCTATGAAAACAGGATGCAAAATGGTTGAGCTGTTGCGCAGACCGCAAATTACCTATGACGATTTAAAGAGCGTTGACACCGAGCGCCCCGAATTGCCCTATGAGGTTTTTGAGCAGGTGCAGATAGCAGTTAAGTATGAGGGCTATATCAAAAAGCAGGAAGCGCAGATTAAGGAAATGCGCAGAATAGAGGAAAAGCGCATACCAAATGATATAGATTACACCAAGCTTAAGGGATTAAGGCTTGAAGCCGTTGAAAAGCTTTCAAAAATCAGACCGGAAAATCTCGGTCAGGCAAGCAGAATAAGCGGTGTTAACCCTGCGGACATCACGGCACTTAATATAATTTTGGAGAGTATGAATGATAAATAAAGCTTTTTTACACCAAAAAGCAAGTGAATACGGCATTGAGCTTAATGAAAATCAGCTTGCTCAGCTTGACATATATGCCGAGCTTTTGGTTGACTGGAATACCCGTATGAATTTAACGGGTATCACCGAGCCTGACGAAATAGCCATAAAGCATTTCGTGGATAGCCTCATCACAGCAAAATATTTTGACCTTGGCTATACGCACAGGGCCATTGATGTGGGCACGGGCGCAGGCTTTCCTGCAATTCCCCTGCTGATATATAAGCCCGATATGGAAATGACCTTGATGGATTCGCTTCAAAAAAGGCTCACCTTTTTGGACGAGGTGCTAAAGCAGACGGGACTGGATGCCAAAACCGTTCACGCAAGAGCCGAGGACGCAGGACAGGACCCTGCTTTTCGCGAGCAGTACGATTTGGCTTGCGCAAGAGCCGTTGCGCCGATGAATGTGCTTGCAGAATACTGTCTGCCCTTTGTTAAGGTGGGAGGATACTTTGTTGCGCTTAAGGGAAGCAATGACGATGTAACCTCTGCCCAAAATGCAATAAAGGAGCTTGGCGGTGAGCTTGTAGATTATGTTTCATATAAACTTGAAAACGAAAGCAGGTCAATAGCAATAGTAAAAAAGATATCGCAAACTGCGACAAAATATCCAAGAAAGACAAAGAAAATATCCGCCAAACCCTTATAAATAAAGGATTTGTGTCGAAGCACAGGGATTTCTCACGATGAGAAATCCTTTTCTTTTGTGATAAACTATGCTATTATTAATACACAGGTGGTGGACAAGCTTGAACAATATTTCTTATATTCCAACAGAAAAGCTACTCCCTAACCCATACCAGCCAAGACATCAGTTTGACAGTGAGGATATGCTTGCCTTAGCAAACAGCGTTAAGGAAAACGGCATACTTCAACCGTTACTGATTAGAAGAATTAATAATTCCAACTATTTTGAAATAGTTGCAGGCGAACGCAGATTAAGAGCAGCAATTTTAGCAAATATAGATAATGTACCCTGCATCGAGATAGATTGCGAGGCAGAGCAAAGCGCTGTGTATTCCATTCTTGAAAATGTGCAGAGAGCGGACTTGACCTTTTTTGAGGAAGCCGTAGCCATAGGAAAGCTTATTAATCATTTCGGTATGAGTCAGAGCGAGGTTGCAAAAAGGCTCGGAAAAAGTCAATCGGCACTATCCAACAAGGTTAGATTGCTTAAATTACCTGCCGATGTGCGTTATTTCATAGAAAAGGAAGGCTTAACCGAGCGTCACGCAAGAGCTTTGCTTGCACTGGATGACGAAAAGGACATCTGGAAGGTGCTGAACATAGTACAAAAGCGACAGATGAATGTGGCGCAGACGGAAAGATATATACAAAGCATTACAGATAAACAGGTTAAGAGAAAAAAGAAGCAGGAGCCTGTGTTTAAAGATGTACGAATATTTATAAACACAGTTTCAAAAGCAATTCAAACAATGCAGGCTTCCGGCATAGACGCAACAACTGATAAAACAGAAACAGATGAATATATAGAATTTAGGGTTAAGATACCCAAAACAGTATCTAATGAGCCGAATTTGAGGCTGTTAGAGTTTAAACAGGCTTAAAGCAGAAATGCTTTAAACATATTCTCCTCTTTTCATCACAGCGAAGCAGACGGTCAATAAAAGGCCGTCTGCTTTGCTATTGTTTCACGTGAAACATCTATGGTACATATATTGTATGTTTCACGTGAAACAATACTATATATTTGCCTTGATATCCTTATTATAATGTTGTATAATTAATTTATTAATTAAAAGAGGTGAAGTTATGGGAAAAACCGTAGCTATTTTTAACCAAAAAGGCGGAGTGGGCAAAACAACCACCTGTGTCAATATGGCGGCCGCTCTCGGTCAAAAGGGCAAAAAAACACTACTTATAGATGTTGACCCGCAGGGAAACTCAACATCGGGTGTAGGCATAGACAAAAGCACGGTGCAATTCAGCACATACGATATGCTTATCGGTGAAAAAACTGCCCGTTCAATATTGATAGAAACAGATTTTAAAAACCTGTCCATATTACCTGCTAATATGAATTTGGCTGGTGCAGAGATAGAGCTTGCAGAACTAGAGGACAGAAACCGTGTAATGAAGAAGGCTATTGCTACATTAGTAGTTGAATACGATTATATTATTATAGACTGTCCGCCGTCACTCGGCTTGCTTTCAATTAATGCGCTCGTTGCGGCTGACACATTAATTGTACCGCTACAATGCGAATATTATGCACTTGAGGGACTAAGTCAGCTTCTCTCAACAGTAAGAACAATAAAACAGCACTATAACGAGCATTTAGAGCTTGAGGGCGTACTGTTTACTATGTATGATTCAAGACTGAAGCTAAATCAACAGGTTATCGAGGAGGTAAGCAAGTATTTCCCGAATAAGCCGTATAAAACGATGATTCCGAGGTCTGTAAAGATTGCAGAGGCTCCTAGCTTCGGAAAGCCGGTAATATATTACGAAAAATATTCCAAGCCTTCCTTTGCATATAAAAAGTTTGTTGATGAATTTTTAAAGAATAATAATTAAGGAGAGTATTATGGCTAATAAAATGAGCGGACTCGGCAAGGGCTTAGGCGCACTAATGCTTGAAAATAATGCCGACTCAATGGTTTCAACCTCCACATTAAGCATAAACGAGATTGTGCCAAATAAGGATCAGCCGAGAAAGACCTTCGACGAGGTTGCATTGCAGGAGCTTGCCGATTCAATTAAACAACACGGCGTGCTTCAGCCATTGCTTGTAAGACCGATGCCGACAGGCGGATATCAGCTTGTTGCCGGTGAGCGCAGATGGCGTGCGTCCCGTATGGCAGAGCTTAAAGAGGTTCCTGTAATTATCAAGGAATTGTCCGACACGCAGGCTATGGAAATAGCCATCATTGAAAACCTGCAAAGAGAGGACCTTAATCCCATAGAAGAAGCAGAGGGATTGCAGGCACTTATAGATAAATGCGGATATACGCAGGAGGAGGTTGCTGTTTCAGTTGGAAAATCGCGACCTGCAATAACTAATTCTCTGCGACTGCTCAGGTTGCCAAACGAGGTAAGGGATATGGCAAAGGACGGCATTATTTCGGCAGGTCACGCAAGAGCGCTGCTTGCCTTTGAAAATCCTGTTATGATGCTTGAATGTGCCGAGCAAATAGTGCCTAAAAGGCTGACCGTAAGAGATGTTGAAAAAATGGCAAAACGCCCTGTATCAAAGGATTTAAAGCCAAAAGCATCAAAGCGCCGGGACTCGTTTTACGACGAGGTTGAAATCGCGTTAAGTGAGGCTTTGGGCACAAAGGTTAAGGTGTATAACGGCAGAAATAAGGGCACCTTGGAGATAGAGTTCTACACAGCCGAAGACCTTAAAAATATTGCAAATGCAATCGCAAAATAATTATTTCAGATAAACATAGGAGAGTAAAAATGTTAGACATTAAATTTGTAAGAGAAAACCCGGACGTTGTTAAGGAAAACATAAAAAAGAAGTTTCAGGACAAGAAGCTTCCGTTGGTTGATGAGGTTATCGCTCTTGATGAGGAGAGAAGAGCCGTTGTTGCGAGAGCAGATGAGTTAAGAGCAAACCGTAACAAGATTTCAAAGGAAATCGGTGCGCTGATGGCTCAGGGAAAGAGAGAAGAGGGCATGGCTCTTAAGGAAAAGGTTACTGCTCAGGCAAAGGAGCTTGAGGAGCTTGCAGGCCGTGAAACAAAGCTCGGCGAGGAGTTAACCCAAAAAATGATGATGATACCGAATATCATCGACGACTCCGTGCCTATCGGTAAGGACGACAGCGAAAATGTTGAGGTTCAAAAATACGGCGAGCCCGTAGTTCCCGATTATGAAATTCCTTATCATGCAGATATTATGGAAACCTTTGACGGTATTGATATGGAGGCCGCAGGCAGAGTTGCAGGCAACGGCTTCTACTATCTTATGGGTGACATTGCAAGGCTTCATTCTGCCGTAATCAGCTATGCAAGAGATTTTATGATTGACAGAGGCTTCACATATGTTGTTCCTCCGTTTATGATTAGAAGCAATGTTGTTACAGGCGTTATGAGCTTTGAAGAAATGGACGCTATGATGTACAAAATCGAGGGCGAGGATTTGTACTTAATCGGTACCTCCGAGCATTCTATGATAGGCAAGTTTATCGACACAATTACTCCGGAGGAAAAGCTTCCGTTGACCTTAACCTCATATTCACCCTGCTTCCGTAAGGAAAAGGGCGCGCACGGCATTGAGGAGCGCGGCGTTTACCGTATTCATCAGTTTGAAAAGCAGGAAATGGTTGTTGTTTGCAAGCCTGAGGATTCAATGTATTGGTTTGACAGGCTTTGGCAGAATACCGTTGACCTGTTCCGTTCGCTCGATATCCCCGTAAGAACGCTTGAATGCTGCTCGGGTGACCTTGCAGACCTAAAGGTTAAGAGCGTTGATGTTGAGGCGTGGTCACCGAGACAGAAGAAATATTTTGAGGTTGGCTCCTGCTCAAATCTTACCGACGCACAGGCAAGACGCCTTAAGATTAGAGTTAAGGGCGAAAACGGCAATTATCTTGCACACACATTAAACAATACCGTTGTTGCACCGCCGAGAATGCTTATTGCATTTCTTGAAAATAATCTCAACGAGGACGGCTCGGTAAATATCCCCGAGGCGCTAAGAATGTATATGGGCGGCAAGGACAAAATTGTTCCCAAAAAATAAGCAAGCAAAAGGTCCGACAGGCATCGTCCTGTCGGATTTCGTTTATTTATTATAAAAAAGGCTTGACAAATGTATCTTTTGCCTGTATAATCATTCTTGCAAATGCGGATTTAGCTCATCCGGTAGAGCGTCACCTTGCCAAGGTGAAGGTAGCGAGTTCGAGTCTCGTAATCCGCTCCACAAAAGGACCGTGTAACCTTTGTTACACGGTCCTTTTTGCTTTGTATGTCAGTCGGCGTTTAACGCATATTTGTTAATTGCCCACGCAACGCCGTCCTCGGCGTTTGATTTTGTTTGATACCTTGCGGCAGCCTTGCATTCCTCCGTGCCGTTTGCCATAGCAAAGGAATATTCTGCAAATTTCAGCATAGGTATATCGTTTCCTGCATCACCGAAGCACATACATTCGGCAGGGGTTAGGCTTAATATTTCGCACATAGATTCAAGCGCGTTGCCCTTGCTGGCATCGGCATCAGTCATTTCCATAGTGCCCGGAAATGAAGACGCAAGAGAAATTTTATCCGACATTTCGCAAAAATGCCTCCACATTTCGTTTTCAAGCTCGAGATTTTGCGGATAAACCGTTATCTTTTCCAAATCCTGTCCGAAAACGAAGCCTTTTACATCATCGCAGGCTTCAATTTTATCAAACAGCGATTTAATAAATTCCTTAGGCAAAAGTTCATCATTGAAGTATTTTATTCTATCCTTTTGAACAAAGCTTTTTCCGCTTACATATATTTCCATAAAGGCATTTTTGGAAAGTATATAGTCTATAATTCCGTCACAGACCTCCCATTTGAGAAGCTTTGTGTGAACAACGCTTTTACTGCGTCTGTCATAGATGCCTGCGCCGTTTGAATAGATAACATAATCAATTTCAGGCACCTGCTCGCAAACATCACCGATAATCGACAGAGTTCTGCCCGTGCAGATAGCAATTTTTATACCTGCCTCGTGAGCCTCTCTCAAGGCTTTTCTGTTTTCCTCGCTTACGGTCATATGGTCGCTTGACATAAGCGTTCCGTCCAAATCCAATAATATCAGCTTTATCATAAAATCACCGATATTATTTTATACCGTTTTCTCCGTTATTTCAATGCAAAAAAAGAAAATATTAAAATTTGGTATCAATATTAAATAATTGTTGAATTTTGAAGTATTATCATATATTATATAGATATATATACGAATGTGCTTGAATTGGTGGGTTGATTATGGATTTGTTAAAGAAGAAAATTTTAGAAGAGGGCGAGGTTTACGCCGGTAATATTCTAAAGGTTGACTGCTTTCTAAACCATCAGATAGACTGCACTTTTTTAGGCGAGGTCGGAAAAGAATTTCATAGATTATATCAGGACGAGGACATTAACAAAATCCTTACCATAGAAGCGTCCGGAATTGCAATAGGCGCTATGGTAGCACAGGAATTTGGATGTCCTTTGGTTTTTGCCAAGAAAAACAAAACAAAAAACATTGCGGGCGATGTTTATACACATCCCGTAGAGTCCTTTACCCACGGCACAACCTACAATATTATGGTTTCCAAAAAGTTTTTAGGCAAGGGCGACAAGGTATTGATTGTTGACGATTTTTTGGCAATAGGCAATGCGCTAAAGGGACTTATCGCACTTGTTGAGGAAAGCGGTGCAGAGCTTGTCGGCTGCGGCACAGTTATTGAAAAGGGCTATCAGCACGGCGGTGACGAGCTTCGTGCAAGCGGAGTTAGGGTTGAAAGCCTTGCCATTATCGAATCTATGGACCACGAAACAGGAAATGTGGTTTTCAGAGATTAACTTAGGTTATAAAGGCGAAAGCTTTATAATAGAAAGAAATTTTTTAAAACGGAGGAAAAAGAAATGAAAATTTCAAAGAGAATTCTCGCTATCCTTCTTGCAGCACTGTTTGTAGCAGCAGCATTTGTCGGCTGTTCGGCAGGCAAGGACGGTGGCGACGAAAAGCCTGAGGAAACAATGAAGGTTGGCTTCATCTTCTTACACGATGAAAACTCAACATACGACAACAACTTCATTGTTGCTGCACAAGAGGCTTGCGAGAAGATGGGCGTT
Organism: Eubacterium sp.; assembly: GCA_051881135.1. Lineage (GTDB taxonomy): Bacteria > Bacillota > Clostridia > Oscillospirales > Acutalibacteraceae > Eubacterium_R. Next base: position 124,973 of record JBJEPH010000010.1, read on the forward strand.
GAGGCTGTATTCAAGAAGAACATCGACGAGAACGACGCTTGTAAGGAAGCTGCTCTCGACCTTGTTGACCAGGGCTGCGACATCGTATTCGCTGACAGCTTCGGACACGAGGACTTTATGATTGAAGCCGCTAAGGCAAATCCTGATGTTCAGTTCCTGCACGCAACAGGTACAAAGGCTCACACAGAAAATCTTGCAAACTTCCACAATGCATTTGCTTCTATCTATGAAGGCAGATATCTTGCAGGTATTGCCGCAGGTATGAAGATCAACGAAATGATCGAAGCAGGCAAGATTACTGCAGACGAGGCTAAGATGGGCTATGTAGGCGCTCATCCATATGCAGAGGTTAAGTCGGGCTACACATCATTCTATCTCGGCGCAAAGAGCGTTTGCCCTTCAGTTACTATGGAAGTAACCTTCACAGGTTCTTGGTATGATGAGGCTCTCGAGAAGGAAGCTGCTAACAAGCTCATTAAGGACAAGTGCATTCTTATCAGCCAGCACGCTGACTCAATGGGTGCTCCGACAGCTTGTGAGGCTGCAGGCGTTCCTAACGTTTCATACAACGGCTCAACAGTTTCTGCTTGCCCGAACACATTCATCGTATCTTCAAAGATTAACTGGGCTCCTTATTTTGAGTATGCAATCAAGTGCGTACAAGAGGGCAAGGCTATCGATACAGACTGGACAGGCACAATCGCAACAGGCTCTGTTCAGCTTACAGAGGTTAACGAGCAGGCTGCCGCAAAGGGCACACAGGCTGCTATCGACGCTGCAAAGGCTGACATTGAAGCAGGCAAGATTCATGTATTTGACACAGCTAACTTCACAGTTGACGGCAAGAAGCTTGATTCCTACAAGGCAGATGTTGATTCAGACGCAAACTTTACTCCTGATACAGAAGTAATTAAGGACGGCGTATTTGAGGAATCAACAAACAGATCGGCACCTTACTTTGATATCGATATCGACGGTATCACAATTATCGACTAATCGATTAATACTAATTTTATAAGACTCGTGGCCGGGGGAACTCGGTCACGAAGTTTTGTTTTTTTCAAACCAAACATTTTCTATTAAGGAGAACGGTAATGGGCGAAGCATTAGCACTTGAAATGAGGGGTATTACAAAAACCTTTGGAAGTATTGTTGCTAACAAGGATGTCGATTTAAAGGTACGCAAGGGCGAAATTCTTGCAATTCTCGGTGAAAACGGCTCCGGAAAAACAACGCTTATGAATATGGTTTCGGGAATTTATTTTCCGGATAAGGGCGAGATTTTGGTAAACGGCGAACCTGTTGTTATCACATCGCCAAAGGACGCCTTTGGCTGCAAAATCGGTATGATTCATCAGCACTTCAAGCTAATTGATGTATTTACCGCAACTGAAAATATTGTGCTTGGTATTGACGACGGCAAAAGGTTCAATATCAAGGAGGCAAAGCAGAGGGTTAAGGAAATTACTGACAAATACGGCTTTGCCATAGATTTAGACAAGAAAATATACGAAATGTCAGTATCGGAGAAGCAGACGGTAGAAATTATTAAGGTTCTTTACAGAGGCGCGGATATTTTGATTTTGGACGAGCCTACCGCAGTGCTTACTCCACAGGAAACAAGCAAACTATTTGACATTCTTCGCAAAATGCGAAAGGATAGTAAGTCAATTATTATAATTACACACAAGCTTCACGAGGTGCTTGAAATCTCCGACAGGGTTACAATTCTGCGAAAGGGAGAATATATAGGCACCGTTGAAACAAAGGACGCAACCGAGCAGTCGCTGACGGAAATGATGGTTGGCGAAAAGATTGAGCTTAATATCGAGCGAAAGGAGCCCGAAAACACAAAGGAAAGGCTTGTTGTTGAGGACCTGACGGTTATCAAAAAGGACGGCACGCTTGCCCTTGACAATGTTAAGTTTACGGCATACGGCGGTGAAATTCTCGGCGTTGCAGGTATTTCGGGTTGCGGACAAAAGGAGCTTTTGGAATCCATAGCAGGCTTGCAGGTTACTACAAAGAAATCGAGCATTCTGTACAAGCCTGACGATTTGGGACCGCAGCAGCTTATAGGAAAATCACCAAAGGAAATTCGCAAGCTCGGTGTTGCGCTTTCGTTTGTTCCCGAGGACAGACTCGGTATGGGCCTGGTAGGAAATATGGACATTGTTGACAATATGATGCTCCGCTCCTACAAGGAGGGCAAATCCTCGTTCCTTGACCGAAAGGGACCGAAGAAGCTTGCTGAAAATATTATTGAGGATTTGGAGGTTGTTACTCCAAACGCACAAACACCTGTAAGAAAGCTTTCGGGCGGTAATGTTCAAAAGGTGCTTGTAGGCAGAGAGATTGCACTTGAACCAAGCGTTTTGATGGTTGCTTATCCCGTAAGAGGACTTGATATCAACTCCTCCTATGCAATTTATAATTTGCTGACCGAGCAAAAGGAAAAGGGCACAGCCATTATATTTGTAGGCGAGGATTTGGATGTTCTTGTTGAGCTGTGCGACAGAATTATGGTTATCAATTCCGGCAGAATTACCGGTATAGTTGACGGCAAGACAGCCACAAAGGAGGAGCTTGGCTTGCTTATGACAAAGAGTGTTGAAAAGGAGGAGAAAAATGAGCAAAAATAAAAAAGCCCATGAGCCGCTTTTGCATATTGTTAAAAGAAGCGCTCTTCCGACATACAGACAATGGATAATCAGAATAGGCGCAGTTATTTTGGCGTTGATTTTGGCAGGCGTCGTAACAATGGCGCTGACGGGTGAAAATCCGATTAGGGTATATTCAACTATGATAGACGGCGCCTTCGGCTCAAGCCGTAGGGTGTGGAAGCTTCTTCAAAGCCTTGCAATGCTGCTTTGCGTATCGCTTGCCGTAACCCCTGCCTTTAAAATGCGATTTTGGAACTGCGGCGGTGAAGGACAGGTGCTTGCAGGAGGTCTTGCAACGGTTGCCTGTATGATTTTGCTGGGAGGTAAAATTCCAAACGCAATTCTTATCCTGCTGATGATTATTACATCAATTATTGCCGGTGCAATATGGGCAGTAATTCCTGCCATATTTAAGGCTAAATTCAATACAAACGAAACCCTGTTTACGCTTATGATGAACTATGTTGCAATTCAGCTTGTTTCATATTTTGAAATGTATTGGGAAAACCCGAAGGGCTCAAGCAATATAGGTATTGTAAATCAGGCAACTCACGCAGGCTGGCTTCCTACTATCGGAAATCAGGATTATCTTTTAAACATTATTGTTGTTTTGGTTATAACCGTTGCTATGTATATCTATCTGAAATACAGCAAGCACGGATATGAGCTTGCCGTTGTAGGCGAAAGCGAAAACACGGCAAGATATATCGGCGTAAATGTTAAAAAGGTTATTTTAAGAACAATGGCGCTGTCCGGTGCAATTTGCGGTATTGCAGGTCTGCTTCTTGTCGGCGGAACAAACCACACAATTTCCACAACAACGGCGGGCGGTCGCGGATTTACAGCCATTATGGTATCGTGGCTTGCAAAGTTTAATCCTATATATATGATTTTGACAGCGTTTATCATTGCCTTTCTCGGCGTCGGCGCAGGCGAAATCTCAACGGTATATGGCTTTAACGAATCCTTTTCCGATATCATTACGGGTATCATCCTGTTCTTCATTATCGGAAGCGAATTTTTCATCAATTACGAGTTAAAGTTCCGTAAATCTTCAAAGGAGGTAAAGTGATATGTTTTCCACATTAATTGCTTTTCTCCACAGAGCCATAATGCAGGGCATTCCTTTGCTGTTTGGCTCAACAGGTGAAATATTAACTGAAAAATCGGGTAACCTTAATCTCGGTATTCCCGGCGTAATGTATATCGGCGGTATGAGCGGAGTAATAGGCGCCTTTTTCTATGAAAACTCGCTTTCCTCTCCGTCCGAGGCAAATGCATTTTTAGCTATTTTCATTCCGTTGATGTGCAGTCTTTTTGGCTCACTCGTTGCAGGCTTGATTTACTGCTTCCTGACCGTAACGCTCAGGGCAAATCAAAATGTTACGGGCCTTGCGCTGACCACCTTCGGTACAGGCTTCGGTAACTTCTTCGGAGGCTCGCTCATTAAGCTTACAGGCGCAGATGTTCCGTCGGTTGCTCTAACTACCACAAGCAACTATTTCAGGACCACCGTTCCTTTTGCAAAAACTACGGGCTGGTTCGGCGATTTGTTCCTAAACTACGGCTTTTTGGCATACACGGCAATAATCATTGCATTTATTTGCTCGTATTTCTTAAATCACACAAAGGGCGGACTTCACCTGCGTGCAGTAGGTGAAAATCCGGGTACGGCAGACGCGGCAGGTATTAATGTTAATCGTTCAAAATATCTTGCAACCTGCATAGGCTCGATGATTGCCGGCTTGGGCGGTCTGTATTATGTTATGGACTATGCAAACGGCGTTTGGTCTAATGACGGCTTCGGCGACAGAGGATGGCTTGCCATTGCACTTGTTATCTTTGCAATTTGGAAGCCTAATATGAGCGTGCTCGGCTCCATTGTTTTCGGCGGACTATATATCGCATTTCTGTATGTGCCCTGCGCATTGCGTACGCAGGAGCTGTTTAAAATGCTTCCGTATATCGTAACAATTCTTGTTCTTATATTTGTAAGTGTCAGAAAGAAAAAGGAAAATCAAGGCCCTGCCGCTTTGGGATTGTCCTATTTCAGAGAGGAAAGATGATGGAATTATTAAACAAAGATATCAAGGAAATTCTTGTTTCAAGGGAAGAGCTGGACGAAATCAACAGGCGCTTGGGCGCTCAAATCACAAAGGACTTTGAGGGCAAAAATCTGCTTGTTGTAGGCATATTAAAGGGCTCGCTCTACTTTATGGCAGACCTTACAAGATATATCGACCTTCCGCTGAAGCTCGACTTTTTGGCTGTTTCCTCCTATGGCGGTGGTACAACCTCCTCGGGCGCGGTTAAGATTGTAAAGGATATCGATATAGATTTAGAGGGCTACGATATTCTGCTTGTTGAGGATATTTTAGACAGCGGCAGAACGCTTAATTATGTAAAGAAAATGCTCGAGGCTCGCAACCCCGCCAGCATCTCCATCGCAACGCTTTTGGACAAGCCGGAAAGAAGAGTTGTAAACCTTACACCCGATTATGTCGGCTGTGATGTGCCTGACGAATTTGTTGTTGGCTACGGTCTTGATTACGACCAAAAGTATCGCAACATTCCATACATCGGCTCGCTGAAAAGAGAGATTTACGAATAATTTGCAATTTGCACACAAAAAACGCTCGGAGCTTTCTCCGAGCGTTAGTTTTTTATATTTTTTATACGGCAGAATTAGAGAGCCTCTGCAACTGCAACTGCGCAAGCTACTGTTGCGCCGACCATTGGGTTGTTACCCATACCGATAAGTCCCATCATTTCTACGTGAGCAGGAACTGATGAGGAGCCTGCGAACTGTGCGTCTGAGTGCATTCTGCCCATTGTATCGGTCATACCGTATGAAGCAGGACCTGCAGCCATATTATCGGGATGAAGTGTTCTGCCTGTTCCGCCGCCTGATGCAACAGAGAAATACTTCTTGCCCTTTTCTACACATTCCTTCTTATAGGTGCCTGCAACAGGGTGCTGGAATCTTGTTGGGTTTGTTGAGTTACCTGTGATAG
>JBJEPH010000011.1:0-5669 GCA_051881135.1 Eubacterium sp.
AGATAAAGGCAAAGGTTAAAAGAGGAAGACTTTATATTACCGTTCTCGGCAGAAAGACGAAAACACCCGACACAATTGTTAAAATCAAACTGGCAAATAATCCTGTTATGGAGGAATAATTATGCTTTTTAAAAAGAAATTACCGCCTTATCCGTATAAAGAATATCCAATTATGCAGCAGCCGTCTTTAGTACCCACACCGGGACAGCAGGCGCAGATTGACCGTAAATTCGGAATGTTCCTGCACTTCGGAATTAACACCTTTAACAACACCGAATGGTCGGACGGAACTCTGCCTGTTGAAAGCTATCAGCCGACAGCAATAGATGCGGACAGTTGGGTAAAAACTGCTTATGAAGCCGGTATGAATTATGTTATTGTCATAACAAAGCATCACGACGGTTTTTGTATGTGGGACACTGATACAACTACCTATTCCGTCAACTATTCACCGAATAAAACAGATGTTGTAAAAGCGGTAGCAGACGCTTGTGAAAAATACGGAATAAAGTTAGGGCTTTACTATTCCCTTTGGGACAGGCACGAAAAATGCTACAAGGACGATGAAGCCTATGTGCAGTATATGGAAAAGCATTTGCGTGAGCTTATGGACGGCAGATACGGAGAAGTGGTTGAGCTTTGGTTTGACGGTGCTTGGGATAAGCCCTGCCGTGCATGGCAATTAGACAGGCTTTACAATCTTGTTAAAGCCTTACAGCCACAATGCCAAATCGGTGTAAATCATACAGTTGGAAAATACAGTGAGAAAAAGGGCTTTCCTAAAAAACGCTACGAACCAAAAAACTACCGTGACCGTGACCCTTTGAGAATGTTTCCGTCTGATTTCAGGCTTTGGGACCCGAATATGTGCCGTGAGGATGACCCGAAGATTTACACCTTCGGCGGAAAAGAATACTATCTCCCCTTTGAGCAGACTATCTGCTCACGCAAGGAATTCAGCTGGTTTTATTCCGACAAATATGCAAGCAAGCCCTTAATGGACGCAGAGGAAATAATTAAAAACTATCGAATTCTTGAAAAGACAAGCAATGTTATGGTAATCAATCTTCCCCCTGACAAAAACGGAAAATTAGTGCAAGGTGATGTTGATAACCTAATGCTTATTGCCGAAAGACTTAATATTAAAAGGTCATAAAAAGGTGATAACTACCTGATGCGGCACTACTTTAGGTAACATCTTTAGAAATAGGAGATTTTTATGGAAAAGATTTTTTCAAAAAAGCCTGTGAAAATTATTATTTCAATAGTATTAGCACTTGTGTTAATAGTATGTATCTGCAACGGATATTTTGCATCGGTGGCACTTAAAGAGCAAAAGGGCGTTGCCGTTTGCGATGAATGGAGTGCAGAGGATACATATACTCCCGATTATGCACAAAGCCTTGAAATCGGAAATGAGGATTTCAAAATTCTGTGCCTCACCGATATTCATATTCGCAATTATGCAACCTTCGGTGCCTGTATCGGCGTAAACTTTATTCTTGACGGTATGAGCGAAATTCAGTTAAAGCAGCTGATAAACGAGGTTAATCCCGATTTGATTGTTGTTGGCGGTGATACTGTTTTAACCGCTTGGAATGATATTTGTACTCAGCAGTTTTGCACCTTTATGGAAAAATTCGAAATTCCTTGGGCACCGATTTTCGGCAATCACGATTACGAGGGCAGAGCCGATAAATCAAAGCTCTGCGAAATTTACGAAGGTGCGAAGCACTGCCTGTTCAAATGCGGTCCCGAGGGTATGAACGGTATGGGAAATTATATCGTTAACCTTACAAGAAATAACGAGGTCGCTTATTCTCTGTTTATGCTTGACGACGGTCAGTACAGAATTACAGACGGAGAAATCTCCGACGGTGGAATTAATGAAAACCAGATTGAGTGGTATAAGTGGGCTGTAAAGGGCATCAATGAAACAAGCGGTAATGCCGTTCCCAACATTGTATTTATGCATGTTCCTATTCCCGAATACCAGGAGCTTAACGATTTTGAAATGGGTATGAGGCAGGAGGATAGCTGTACTGCTAAAAATAATGACGGCTTTTTACAGGCGTTTGCCGAAAACGGCGGAACACATATTTTTGCAGGTCACGACCATAACAATAATTTTGTTGCCGATTATAACGGTGTTAAGCTTTGCTATATGACAAAAAGCTCATATAACTGCTATTTCTCATCAAAAACTCTCGGCGGAACAATTATAACTATTGACAAAAATGATGATGTAAATGTTGAAATAAAGGATTTTTGAAATCTAAAAATTCAAATAACCGACAGTGAAATTTTGGAGTAAGCTATGACAGACGAGCAAATGCAGTTATATCTGCAAAAAATAGACGAGGTAAACAATAACGGAAAATATAAGCCCGAGTGGGAAAGCCTTGCAGAATATCCTGTTCCGCAGTGGTACAGGGAGGCAAAGCTCGGCCTATTCATTCACTGGGGCGTTTTTACCGTGCCCGAGTATTTCAGCGAATGGTATCCAAGAATGATGTACTACAAAGGCAATCCGGTGTATTGGCATCACAAAAAGAAATACGGCAAAGACTTTAATTACCGTGATTTTATACCTATGTTTAAGGCTGAAAGGTTTAATGCAGATGATATTGTAAAAGCGGTTAAGGACTGCGGTGCAAAATTTGTTATGCCTGTTGCAGAGCATCACGACGGTATAAAGCTATATGACAGCGAGCTTACGGAATGGACAACATCCAAACTGCCTGTTCAAAGAGATTTTTTAGCAGAGTACAAAACCGCCTGTGAGAATAACGGTATTGTATTTTCAACATCATCTCACAGAGCCGAGCATTTTTGGTTTTTAAACGGCGGCAAAACAATCGGCTATAAAAACGAAACGCAGGACGAAAAATACCGTGAGCTTTACGGCGAATGTGTCAATGTGCATAAGAGGAATAATCTTAAAACTCTTTTGAAACAGGAGCACGGAATTGTGCCTACTGAAAAGTGGTTAAAGGACTGGCTTGTGTCATCCTGCGAGCTTATTGACAAATATCAGCCGTCGTCCCTTTTCTTTGACTGGTGGGTATCGTATAAGGCATTCAGACCGTATATGAAAAAATTTCTTGCCTATTATTACAACCGTTCACTTGAATGGGGCAAGGAGGTCTGCGTTTATTATAAATCCGACGCAATTATGTATAACTGCGCAATTTTTGACCGTGAAAGAGGACAGCTTGAAAACGTCAGTCCGTACATATGGCAGGGCGAAACCTCAACGGCATATAACTCGTGGAGCTATTGCTCAACAAACAAATTCAAAACAGCCGAAATAATCACCTGCAATCTGCTTGATGTTATTTCTAAAAACGGTTGCTTTGTTTTGAATATAGGGCCTAAAGCAGACGGCTCAATTTGTGACGAGGAAAAGCACATTTTAAGAGAGCTTGGCAAATTCACAAAAGAAAATGCCGAGGCTATTTGGGGCACTCAGCCTTATAAGGTTTTCGGTGAGGGCAAAAAACAAAAGGGCGGCTCATTTAATGAAAGATTAAGCTATACAAGCCGTGATTACCGTTTCACCTGCAAAACAGGAGTTGTTTATGCCTTTGCTCTTAAACCGAATGGCAAAAGCGAATTTAAGATAAAATCACTTGCCGACAGTATGGATTTGTTCCATTGCGTAATAAAAAATGTGTCCATCCTCGGCAGTGATGAAAAGGTAACCTTTTCACAGGACAAAAAAGCACTTACAATAAAAACAAACAAAATTAATTCAACAATGCCTATATGCTTTAAAATTGAGGTTGAATAGATTTTACATTCATAGCCCGGGAGAGAAGAATATCATAATATGGAATTATTAGAAAATATTATTAATTTAGCGAAAAGCTTAAAAATTTCAAATAACTTAATTTATGAATTGTATGAAATAAATTTAAATAAGGTAGAATGCTTGTCAAATGACTGCGAAATGAAATCATTTGATTGTTTGATCGATGAAGATGATATTACCAAATTGGCAGTTATCTTGAATCTCGCAAACAGAATTAAAGTCGAATATATAAATCATAATATTGCCGATAAAGTTTTTTATGATACCATGAGCGATATAAGAATATGGTGTGAAAACAACGGCAACAAAGGATTAAAAAATTATAATTGGTTAAAAAACCATGTCACCTTTAACCTATTCAAAATCGGAAGACTTCAATACCAGTTTTTCAAATTAGATAATCCGACATTAAGCTATGAATTATTGCCTGTTAAAAGGAATGAAAATGTAATTTACATACATATACCTCAAGGTAAAAAACTTGAACTTGAAGAATGCCGAAATTCCATAGATGAGGCAGAATGTTTCTTTGAAAAAATTTTTCCTGAATATAGGTTCAAATATTACTTTTGTGAAAGCTGGCTATTGTATGAAAAAAACATTGAATTTATGAAAGCAAATTCAAATATAATTATGTTTCAGTCACTTTTTGAACATGTTTATTCCTGTAAGGACGACCATCAGGCAATACAGAGGATATTCGGCAGTAAACAGGAAAATGTTCAAGACTATCCCGAAAATACGTCATTGCAAAGGGCTGCAAAGAACTATATTCAAAAGGGCAATGATTTAGGAATGGGAATCGGAGTAATAAAGAGAAAATGCAATATATTTAAGGAGAAACAAATGAGTAATTTACCGATAAATGCAATAATAGTAGGAGCCGGACACAGAGCTATGATTTACAGCAATTTGGCAATAACAAATCCTCAGCTTTTAAAAATTGTCGGAGTTGCAGACCCCGATCCGATAAGAAGAGAAATGTGCAAAAATAAGTTTCATTTAAGTGACGATATGTGCTTTAATGACGCTGATGAATTATGTAAGCACGGCAAATTGGCAGACGCTATTATTAACGGAACAATGGACGAACAGCATATTCAAACCTCTGTACCTCTCTTAAATCTCGGTTACGATATGCTTTTGGAAAAGCCTTTTGCAGTAAACAAGGACGAAATGTATCAGCTTGTTGAATGTGCAAAGAATAATAATTCCAAGGTAATGATTTGTCATGTTTTGAGGTATGCACCGTTTTACTATGCAATAAAGGAAAGAATTTTGAACGGTGACATAGGAGAAATAACAAATATTCAAACGACCGAGCATGTTTCCTATCATCACATGTCAACTTCCTTTGTACGTGGAAAGTGGGCAAATTCTTCAAAGTGCAAAACCTCTATGCTTTTGCAAAAATGCTGTCACGATTTAGATTTAATTATGTGGTTAATGAGCGAAACGAAGCCTGTAAAAATCTCTTCATTCGGAGGCCGTTACCAGTTCAGAGAAGAAAACGCTCCAAAGGGTGCGGGCACAAAATGTATGGTTGACTGTCCGTTAGTTGACACTTGTATTTATTCGACAAAAAGATTATATATTGACCACCCTGACAGATGGGCGTTTTACGTTTGGAACGAGCTTGAGGGAATTGAAGATCCTACAATAGAAGATAAAATTAATTTGATGAAATCCGATTCTCCGTATGCAAGATGTATATATAAATGCGATAACGACGTTGTTGACAGACAATCGGTAATGATACAATTTGCAAACGGTGCAACGTCAACGCATAATATGATAGGTGCTACAAGCCAACCTGCAAGAATGATACATATTATCGGAACAAAAGGAGAAATAT
>JBJEPH010000012.1:0-63725 GCA_051881135.1 Eubacterium sp.
TGCAGGAACAAGGAGTGAGTCGCCCTTTTTTACGCTCATTCCGTCAATATCTGCGCTTCCGTCAATTACGAGGATGTGCATAAATGAGCGTTCGTCGGTTGACAGGGTTAAGCTGCTCTTTATGTCATATTTTGTAACGTTAAACAGGTCGCACTCTGTTATGAGCTGTTCGTCATATCCGTCAAAGCTCTTAACCTCTCCCATTGGCTTTGTGTCATGTGTAGGAGGAACGGTTTTTGATACATCAACGGCTTTTTTGATATGCAATTCTCTCGGCTTTCCGTCCTTGCCGACTCTGCCGTAATCATAAACCCTGTATGTGCAGTTTGAATTTTGCTGAATTTCTGCAATTAATGCACCCTTGCCGATTGCGTGAACCGTGCCGGCTTCAATGAAGAAGGTGTCGCCCTTTTTTACCTTTACGGTATTTAGCTTATCAAGCAGTGTATTGCTTTCTATTGCATTTTCAAATTCTTCTGAGGTGATTTCGTTTTTAAATCCGTAAATCAGCGAAGCGTCCTCTGTTGCATCCAAAACATACCACATTTCCGTTTTGCCGAATTCGTTTTCAACCTCTCTTGCGTATTTGTCGTCCGGATGAACCTGAACCGAAAGATTATCGTATGCGTCTATCAGCTTAATAAGGATAGGGAAGTATGGATATTTTTCGGCATTTTTGCCTAAAACGTTAATCAAGCCCTGCTCGTCAATGACCTCCTGAAGCTCTTTGCCGTCGTATTCACCACCGCAAATTGTGTTCATTCCGTCCTTGTGGCAGGCAAGCATCCAACCCTCCGCCGTTTTGTCAAAGCCTGTGTCAAAGCCGAAGTCATTTTGAAGTCGGTATCCGCCCCAAATATAATCCTTAAACACAGGATTCAGTTTTAGTATATCCATAATTTTTCCGCCTTTTGATTTTTGAATTATATATTATCAAATTTGTTCTTCACTTTCAAGCGGTTTTATAGTAAAATAGAGGAAATATTTTTTATCGGAGTAAGTATGGCTATTTTAGATGTTCAAAACTTAACGCTTTCATTCGGCGAAAACACTCTTTTTGAAAATGTTTCGTTTGATATAAAGGAAAAAGAAAAGGTGGGGCTTATCGGCTGTAACGGAGCAGGTAAAACCTCTTTGTTTAAACTAATCACAGGCGAATATACCTCCGACAGCGGAAGCTGCTTTCTTTCCAAAAACTGCAAAGTCGGTTATATGCAGCAGCATACCTGCAGTGAAAACCGAACCGTTTATGACGAGCTTATTTCGGTTTTTGAAGATTTGATGCAAATGGAAAAGGAGCTTGAAGAAATTGCCAAAAGGCTTACCGACGGCGACACCGACAGGGACAGCCTTATTGTCAGACAGGATTTTCTCAGCAACGCCTATAACCGTGACGGCGGATTAACCTACAAAAGTATGACTCGCTCTGCACTTATAGGCTTAGGCTTCAGCGAAAACGATTTTGATATGCCAACCTCAAAGCTTTCGGGCGGTCAGCGCTCCAAGCTGATTCTTGCAAAGCTTCTTTTGTCAAAGGCAGATTTTCTGCTTCTTGACGAGCCTACGAACCATTTGGATATCAAGGCAGTGGAATGGCTTGAGGGATTTTTAAAGGATTTTTCGGGCGCCTGCCTGATTATATCCCACGACAGATATTTTCTTGACAAGGTAACCTCCAAAACGGTGGAAATCGAAAATCGCAAATGCCGTTGCTATATGGGAGGCTATTCCGAATTTTTGATAAAAAAACAGGCAGAGCAAAAGGCAATAGAGGAAAAATATGAAAACGATATGAAGGAAATTGAGCGACTGCAGGGAATTATTGAACAGCAGCGCCAATGGAACAGAGAAAAGAATATCAAAACGGCTGAAAGCAAGGAAAAGGTTATTGGAAGAATTAAGGCACAGCTTGTTGTTCCGGACAGCAGGGTTGCCCGAATAAGATTTGATTTTACACCTAAATTTGTTTCGGGTGAAGAGGTGCTTAATGTAAGAGAGCTGAAAAAATTCTTTGGTGAGAAAACCGTGTTTGATAATGTAAGCCTTAATATCAGACGGGGAGAAAGAGTATTTCTTCTCGGCGATAACGGATGCGGCAAAACAACTCTGCTTAAAATTCTTATGAAGGATTATCTTGCCGACGGCGGATATTTCAAATTCGGTGCAAATGTTTATACAGGCTATTTTGATCAGGTTCAGGCAAAGCTTGATTTATCCAAAACGGCGCTCGAGGAGGTATGGTCAAGCTTTCCTGCAATGACCGAAACCGCCGTGCGCTCTGCTCTTGCGGCATTTTTGTTTAAGGGAGACGAGGTATATAAAGGGCTTTCGGAATGCTCGGGCGGCGAGCGTGCAAGAATAGCGCTTTTAAAGCTTATGCTCGGAAAATTTAATTTTCTTCTGCTTGACGAGCCTACAAACCATCTCGACTCTTTTTCAAGAGAGGAGCTTGAAAATACGCTTTCGGAGTATTCGGGCACTATGCTCATCGTTTCGCACGACAGATACTTTATAAACAAGCTTGCAACTCGAATTTTGGAACTTACTCCAAACGGAGTAAACGAATATTTGGGAAGCTATGACGAGTATATCGAAAGGAAAAACAGCATCGTCCCAGCTAATGCCGTGCAGAAAAAGGAGCAAACAAAAAAGGTAAACGAATATCAGCTTAAAAAGGAGCGTCGTTCACAGCTTTTAAAGGCTAAAACAAGGCTTTCAAAATGTGAGGAGGAAATCGAAGCCCTTGAAAATGATATTGATGAGATAAATTCAAAATTATCAACTGCAGGATACGAGGAGCTTTTGAGCCTAACTAACGAGCTTGAGCAAAAGACGGAAAAAAGAGATGCCTTATACGATGAGTGGGCATGTCTTTCCGAGGAATTGACAGAACTGCAAGAATAAATTATAATAACAAGATATGAAACGAATAATTATTATCGGTGGCGGTGCATCGGGTCTTATTGCAGGTGCCGTAAGCGCAATGCAGGGAAACGATGTAACCATTGTTGAAAAAAATCCGCGTCCGGCTCGTAAGGTTATGATAACGGGCAAGGGAAGATGTAATGTTACAAATGCCTGCTTCGACTTGGACGAGCTTATATCAAATGTGCCCAAAAACCCAAGGTTTATGTATTCTGCATTTTCGGCATTTATGCCATATGACACAATAGCCTTGCTTGAGGAAATGGGATGCCCTACAAAAATTGAACGGGGCAACCGTGTTTTTCCCGTGTCCGATAAGGCAGTCGATGTTGTGGATGCACTTGTGAAATATGCAAAAACCAACGGTGCAAAAATTATTGAGGGCACGGTTAAAGCGTTTGATTTTGAAAACGGGAGAATAAAATCTGCCGTGCTAAGCGACGGCACACATATTGAAGGCGACAGCTTTGCAATATGCACGGGCGGTCTAAGCTATCAGTCAACAGGCTCAACGGGCGACGGGTATGTCTTGGCTGAAAGCGTAGGTCATCATATTACTGATATTGAACCCTCGCTCATTTCTCTTGTTGCGTCAAACGGCTTTATACCTAAGCTTCAGGGCTTGTCGCTTCGCAATATTTCAATAAAATTGCTCGACGGCGAAAGGGAAGTGTATTCCGATTTCGGAGAAATGCTCTTCACTCATTACGGCGTCAGCGGGCCGGTTATTCTGTCTGCGTCTGCACATATGAAAAAGCCACGGGAAAAGAATTACAAAATCATTGTCGATTTAAAGCCTGCGCTTGACGAAAAAACACTTGATAGGCGTATTCAAAGGGATTTTTCGGAGAATGCAAATAAGGATTTCATAAATTCTATGTCACAGCTTCTCCCAAACAAAATGATACCCGTTATTGTTATGCTGTCGGGAATTGAGCCGTCAACCAAGGTTAATCAGATAACCAAGGAACAAAGACATAGGCTTGTATATTTGCTTAAAAATTTTGAAATTTTAATAACCGATTTTCGCCCCATAAACGAGGCTGTCATAACCTCGGGCGGTGTTGACACAAAGGAAATAAACCCAAAAACAATGCAGTCAAAAATTGTTGAAAACCTCTATTTTGCAGGTGAGGTAATTGATGTTGACGCATACACGGGCGGTTTTAATTTGCAAATTGCCTTTTCCACGGGCTATCTATGTGGACTTAATATGTAACGGAAAGGATTTATGCTATGATTAATGTTGCCATTGACGGACCTGCAGGAGCAGGAAAAAGCACGCTCGCAAAGGCGGCGGCAAAGGAGCTTTCATATATCTATGTCGATACAGGTGCGCTTTACCGTGCAATAGCCTATAACGCATATAAAAACGGCGTTTTGGACGATAACGATAAAATTATTGCGCTTTTGGATAAAACACAGGTGGAATTAAAGTATTCCGACGGAGTGCAGGCCGTATATCTTAACGGAGAGGATGTTTCTGCATATATTCGCACTCCCGAAATTTCCATGGGTGCAAGCAGGGTTTCAGCCATTCCCGAGGTGCGTGCTTTTTTGCTCGAGCTTCAAAGAAGCATTGCAAGAAAAAATAATGTCATTATGGACGGAAGAGATATCGCTACCGTCGTGCTTCCGAATGCCGATGTAAAAATCTTTCTTTATGCCACACCTGAATGCAGGGCTCAAAGAAGATATAAGGAGCTTTTGGAAAAGGGACAAAGCGTAAGCTACGAGGATGTTCTGGCAGATGTTAACCAAAGAGATTATCAGGACTCGCACAGAGAAATTGCTCCGCTTAAGCCAAGCGAGGACAGCATTATGCTTGACACCTCAAGCTATACTCTTGAGCAGTCCATAAGGCTTATAGTAGATACAATTAAGGAGAACGTAAAGTGAAAGAATTCGATTATACCCAAGTTAAGCATTACAAAATGTACAATTTCATAAAGGTTGTTTTCAGACCTTTAATCAAGCTTCTTTACAATATCAAATTCAAGGGGCTTGAAAATTTGCCGCCCGAGGGCACAAGATACATAGTTGCAATTAATCATACCTGTGCCTTTGACCCGGTCTTTGTTGCCTGTCCGAAGCAGGTTCCGCCGCTTCATTTTATGGCAAAGGCGGAGCTTTTCAAAAATCCGCTCTCCGCTTGGTTTATCACCCATATGTACGGCTTCCCGGTAAAACGCGGAAAGGGAGATAATTCTGCTATTGAGTACGGCGAAAAAATAATAAACGAGGGGCATGTAATGGCTATTTGCCCCGAGGGAAAGCGAATTAAGGATAAGGACGGCGTTCCGCAAAAGGCGAAGGCAGGTGTTGCCATTATTGCAAAGGCTACAAATGCCGCCGTGTTGCCTGTTGCTATCTGCTGTAAGGGAAAAATCAAGGCAGGCAGGCAGGTTACTGTGTCCTACGGAAAGCTTATTACACCCGAGGAAATGAATTTTGATAAGGAAGATTTCGGCAGAAGAGATGTTTCAAATGCCGCTTGTATGGTTATGGACAGAATTACAGAGCTATGGGAGGCTGAGGTCCGTTGAGCAAAAAAATAATTCTTGCAAAAACCGCAGGCTTTTGCTTCGGAGTAGATAGAGCGGTAAATGTCGTTTATGAGCTTGTTGAAAAGGGAGAAAAGGTTTGCACTCTCGGACCTATTATTCATAACGCCCAGCTTGTTTCCGATTTGGAGAGCAGGGGAGTAAAAATCATTGACAGTATAGACGAAGCACCTCAGGGCTATACCGTTGTTGTCCGTACACACGGCGTTGAAAAGCAGGTGCTCGATGATATCAAGGACAGAAGGATAATCTATGTTAACGCAACCTGTCCGTTTGTAACAAAGATACACAATATCGTGAAAAAGCAGAGCAGCGATACGGTTGTTTTGATAGCAGGTGACAAAAATCACCCCGAGGTAAAGGGCATACGCTCCTATTGCACGGGAGATTCCTATGTGTTTAAGAACGAGCAGGAGCTCAAAGAAATTATACAAAACAATGCATTGTGTAAAAAAAACGACATAATATGCGTTGCTCAAACAACTTTTTCACTTGCAGAACTTAAAAAATGCAGAAAAATTTTAGAAAAAGTATGTACAAATTATAAATTTTTTGATACAATATGTAATGCGACGTCTGATCGGCAGAATGAAGCTGACGAGATTTCCAAAAAATCCGATGCTATGATAGTTGTCGGCGGACGCCATTCGTCAAACACTTGTAAGCTTAGGGATGTAAGCTCGGCAAATTGTCCGTCTTTCTTGATCGAGACGGCTGATGAGCTTAAGAGCATAAATTTTGATGCTTATGATGTAATTGGCATAACCGGGGGAGCTTCGACACCCTCGGCAATAATCAAGGAGGTACTCAAAACCATGTCCGAAGAAATTAAAGAAAAGGAAGTTGAAACAACTTCAGCCGTAACTGAAGAAGTTGTGGAGACAGCAGAAACCGCTGATAAGGCTGCACAGCCTGCTGTCGAAGCATCTGCTGATGGTGAGGCATCCTTTGAAGAATTACTTAACAAATCTTTTAAGGAAGATGAAAACAGCAAGGTAGTAACAGGTACTGTTGTAAGAATTACAAACACAGAGGTATTTGTTGACGTACCGGGCAGAAAGCAAACAGGCGTTGTAGCCTTTGATGATTTGTCATCAGAGCCAATCAACAAGTGTGAGGATGTTGTTGCAGTAGGTGACGAGATTAAGCTCGTTATTATGAAAACTGACGATCAAGACGGCGTTCTTAAGCTTTCAAAGCGTCTTTATGACGCAGTAAAGGGTTGGGACGACATCGCAGCTGCTAAGGAAGCAGACGAAACTCTCGAAGGTGTTGTTACAGCCGTTATCCGCGGCGGTGTGCTTGTAACCGTTAAGGGTACAAGAGTATTCGTTCCCGCATCTCTTACAGGAGTTCCGCGTAACCAAGAGTTAGATGTTCTTAAGGGAGCTACTGTAAAATTCAAAATTATCGACATTAACCCTGCCAAGAGAAGAGCAGTCGGCTCAATTAAGGTTGTTGCAGACGCAGAAAGAAAGGCTCGTCAGGAGGCTCTCTGGGCAACTCTTGAGGAAGGTCAAAAAATTACAGGCACAGTTAAGTCATTGACCTCATACGGCGCATTTGTTGATCTCGGCGGCATTGACGGTATGGTACATATTTCTGAGCTGTCTTGGTCAAGAATTAAGCATCCGTCAGAGGTTGTTAATGTAGGCGATACAGTTGAGGTAACCATTAAGTCACTTGATGAAGAAACAAAGAAGATTTCTCTCGGCTTCAAAAAAATCGAGGATAATCCGTGGGAAATCCTTAAGAGAGATTATCCGGTAGGCTCAGTTGTTGATGCAAGGATTGTTTCTTTTGCAACCTTCGGCGCATTTGCAAACATTCTTCCGACAGTTGACGGTCTTATCCACATCAGCCAAATCTCTTGGGATAGAATTAAGACTCCGCAGGATGTTCTTAAGGTTGGCGATGTTGTACAGGCTAAGATTATCGAAATCGACTTTGATAAGAAGAGAGTTTCTCTTTCAATCAAGGAGCTTCTTGAAAAGCCTGAGGCTGTTGAAGAAGCAGAGGTTGAGGAGGCACCTGTTGCTGAAGAAGAACCTGTTGCCGAAGAAGCACCTGTTGTTGAGGAAGCACCTGCTGTTGAGGAGGCTCCTGTTGTTGAGGAAGCTCCTGCCGAGGCAGAGGCACCCGTAGCAGAGGATGCAACAGCAGAGGATGCTGCTGAATAATTACAAAATAGTTTTAGGGACTGTGAATTTTGATTCTCACAGTCCCTTTGTTATTTATACAGTAATTTATTGTTTAATAATTTTTTTCATTATTTTAGAAAAGCCAAATTTAATTGCCTGAGAAATTGCAACGGATGTAGTTGTGTTAAAGGATATAATCGTGCGTATTTCCTTATCGGTCTTTTTATAAAATTCGTCAAGATAATTATGCTTTCCTTCAATGAGGTCTATAATTCCGTTTTCCTTGCAAATTTCATAAAATTCGTCAAGTGCGGCCTTTCGTCCTTTCTTATCAAAAGAAATCTTTTTAGCCTTTGCATACAGAATTCCAAGTCTTTCGCGTCTTACGCGCTTTGTAAGCTCTTCGTCATCCTTAACGGCATCGAGCGCATCGTCAAGTATGGCGGCATATTCCTTTAAGCACCTGTCGGATAAATATCCTGCCCTGTATGCATCGGGCTGAGCATAAATATATAAAGGCTGACCGTATTTCTGTATGTTTTCGTGAACCCTGCAATAGTATTTTGCAATATACGGCGCCGCATCTGCGTAATATATATCCATATATTTTCCTGCAAGCTTTTTTACATCTGTGTTTCTGTTCCACATAAGCTTAGAAAAAAGATATGCATGCAGCTCGGCGTCCTGCGCCCTTGTTTCGTAAGCCATTTGGTGAAAAATTGCATATACATTATTCTCTTTATAAAAGCTGTTGTTTGCCGACATACTGTTAATTAACGGAAACGGAATAAAATATCCGTGATAATCAACATTGTAATCCCAAATCATAATGTTGTCTGCAATTTTGCCCCATTTTGCCACAACCTCGTGAGCCTTCCTTGCCCATTTTTCGTTTGGATTTGCATAATCGGAAGCCGCATTTCCGGGCATAAGGCAAAGCTTTATAAGCACATTTTTCCTCGGGCGAATGTTTTTGGGAGGATCTACGGTATAGTTGTAAGCTAAGGTAGATATGTAATTGTTCGGAAAACGCTCGGCACATTCGTCTGCAAGTCGGTTAATGAAGGTCAGCAGGCTGCCCATTTGACTGCCCTCACGCTTGTCAATTTCGCGGCATTTTTTGCACTGACATCCTACACCTCGGTTAATCCAGGTGTCCATTTGGCTAACATCCCAGATATGCACATCGGGATTTTCCTCCATTTGACGAAACAGCTTTTGCGAAATGATTTTATAAACATCCTCGTTGGTCCAGCAAAGCTGACCGCTGACAGGTCCCTGCTTATATACCCGTCTTCCCCTATAAAGCGAAAAATATTCGGGATGTGTTTTGTAATATTCCTCAGGCGGAATATATGAAAACGAGCTGTGACAGCCGTTGCCCAAATCATCTCCGCCTGCGCCGTTGAGCTTAAGCTTGCTGTGCCAGCCGAGATAGTCATTTTTGCGATATAGATTAGGCACCTTTTCGGAGCTTTGCGTATATACGCTTCTCCACATAAATTCAGGCTCATCGCTGATATGCGCTTTGCTTAAATGAATATCCGAAAGCCTTGGAATATAGTCAAAATCCGGTGCAGGAAACATACATCCGATACAGTCCTCTAAAAATGAAAAAATACCGTTTGTTACACCCTGCTCAAATACTGAAGCAATGGTTATCGATTCCGTGCTTATGTCAAGCACATATCCCTGACGGCTAACCTTTGCGCCTTCATCAACAGTAAGAATTATTGCTTTCTCACCCTTATATTTAGATTGCGAAAGAAGCTCGGCTTTATCTCCCGTCATTTTTTCGAGAGCGTTTTTTAGAAACAATGCCGAGTTTTTCAGCTCAACCCTGTATCTTTGTGAAAAATCATATTCGCCGTTTTCGTCAAACTCTATTGCGTCGAGATTGTCCGGATATACAATAACGGAAAACATAAGCCTACCGTTTTCTGCAAGGGTAATATCGTTTTCCTTTATTGCCGACATTTGCTTTGTGAGCTTCGCTTCGCTATATATGTCGCTACGGTCAATTACTGCGCTTTTGCTCATTTTGTCACAACCTTTCTTATTTAGGACAGGTGTATCTGGGCTGATTTTTACTTTTTGTTGAGTATTCTATTGCGCCTGCGGGGCAATGGCATATGCACGCCATACAGTGAGTGCACTTGTCCTGCCATACAGGCTTTCCGTTTACTATCGTAATATTGTTTAAAGGGCACAGCTTACTGCATAATCCGCAGCCTATACAGCTATCTTTAACATAAAATTTCTTTGCGTGAACAAACATCGGGTAAAATGCCGTATTAACTATACCGCTGTATATTCTGTCCATTAATGAAACAGATGTTTTGTCAAAAGGCTTGTTTTCCTTGATGTACTGAGCAGCTCTGTCGATTGACGGCTCTGCCTTTTCAATTATTTTTAATGCAGTATTTTCATCGGGTGCTTCAAACATTGCTATGTAATTCTCGGGCATAACTATGCCGACGCATCCCGAAAATTCAAGCCTTGTACGATTGCAAAGAGCCCTTAGATATTTTTCTGCATTTCCTATTTCACCGCCGCAGGTCATAACAAAGTATGCACAGTGCTTACCGCAGGTTTTAATGCTTTCAATAAATCCTTCTGCAACCCTCGGTATTCTCCACGCATAAGTAGGCGTAACAAATATCAGCCTTTCATTTTCACTTGCCGTATATTCTTTGCCCTGCTTGATGTATTCGTTTATTGAAATAATCTTTTCGTTTGTAATGTCCGATATCCTTTTTGCAACATATGCGCTGTTGCCCGTTCCGGAAAAACATAAAATCATAATATCACCTATACATATTATAATAAATCCTTCAAATATATTCAACATAAAAAAGCCTTGAGAAACAGCAATTAATTATTGCTATGCCTCAAGGCTCTCTGATTTTATCTGATTTTAATTATCTCATTAAATACGACTGTCATCTTTTTGCTTATCTGTAAATCTATATGAAGCGAGCCGAAAAACCAGTGGTCGTATTCAACATTCTTCATAAGCTCCTGAAGATAAGTATTTAACGGTGTCAGCTTCATAGGAGTGTTTGAATGAAGTCTGATGAAATCCTTTGCAAGCGCAGGCGCCTCGTGAGTGATAACATAATCAACATTAAAATCACACGCCTTTAGATTGTCCGCGCCGTTTTTCATTTCTTCGGCGTTCGGCATTTCGTCCTTCCACCAGGTTGTACCCTCCTGACGCATTTCTATATCGTCGCTTTCGCCGCCTCCCATACAGAAAAAGGTTTTTCCGTTAAAGGTGAAAATTTCGCCTCTCATTAGGTGGAAAATATTTTGTGTTATCTTATGCGCATTTCCGCCCTTAAATCTGTATGGACGGTATGAGTTAAGCATATCAAAGTTTTCGTGCGCACCGTCAATAAAGCAGATTGTATATTTCTTTTTGGAAAGATATTCAATTGCCTTTTTTTCTTTGTCGCTTCCGTCCCAAAGAAAGCCGAAATCACCGCACACAATTAAAACATCATCGTCTGTAAGCTTTCGTAGCTTCGGATTTTTAAATATAGTTAAATCACCGTGAGTGTCTCCTGTAATATATACCATAATTTCCTCCGAGTATTTTATAAATTACTCTTTAAAACAGTTATCTTTTGTGATATGATATATAATATAATTAATTCAGCGAGGTGTCAAGTCTATGAAAAAAATGTTGTCGGCTTTTATATGCGTTTTCGTGCTTATTGCCACCACCTTTGCTTTGCCTTTTTCAGCAGATGCCGCAACCTATGAGCCGGATGTAAAGATTTATGCAGATTCTTATATGCTTATCAGCCTTGATGATGATTCTCATCCCGTAGTTGCGCAAAAAAATCAGGATAAGCAAAAATTTCCTGCTTCTCTTACAAAAATCGTTACAGCCATAGTTACCATAAATAAGGTTAAGGATTTATCTGCTAAAACCACCGTTTCAAAAACTGCCTATGACGCTCTTTTGGGCACGGGTGCACAGGTCGCAGGCTTGAAAATCGGCGACACCCTAACCATTGAACAGCTTTTGTATCTTACTATGGTACATTCTGCCTGTGATGCCTGTCAGGTGCTTGCAGAATATGTAAGCGGAAGCACAGCCGAATTCGTTAAGGAAATGAATGCATGGGCAAAATCTGTCGGATGCACTAATACAAATTTTGTAAATCCGGACGGACTTCACGACGATAATCATTATACAACAGCCTCGGATTTGGCAAAAATTACTTTAGCGGCAATGAAAAACGATGTATTCAACCGTATTTCCTCTACCCAACAGTATGTATATAACGGATATACCTTTGTCCACACAAATTTTATGCTCGACAGATTTCATATAACATACTATTACGAATATGCACAGGGAATTAAAACAGGCTCAACCGCTGAGGCAGGCTACTGTGTAATAACAAAGGCATCAAAGGACGGCTATAATTATCTTGCCATTGTCCTTGACAGCCCTATAAAAAAGCTTGACGGATATGATACAAAATGCTCCTTTATTGATGCAAAAAATCTCTTTGAATGGGCGTTTAATTCGCTTAAATATACAACCGTTGTACGAAAAAATGAGGTAGCCGCCGAAGTTCCCGTTAATAACGGTAAGGACGCCGATACGGTTCAGCTTTTTGTCAACGAGGATTTAACCACTCTCGTTCCTTCAACGCTTGACCCGTCAACCGTGATTATTAAGCCGATTGATGCACCCGAGTCGCTTGATGCTCCCGTAACAAAGGGTGACAAAATCTGTAAGGCACAGGTAATTTATGCCGATAAGGAAATTGCAACCATCGATTTAGTAGCCGCAAAAACAGTTGAATTATCCACATTTTTAAAGATATTAAACACATTAAAAAGGTTCTTCACAAACAAAATTGTTCTTGCTGTTTTGGCATTAATTGTTATCGGAGCACTGCTGTATGTTGTTTGGTTTATTCGACGGCTTCAAAGCGATAAAAAACGCATCGCCGCTAAACGCGCACAGCAGGAGGAAATTGACCGTCAGCTATATAACGACAATGATTTTCTGCCTCCGCCGAAAAGATAAATAATACAAAATTAAAGCCCTCTTGATGATTTATTCACCATGAGGGCCTGTCTTTTATTCATTATCATTTGTGTAATAGTCGGATTTTCTTAAGCTGTCCAAATATTCATCAACCTTTGTTTTGTCGTTTTCGTTTAATACTCTGTATTTTAAAAGCAAAAGTCTTTCTTCATCGCTTAATGCGCTTAAAAACGACTCGCCGAAAACCTTTTGAAGCGGGGGAGCGGACAGCGTAAAATCATTGCTGTGGTCACTCGTTAAAAAATCAATGCTTACATTGTAAAATTTTGACAGCGTATGTAGCTGAGAAATCTTCGGTGCAGTTTTGCCGTTTTCCCAGTTACTGCAGGTGCTTCGGTCAACATTTAAAAGCTCGCCTACAAGCTCCTGGCTGAACCTGTTTGTATCTCTTAGGGTTTTAAGATTTTTGGCTAATATGCTTGAAATATCAATATCTAATCCAGACATAATTACATTCCTTTACCGTTTTGCGATACAACAATTATATACCAAAAAAACTCTGTTTTCAACAAAATTTTACAATAAGTATCCTTTTTCGACCTCTAATGCAGCAAAGTTGACAAAATGATTACAAAATGTTATAATGTTGTCATATTTTTGGAGGAATAGATATGTTCAAAAAGCTTTTATCAGCTATGCTGTCCGTGGTTGTACTTGTCAGCACCTGTGCTTCAATTCAATTTTCGGCAGATGCAACTGATTATGAAGAACAGCTAAAGCAGGCAGGCTTTCCAAGCTCATATATAAGCTCGCTTGCTGCCTTACACGAAAAATATCCAAATTGGACCTTTAAGGTGTTCAATACAGGACTTGATTTCAATACGGCTGTAAATAACGAAAGAATGCCGCATTCAAATCAGGTTATAACCAAATCTTCTTCGTTTAACAACGCATATTATTGCAAATGCTCAAGCTGTTATAAAAACGGCGCTTATGTGTATCAGGAGGGCTCCTGTGTTTCTGCGTCCGAAGCGGCAGTGAAATATTATATGGACCCGAGAAGCTGGCTGACGGAAGAGGGTATTTTTCAATTTGAATCATCAAAATACAGCTCGTCTCAAACCGTTGCAGGCGTTGAAGAAATTCTTTCCTCAACATATATGCATAAGGCATATATTACTTATGTTAATGCTTCGGGTAATACTGTAACCTATAAGAATTCCTCGGGAAATTCCGTTAAGTATTCTACTGCAATTATGGAGGCCGCAAAAAACAGTGGCTTAAGCGCATATTATCTTGCTTCTAAAATAGTACAGGAGGTTGGCAGTACAAAGCCTAATGTCGGCGGAACCTGTGGAACAAGAGAGCCGTTTAAATCCATATATAACTATTACAGCATAGGTGCATACAGCGGTGCAAACGACGGTCTTCATTGGGCAAACGGCAAAATGTGGGCAACAAAGGATGCAACCCTTTACAGCACATATAATTCCGAAACAGGAACAGTCGGAGGAACAAAAACAAGCGTCAGCCTTCATCATTATATGGCTTATATCGGTACATACGGAAGCTATCTTAAGGTTAAGCTGTACGACAAAAAGGGGAGCAACAGCTATTCAACCGACGGCAAGGTGGGATATATTTTAAAAACCTCCACCGATTATTCCTCACTGTCCTACGGCAGACCTTGGACAAACCCTTATAAGTCCATTTATTACGGCGCAAAATATATCTCAGACGGGTATTTGACATATCAATATACACCTTATCTTCAAAAGTTTAATGTCAATGCAAGCTCACCCGAAACACACGCTCACGAATATTTAACAAATGTTAACGGAGCCTTGAGCGCTTCAAAAATTTCATATAAAGCATATAAAGAGGCAGGCCTGCTTTCATCATCAAGAGTTTTTTACATTCCTGTTTACAAAAATATGCCAAGCAAAAAATCTCCCGCGCCTACCGTTACCTCTACCGCAACATCTTCAAAGCCAAAGAAGGTAACAGGTCTAAAACTTACAAGCAGGGGAACGGAAACCCTTAAAATCAAGTGGGATGCCGTTTCGGGAGCAACAAAATATGACGTTTATCTAAAACGCAAAAAAACCGGTAAGGTTTATCATAAATATGTAACAACTAATTCCGCAACGCTTAAGAATCTTACGGCGGCAAGCTCTTACAGCATCAAGGTTAGGGCATACAAGTCGGAGTACGGAGATTACAGCAGTAGTATGACCGGCGTTACCAAGCCGAAAAAACCTCCTATAAAAACACCGTCAACCAACACCAAGCATCAAATTATTGTCAAATGGTCGTCGGTAACCTGCAACGGATATCAGGTTCAGTTCAGCAGAAAAAGCGATTTTTCAACCTTGATTGCAACTAAAACCGCAAAAAGCTCTGCAACCTCTTACACGGGTAATAACTTTACCAAGGGACGCACATATTATGTGAGGGTTCGTGCATATAAAACAGTAGGGGATAAGAAAATTTATTCCTCCTGGTCATCAGCAAAAAAGATTGTTTCCAAATAAATAATTTACAAAAACTCTGCCTATAATATAGACAGAGTTTTTTATTGCCTGTACATAAAATATAAAAGGATAGATTTGTGTGCAGTATTATAATAAGGTAGAAATTTGCGGAATTAACACCAACGAGCTTAAGCTGATGAAGGAGGATGAAAAAATCGAATTGCTCAAGCTCGCGCGAAAAGGTGATATGAAAGCAAGGGAAAGGCTTATTAACGGCAACCTGCGACTTGTCCTAAGCGTTGTACAGCGCTTTGCTAACAGGGGAGAGAGCATGGACGATTTGTTTCAGGTCGGCGTTATAGGTCTTATAAAGGCGATAGATAATTTTGACACCTCTCTCAATGTTCGCTTCAGCACCTATGCCGTACCGATGTGCATAGGCGAGATAAGACGCTTTTTGCGCGACAATAACCCCATCCGTGTCAGCCGTTCAATGCGCGATACTGCTTATAAGGCAATGCAGGTTAAGGAAAAATTAACAAACGAAAAGGGCTACGAGCCGTCGGTTGACGATATCGCAAGGGAGCTTGATATGAAAAGCAGTGATGTGGTAATTGCGCTTGAAGCAATCGTCGACCCCGTATCCCTTTATGAGCCTGTATATAACGACGGCGGAGATACAATCTATGTGATGGACCAGGTGGGCGATAACAACAGCGACACCGATTGGATAGACGAAATTATGATAAAGGACGAGCTTTCAAGCCTCGAGCCACGCGAGCATAAAATACTTTATATGCGCTTTATGCAGGGCAAAACCCAAATGGAAACCGCCGAGGAAATCGGCATCTCACAAGCCCAAGTCAGCCGCCTTGAAAAAAACGCACTCAAAAGAATTAAAGGACAATAACAGTAAATTTTAAGCCACTAACAAATCGTTAGTGGCTTATTGTTATATTCTGTATTTTCTGCTTAAAAAATTTTTTATTGACAAATTATTGTAATACTTATATAATATTTCTGTAATATTTTTAATTATTTTGTAATATTATTTTAATTTTTGCTGTATTTTTGATAGCACATCAGATTAATTCATATTATCATAGGAGCGTAGATAAACGCTATGAGAAAATCAAGAGAAGATAATAAAAGCAATAATGACCAATCAACAATCAAGTACATACTGAGCTTTCTATATACTTTTATTACAACCGTTTTTGTAATTGTGGCAATATGCTTTATAGCCTTTAAGGTTATGGGAATTGTTACGCTGACAGTTGAATCGGGCAGTATGGCGCCAAACTATCCTAAGGATAGTGTTGTGCTTGTGAAAGAGACAGCTCCTGAGAGCATCAAGGTTGGTGATGTAATTACTTATGTATTTAACGAGAAAGGTATGCTTGTTACACACAGGGTTATCAGTACAGATGCGAAGGAGCGAACCTTCATTACCAAGGGCGATGCAAACAATCAGCAGGACCCTATGCCTATTCTCTGGGGTAATCTTGTTGGAAAGGTCGTATTCTGCGTACCTAAGATAGCACCTGTAATTCGTTTTATTTCAAACGAAAAGGCTCGTCCTTATATTATTGCCGTTGTTGCATTGATAGGGGTATTTTCTTTAGCAGGTGATATTTCTAAAACAATTTCAACTAAGAAATCAAAGAAGAAAGATTTTGATTCTATTAATAACCAAAGTAATTAAGGAGGTGAAAAAATGAAAAAAAGTAAAAAATTTATAGCGCTTGCCTTATCTGTGGCAGTTATTCTTGTCTGCTCCGTTGCCCCTACTTTTTCATGGCTCTCCGACGAGAGTGAACAAGTTGTCAACACCTTTGCAGGAGGCTCAATTTCAATAAAGCTGGACGAAGCAAAGGTCGATGCAAAGGGACACAGGATTGACGGCGAGCCAAGAGTTACGGCAAACAGCTATAAATATACCGCAGGTTCAATTCTTGACAAGGATCCTACACCGACTGTACTTAAAGACAGTGATTCATGCTATGTTTTTACATTTGTAGAAAATGAGTTGAATGATTTATTTAGTATTGATATTCAAACGGAAAATTGGCTTAAGGTTGCCGAATCAACCGATGGTACACTTTATGTTTACAAGGCAGTAGTTAAGGAAACTGATACTTCATCTGCAGATGTTGTGCTCAGCCCTGTATTCACAAAGGTTACTGTATCAGAAGCACTAACGCAGGATGATGTTGCTGCCCTTGGCGACAAAACCGTAAAGGTTACTTCATACGCAGTACAATCAGATGGCCTTGATTCTAACTCTGCTATCGACATTGCAGTGGCACATTTTTGTCCCGGTGCTACACCTGATTATGTAACTGTTAGTTAGTGTGAATTTTCCACATTGAAACGTGGCACGAACTACATACTAAGCATTATGCATTTAAGGAGGTGGGGCTGATTGAAATTACAGCCTAAAATCAGGACTGTAGCCTTTGCTTTTATATTTACAATTTTTGCCCTGTCCCTCAATTTTATACAAGCGGATAATACAGCGGCTTATCTAACCGCCGATTCTGAAACCTGTATAAATACATTTTCACCGGCGGTCACTACTCCGGAAGAAAGTACTGTAACTACAACCGTTACTACAACGGTGCCGTCTTCTGTAACAAAGCCGTCGGAAAGCAGTACTAATCCGAGCAGTGAATCAACAAAGCCCACAAAAGACAGAGATGATAAAAACAGTACGAGCAAAAGAGTTAAAAAGGACAATAGCGATATAAGTCCTAATACAGGCAGCGTAATGCCTGAAATTGCAATAGCAGTGATGTTTTGCATAGGAATATGCTTACACACATTAAAACTTGCCAAACGCAAGAAAAATAAATAATAAAAAGGAGAAAACCAAAATGGATGAACAAAACAAAAAAAGCAACAGTAAAAATGTTTTAGTAAAAGTATTAGCGGTATGTCTTGCGGCGTTAATGCTTATCGGCGGAGGTACATATGCATACCTTAACGGACAAACAGAAGATGTTGTAAACAACTTTGAAAGAAACAAGGTTCTTGTTGAAATCAGTGAAACAACGGGCAGTAATTATAGCATCATTCCGGGCACATCTGCTTCCAAGGACCCAAAGGTTACCGTAAATACAACGATTCCTGCTTATGTATATGTAACCGTTATAGACAACACGGAAGGCTTAATTGATTATGCAATTGCAGACGGCTGGATTCAGCTCAAAGACGCTGAGGGTAACGATGTTAATAATGTGTACTATCGTGAAGTAGAAGGCAGTGATACAGAGCAGATTTTCAGCGTGCTGAAGGATGACAAGGTTAATTATGATGCAGCACTTGAAAACAGCGATATGGTGGATTCCAACGGAAATCTTCTTCCGAATGTAACACTTAGCTTCAATGCATCTGCAATTCAGAAGGAGCCTTTTAACGACCCTTATGATGCCTATACCGAATCTGTTAATCTCGTTACAAATGAAACAGAGCTTCGTGATGCACTTGCAGAAAATCCGGAAAACATCGTTTTAGGTAAAAGCTTTACCGTAACCGGAGATATCAGCCCTTATATTTCAAGTACAACAGAAAATGTTAACATCGATTTGAACGGTTACAAGATTACGGTAAATCCTTTGATAGTTATTGCAAATACCGACTGGGATCCTATTAATATGAAAGTTTCTAACGGTAAGCTTGAAACTAAGAATAACATTGCTGTTTATGTAAACAGTAGCTTTGAGCTTGATAATATCGAGGGTACAACATCTGCAAACTGGATGATGATGCCTTATAACAATGCAGAAATTAAAATAAACAATTCTAATATCGTACATTCATCAACAGGTTCTGGCGGTATCATCGGCACAAACTCCAACAACGAAACAGGTGATGATGCTCCGGGCTTCAGCAATCATTGTAATATAGAAGTAAGAAATTCGGTATTGTCGTGTGACTATTCGGACGGTTGGACAAACTCAGGTATTTTGTTGGGAACTCCGGGCACCCTGACAATCGATAACAGCCAAATCAGCGGTGAAAGATTTGCCGTATTTGTTCGTTGCGGTACTGCAAATATTACAAACTCAACGCTTACAAGACCTTACGCTTTAAGCGAATATGAAGAGAATAGATACAGATCAAATTGGGGACAGGCAACTAATGCTCCTTATGCCGCACTCGGTATCGGCAATGCACAGGTATCAGGCAATTTCTGGGGATTCCCTGCAGCAGTTACAATGGATAATGTAACACTCAGTGCTTATACCGATTATCAGGAAGATGATAGTGATACAATTCACAGCGGCAGAACTATCTATATGTACGGTCGTTCAACAGAACTCAGTGCAACGCTTGATTATACTGCTGCAAACTGCGATTTAGGTAATGATGACCAAATACTTGTAGATAGTGAGTTTGCTATTATGACTGCCAGATAACGAGCATTAATGCGAAGTTATTGTGTAAACACATAATTCATTTTGTGCAAAACAATATAGAAAAAATCCTTTTAGGCAATTTATCGCCTAAAAGGATTTTTTATTATAAAAGCTCGCATTACTAATTGCTACTATAAATCGGCATTAGATATTTATTGTTGCTTGATTATTACAAGCCTTTTATTCCATCGTACATTGCGTTAAGAACGGAATTGTTTTTATCGGTGGAAATTTCCCAGCAGAATATTCCGGCAAGGTCTTTTTTTCTTGCCCAGTCTGCTTTGCTTTTTACATCCTTTTCGGTATCAAAGCACCATTTTGCTCCGTCAATAACCGAAAAGCTTTGTCCCAAAAAGTGTGAAATTTTGCCCTCTGACGCTCTTTCAAAGCTTATTGTGTCAAAGAGATTTTTAATATTTTTTCCGTATATAGGAACGCCTATGCATAATTTGTTTTTTGGAATACCGTGGATATTCCACATTGTTACAAACATTTTGGAAAGGTATGCACTTGAATGCATAACACCGAGGTCATAGGTCATTACAAACACATAATCCACTGCTTTTCCAACCCTTGCAACATCAATTCCAATGTATCTGTTTGAACCAACGGCAATCGTTAAAAGCTTTGAGCCGAGCTGTGCTCTCAATTCCTCCAGCAAAAGCACAAAGTCAAATTTACAGCTTTTACAGCTCGCAATTTTCATCGATGATTCACCCGGGTATTCCCAGTCGATATCTGCTCCGTCAAGCTCTAATTCATCAATTATCCCTGTAAGCGCTTTGGCAAATTCTTTTCTTCCTGCTTCAGTTTGCGAAGCCTGACAAAAGCCGTCTGCATATGCTCCGCCTACCGATAGAATTATTTTTGTATCAGCGTTATTCGCTTTAATTGCTTCTTTAATCTTTTCTATACCAAAGCGAACTCCGTCTGAAACAGAGGGTAGCCATAATCCGTCCTTTTCCTTTATTTTGGAAAAAGCGATACAGATATGTGTAAGCTTGTTGAAATCTATCTTTTTAAGCTTAGTGTTTAGATTTTCGTCAGGTGTATTATCACACCAAATATAGCAGATGCATAGCTTGTTGTTCAAGATATTTCTCCTTTGTTAAAATGATACATTTT
Organism: Eubacterium sp.; assembly: GCA_051881135.1. Lineage (GTDB taxonomy): Bacteria > Bacillota > Clostridia > Oscillospirales > Acutalibacteraceae > Eubacterium_R. Next base: position 20,665 of record JBJEPH010000012.1, read on the forward strand.
CATAGGCTTCTGTATTCTTATGATAATACAAATTATCTTCAAAAACAATATTAAATATTTATAATGAAATTAACTCTCTGCTGTCTGTGTATAATCAATCTGTTGTTGACTGTATTATTTTGAAGTGCTATAATAAAATAGGTAATTTATATATTAGGTGATTGAAAATGAGATTTGATAAAGAAACGCTTAAAAGCAAGCAAATGCCAAAGTTTAAATATGATAATAAGGAAAGATTAACCATTGCATCTCTGTGTTCATTTGCAGTATGCTTTGTTTTTCTTTTTTTCGGACCTCTTGATATTTATTCAAACAATAAAGAGGAATTTGCCTTCACCTTTTATGATTTGATTTTACCGGTTTCTTTGATTTTCCTTGCCGGATTTGCGGTGCTCACTGCAATACTGTATCTCTTTAAAGGCAAATTGCTTAATATTCTTTCATCGTTAATTCTCACCACGGTCTTGTATTTGTTCCTTGACAATTCTTTGTTCAATAAGGTTAACTTTGTGTCCGGTGATATAGTTAATGACGGCTTTCAAAAAGAAATGGTATCCTCGGTTTTGTATGTTTTGGTTTTGAGCATTGTCGTTTTTGTATCACTTGCGATAGGAAAAAAGTGGAAGGGAATTGCAATTTTTCTTTCAGTATTAATTCTCGGAATGAACGGCTCAGGGCTTATTTCGGATTTTGCAACTAAAAATCTCATTAGCGATAATTCAATAAACTGCGATTATGTATTATCGGAGAAAAATCTTTATAACGTGTCGGAAAAAGAGAATATTGTATATTTCCTTTTCGACAGATTTGATACCGATTTTTATAATGAGGTTGTTAAGGAGTCTCCCGAATATTTTGATTCTCTTGAGGGCTTTACATATTATGACAGCGCCGTATCAAAATATTCAAGAACCTTCCCCGGTGTTTCTTATATGATAACGGGTGTGGAATTTGATTATAATGATGTGCCTCAGGAGCATCTTACAAGGGCATATGAGGAGTCGGATTTTCTTAAGGATTTAAAAAATAACGGATATAACATAAATATGTACACAAACAGATATTACGAGTACAGAGATGCTAAGGTGCTTTTGGATATCTGTGACAATGTTGAAAAAGCAGATGGCTATAAGGTAAACAAAAAGCGTCTTTTGAGGTATTTTTACACTCTGTCGTTTAAAAGGTTTTCCGCATATTATCTTGGTATGGAAACATACAAAAACGGTAATGACGGCACGGTTTCAAAGCTTTCAAAAATTATCTGCGAGGATAACATATATCAGGACGATGATGAAAGAAGATACGAAAAATTATGCGAAAACGGACTTCAGTATTCCGGCAACGATAAAAACTATACATTCATTTACCTGAAGGGCTGTCATACACCGTATATGCTTGATGAAAACTGCAAGCGAAGCCCTGACGCTACCGAGGTTTCACAGGTTAAGGGCTCCTTTAAAATTATATTCGATTATATTGAAGAAATGAAAAGGCTCGGGGTATATGATAATTCCACAATAATTATATCCGGCGACCACGGTAATCCACACAGCGATACGATAGCTGTTAAGGATTTCCCGGAAAACGATTTATACGACAAGGGTATAACAACCTGTATCCTTGTTAAGCCGAGAAATTCAACCAACGAAAAGCTTAAAACCTCATCGGCACAGGTTTCCGTTGACGATATAATTCCTTTTATTGTTAAGGACGCAGGCATTAAAACAAATGTAGATTACGGCACTCCTATTACCGATGTCGGCGAAGATGAGAACCGTGAGAGAATTTTCTATCAATCTGTATATGGCTTCTATGACCGTAAGCTTGTGCTGAATAAATATGCCATTAACGGCGACGCACATAATCTGGATAACTGGACGCTTGCAGAGGAAATAAAAACAGATTATTCTTGGTATTAATTTTTGGAGAAATATATGGAAGTTATCACAGTACCGCTTGGATATGTAATGCGCTTTTGTTATAGCTTAGTGTCTAATTATGCTTTTGCAATAATTTTGTTCACATTGTTTACAAAGCTCATTTTGTTTCCGGTTTCACTTTGGACTCATAATAATTCGATAAAGCTTGTAAAAATTCAGCCGCAGCTCAATTTTTTAAAAGCAAAATACTATGGCGAAAAGGACAAAATTTCCGACGAACAGCTTGTACTTTATAAAAAGGAAAAATATCATCCCTTTGCAGGAATGATACCTATGATAATTCAAGTTGTGCTGTTAATGTTTGTTATTGAAATAATTTATAATCCTTTAACCTACATTTTAAATTTGGATGCTTCGGTTATATCACAGCTGATTAAGGATGTCTGCACTGAATTCAATCTTAATCCGCAGGATAATTCTATTCAGCTTTCTGTTGTTAAGGAAATTCAAAACGGCTTTCAGGCAGGCGGATACGACCTGTCGGCTGTTCAAGCGTTTAACACAAGCTTTTTAGGCTTTGATTTGGCGGAAATTCCGTTTAAGTCAACAGGCAGAATGCTTCTTGTTCCCGTATTTGCAGGTGCAAGCGCACTCCTGCTTTCCGTGTTCCAAAGCAAAATGAATCCCTTGCAGGCTGAACAAAACAAGGCGGAGCAGGCGTTCACCTCTGTTATATCGGTTGGCATATCTCTTGTGCTCGGAGGCTTCGTTCCTGCGGGAATAGGCTTTTATTGGATTTGTTCAAATCTTTTCGCAATGCTTCAACAGCTTGTATTAAATATTGTTATAAATCCCAAAAAGCATATAGATTATGATGCCCTTGAGGCAAGCAGAAGCGAGCTTGCAAGGTTTGACGGCTTTGCTAAGGAGAAAAAGACAAAGCGCAGTTCAAGGGAGCGCAAGCAGGAAAGAGCCGATTATAAACGCTTTTTCTCTGTTGCAAACAAGCACTTTGTAATATATTCCGAGGGAAGCGGATATTATAAGTATTTCGAGCGACTTGTAGAGTATATTTTAAATAATTCAAATATCGTTATTCACTATGTAACAAGTGATTATAACGACAAAATTTTTGAAAAGGCAAAAAATGAGGAGCATCTTAAGGCTTATTATATAGGCGAAAAAAAGCTTATTTCGCTCTTTATGAAGATGGACGCCGATATCGTACTGATGTCCACACCCGACCTTGACAACTATCATTTAAAGCGTTCCTATGTAAAAAAGGATATCGAATACATATATATCGTCCACGGCCCTATGAGCACGCATATGCTTATGAATAAGGGCTGTCTTGACCATTTTGACACAATTCTTTGTGTCGGAGATTTTCAAATCCCCGAGGTAAGAAAGCAGGAGGAGATATATAATCTAAAGCCCAAAAATCTTGTTGTATGCGGATACGGCTTTCTTGAAACCCTTCAGGAGTCCTACGACAGTATGCCTGTTAATAATGACGGCAAACGAAAGGTGCTTATTGCTCCGTCCTGGCAGGAGGATAATCTGTTAGACAGCTGTATTGACAGGCTTCTTGAAGAGCTGCTTCATAAGGGCTTCAATGTTGTTGTTCGTCCTCATCCCGAATATGTTAAGCGATATCGCTCAAGGCTTGACGAAATACTTTCAAGATATGAAAATTATGACGGTAACGACCTCGAGTTTGAGCTTGATTTTTCCAAAAATGATTCGCTCTACAATTCGGATGTTGTTATAACCGATTGGTCGGCGGTAGTTTTCGAATTTTCTTATGTAACTTTGAAGCCGTGTATCTTTATAGATACTCCGCCAAAAATTTACAATCCCGATTATGAGGAAATTGGAATTGAGCCTCTTGAAATCACCTTAAGAAATATTATCGGAAAAAGCTTTTCACCCGATGATTTCAAGGGTATGTCGGATTTAATCAACGATATGATAGATAACAGGGAAGATTATTCCGATACTATTTTGCAGGCTCGTAACAAATATGTTGCTAATTACGGAAAAAGCGCAGAGGTTTCCGGTAATTATATAATAAAAAGACTTATTGAAAAACAAAAGAAATCAAAGGAGAATGGATAATGGTAACACTTTACATAGACCCGTCAGTAATGACATATGCGCTTCAAATTGTTGTAGGTGCCGTTATAACGGTGGGAGCAATTTTAGGAGTAGTTTTCAGAAAAGCAAAGAAAAAGGTTAAGAAAACTCTTAATATTGAAGAAAAAAAGGAAGTTGAAGAGGACATCATCGACTATTCCGAAACAAAAGAATAAAGAATACAAACCTTACGATTTAGTAAGGTTTGTTTTTATTTATTGATAGGGTATTTCAATTATGCTATTATGTATTTGGTGATAATATGAGTGCAAAAGTTTTATTAGTTGAGGATGACGCATTTTTGCGTGAGGGCTTGTGCGAAATTCTCGAAAAGGAGGGCTATTCGGTTAAGCCCTGTTCCTGTATCAGCCAAGCAGAAAAGGAGATTAACGCAGGCTATAACCTTGTTATACTTGATGTTATGCTTCCCGACGGTAACGGCTTTGATTTCTGCATGGAAATCCGTGAAAACGGCAACAATATCCCTATTCTTTTCCTGACTGCCTGCGATGACGAAATTCAAATTGTTCGCGGTCTTGATTCCGGTGCAGACGATTATGTCACAAAGCCGTTTAAGCTTTTAGAGCTTATGTCAAGGGTTCGTGCCCTGCTTCGCAGAAATTCTGCAGGTAATGTAATTAAAAGCTCCGACCTCTCTATTGATACAAGCAATATGACCGTTAAGAAAAACGGCGAGATTATATTCGTAACAAAAACCGAATTTCAAATACTTACAACGCTTATTCGCAATAACGGAATTATCGTAACCCGTGCAGTGCTTCTGCAAAACATTTGGGACGACGCAGGCGATTTCATTGATGATAACACATTGAGCGTTCACATAAGCCGCCTGCGCGAAAAAATCGGTGCCGAGCATATCAAAACCGTTCGCGGAGTTGGTTACAGATGGGAGGACAAGCAGTGATACCGTATATAATAATAGCAGTTTTGGTTGTTGTCTTAATCATCCTATTTGTCAATAACACAAAAATACATAAGAATGTTGACGGACTGACTGACAGCATTGAGGAATTTATAGATAACAACACACCGATAGAATTCAGCACCTCGGATACGCATTTCTCACGCCTGCAAAATGCCGTGAGCGACCTTGAGGAGCTGTACCGTTTAGAGCAAAATAATACAGCTAAAAAGTCAAAGCAAAACACGGAATTTATCAGTGATATTTCCCATCAGTTAAAAACTCCGCTTGCAGGTATGAAGCTGTATGTCGAAATGGAAAATGCAAATAACCCAAGCGAGCATACCGAAAAAGAACTGATTTTAATTGAAAAAATGGAAAATTTGATATATAAGCTTTTGCGCCTCGAAAAAATCAAGAGCGACAGCTATACTATGGATTTTCAGTTTGAGAGTATGGCTGAATTGTCTAATGAGATATTTGCAGAATTCAAGCCTATGTTTCCAAACAAAGCCTATACGGTAGTCGGCGACAGCAGGCTCCGTATGGACAGAGCCTGGATGTATGAGGCTATCGCGAATATCGTTAAAAACGCAAGCGAGCATACGGACGATGACGGCGAAATTAAAATCACTATTGAGGACAGTGAAAAATCAACCAATATCTCTATTAGGGATAACGGTGGGGGAGTATCGCAGGAGGATTTGCCAAAGCTGTTCAGCCGTTTTCACAGAACGGATAATTCAAATCCAAACAGTGCCGGTATCGGTCTTGCTATCACAAAGGCAATAATCGAAAAGCACCACGGAACAATCACTGCAGAAAATACAAAGGAAGGCTTGAATATAATCATCTGCCTTCCACATATTGACGGATATATTACTATTTAATAGGGCGGTTTTGCCGCCCTTTTTTGATAAGCTTACGAAACCTTAAGATTAAAGTAAGACTATTGCAAGGTTGGTTTGATACTATTAAGCTGACAAAAAGAAAAGGAGTGTTCACTATGAATATTATTGAATGCACAAATTTAACAAAGGAATACATAAGCGGTGAAAACATCGTCAAGGCCGTTGATGATGTTACGGTAGCATTTGAGCAGGGCGAGTTCTGTGCCATCACCGGTCCGTCAGGCTCGGGTAAATCAACCTTTTTGCACCTGTTGAGTTCACTCGAAAACGCAACAAGCGGATATGTTACATATGGGGAAAAGAAGTTAAGCGATTATAATGATAATCAGCTTTCAATTTTAAGACGCAGACGCTTTGGATTTGTGTTTCAAGCCTACAACCTTGTAAATGAGCTTACAGGCTACGAGAATATTCTTCTTCCCATTATGCTTGATAAGAAAAAGGTTGACCAGGAATATATTGAAAAGATTATCAAAATGCTTGGCATTGAGGATAGATTAGAGCATTTGCCGTCTGCACTTTCAGGTGGTCAGCAACAGAGAATTGCTATCGCAAGAGCGCTTGCTAATAAACCGTCAATTCTGTTTGCAGATGAGCCAACCGGTAACCTTGACGGTAAGAGCGGTCGAGAGGTACTTTCTCTCTTAAAGTACGCAGCAAGCGAGCTTGGCGTAACGCTTATTCTTGTTACCCACGATTTAGGTGTAGCCGAGCAGGCAGATAGAATTTTGACAATAGAAGACGGAAAAATTGTTGCCGATTCAAAGCAAGAGGTGTAACTATGAAAAAGAAATTAACCATTAACACCCTTGCACTCGGCAATTTGAAGCAACGCCGTAAGCAATATACCATAATGATTATCGGCATCATTCTTGCGATGGTGTTTTCTTCAAGTATCGTTTTCTTTATGTTTAGCGCAACCGAAACGGCAAACGAGGAAAGGGCACAACAGCGAGGTAGGCAGTCGGGCGTGGTTTATTCCGAGCAATTAGGCGAAAAGGAGTATCAGCAAGCAGTTGATAAAGGGTTGATAAATGATTTCGGCTTTGCTCACACAATCGGCTATGCCTATACCGATAATAACGAAAAAAGACAAGGCGCAAGCGTTAGCTGGCTTGATGACAAGGCAAAGGAATTATCATATCAAATTGTTAATGAAGGCGCTATGCCTGCAAATGAAAACGAAATTGCCGCAGAAAAATCCGCTCTTCTGCGACTTGGATATAAGGATGCAAAAATAGGCGACACAATAACTTTGCTTCTTGATGTACAAAACGGTGAAGATTATCTCAAAACCGTGAAGAAGGAATATAAGCTTGTGGGTATTCTTGCCGACAAAAAGAGCAATATAGAATACCGATACAGTGAACTCGATGATTATGATACCTTAATTCCTGCATTTTATGTTGCAGAAAATACGCAAACCGAGATTGGCGGAAAAGAAAAGCTAACGGCATATATAGATGCAGATTTTTCAAACTACGATGATGAAGAAAAGTTTTATAACTATGTTAATTCGATAACGAGTGAATATCAAAATAACAGCACAAACCATTCTGCTCAAATATTTGGCTCCTTTGACGATTTGTTTTCCGGCGGCGACTATTTCTTTTTTGTAATTCTTGTTCTGGTTTTTGCCTCCTGCGTAACTATTGTTAATGCCTTTAACACAAACCTAAAGGAGCGCAAAAAGCAAATCGGTATGCTTCGTGCAGTAGGCACAACAAAAAGGCAGGTTATAAAAATATTCGGCAGAGAAGCCTTTATTATAACCTTAATCTGCGTTCCCGTAAGCATAGCGCTTTCCTACCTAATAGTGCGTATTTTGATTTCTATTATTTCAGACAATGCTGTTATGACAAAAAGCATTATTGCCCTGCCTGTTGCCGCAGTATTTAATATCATAGTGGTAATGCTTGCGGCGCTTATTCCTCTTTTTATTGCTTCAAGGATTTCTCCTATGCAGGCAATACGAAACGTTAGCAACGCAAGAAAGGTGAAGACAAAGAAAATAAAAACCAAAACGCAGTTTGATGCACCAAGTCATATTGCAAAAAGAAATCTAAAATTTTATAACGGCAGTCGTACTGCTGTAAGCATTATGCTTGCCGCAACAATAATTTTTTCCTGCTTCGGTTTTTCTTCAATCAGTCTTGTAAAGGAAGACATTCGTTCTATACCCTACGACTACTCGCTCAGTGCATATAACAGCACGGGAATAACCGAAACAGATAAGCAGGATATTGCCGCAATGCCGTATTTTACTAAGGTAACAGGAGAAAAAAGAATAGATGTTGTTCTTGAATATCCAAAGGTTGATGATTTCTTCAGGGTTATAAATAGCAATGCTTTTGATTCTCAAGATGACAGAATGCCGTCGTCAACCGAGGAGCTTATAGATAATATAAAAAATAAACCGACAAATAGATATTACAACGAAAGAAAAGCAGACCTTGGAATCAGCAATGAATATATTGATACAAATATAGTAACAGTTGAACAAGATTGTCTCGAAAAGCTTAATGATGTTGCCTATGACGGAAAGGCTGATTTGTCAAAGCTTGATTCCGGTGAGGAAATAATTCTTGTTGTACCGAAAAAGGCAGAGGTTTTGGGTTATATCTATCATAACGGTATGGGAGTTTATACCAACTGTGACGATGAGATAGGCAAAAAGGTATTCAGATATACCTCTATTCTAACTGCCGAAAGTGATTTTAAAGCAGGCGATACGATTACTGTTGATATCCCACAAGATAATTACGATGAAAAAACAGACACATATAGTATTTCAATAGAAAACGGTAAACAAGTAAAAATCGGTGCAATTATCAGTACTAATGACGCCGATGATTTTAATGTCGGTGTTTGTAACGACCTTTGCATTGTTACATCTAAAAAAGGTATGGAAAGCTTTAAAAAGGGTGTTAATTACGAAAGGCTCAATATTTATACGGATTTGAAAATTGATGATGAAAAGGAAGAAGAAATAAATAAAGAACTTGAGGTTTACTCTCAAAAGTATGATGGCTATATCGACTCAAATTATGCCTACAATCAATTTCAGCTTAAACAGTATTACTTGCTTTTGGCGGCAATGATTTCAATAATAATTATCAGCTTTGTAATTTGTGCAAGCGTGATAAACAACTCGATTTCTGCCCGTATCCGTGAAAATAAAAGAGTTATCGGCACCTTGAGAGCAGTAGGCGCAGACCAAGGCGATTTGGTAAAATCCTATATTATTCAGATGCTGTCTATGTTCAGCTGGGGTACAGGCGTCGGCTTTGGAGTAAGCATTATAGGCTATTTCATTTCAAAAATAATCCGGAGCTATTATTCCTCCGATATGGGTACTGACATAAGCTTTAATCCCTGGATAACTATCGGCATGACAATGCTTCTGTTTATCGTATGCTCACTAAACCTATGGTCAAAGGTTCGCAAAGAAATGCAAAACAGTATTGTAGAAAACATAAGGGAGTTATGATGAAAAAGTTAATTACAATTATTCTTGCTTTTGTTATATGCTTTGGGTTTACTTTAACTGCCTATGCAGAGGAAAAGGAAACTACACAGGACGCATCAAGTCCAAGGCTTATGGTAACAGATTTTAAGGTTGACGGTGGTAGCCTAAAGCCTAACAAAAAGTCAACTCTTACCGTTACACTGAAAAATTTCAGCAGAACAAAGTACATCAAAAATATCAAGCTGTCTGTTGCCGAAGAAAGCGGAGATATCAAGCCTGTCGGCACGGGTACAAAATATGTTGACAGAATAGGAGCAGGCAGTACATACACCTGGACGATTGAGCTGACTGCATCGGCAACTGCTCAAATCGGCGAGCACGCTGTAACCGTATCAAGTGAATATGAGGACAAATACTATGGCTCATATTCGGGCAGTGATGTTATTCGTATTAATGTTAAGCAAACCGTGGGACTCGATTACAGCGGTGTTCAGCTACCCGTTAAGGTTTATCCCGACGACACAACAACAATGGAAATTGCAATTCTAAATACAGGCAAGAGCAATATTCGTAATTGCAAAATTGATTTTGATATTAAAGGCCTTGAAAACGGCGGCTCAACCTATGTGGGCGAAATTCCTGCAGGCGAGCAGAGCTCTGCCTCTGCAAACCTTCGTGTCGGCAAGGAGCTTGGCGATACGGAAGGTATAGTAACAATTACCTATGAGGACGAGTTCGGCAAAAGCTACACGAAAAAGCAAAAGGTTTCAACCAAAATAGTTGAAAAGCCCGTTGAGCCGGAAACAGAAGAAGAGGAGCAGTCAAAGTATCCGCTATGGTGGGCATTCCTCCTCGGCGGCACAGTCCTTGGCGGTGGCGTTGGCTGTGCCATACCGATAACGGTTTATAATAACAAACAACGCAAGGAAGACGAAATGAGGTTATAAAAAAACGACCTTTGGTGCTTTGTACCAAAGGTCATTTTTGTTATAGATATTATTGTTTTCTTGTAGGCAGAATGTCTTTTCCTGTCAGCCAATCAAATATCAGGTTTACAATCAAAAACAGTGTGTATCCTATTATTGCCGCGCCTGCAACATCTGTAAGATAGTGCGCGCCCGTCATAAGCCTTGATACAGCCATAACGGCTATATAGATAAACGAAGCGGCAAATGCCAACGGCACATATTTATTAAGCCTTTTGTATGCCTTGCATAGTATTACGCTTAATAACGCTGTACAGCTGTATGTAGTGTGTCCGGACGGAAACGAATTGGGATGGTCGTAATAATCATAGCTTGGTGCAATTTTGTACCAGGGTGTAAATGCGCCGAAATCCGTTGCTTCAACCATATCCTTTGAAAGATGTGATTTCATTCCGTCAAGCTCGCCGAGGCTCTGCTTAACCCCATCATCTACCTGTGTTATACCGTTTGACCAAGCAACCATTTCTCTGAATCTGATTCTTCCCGTAATTGTTTTACAGTGCTCAATCATCTTATACAAAAAGCCAAGCAGTATTCCTGCAAGTGCAACTGCCTCAAGCTTATTCAGCACCTTTTTATCAATTTTGGAAAGTGCAAAAATCGATACAGCCGAAACGACTGCGCAAATAATGAAATATGCAATTTGAGGTATCTCAACAAATTGCTTTAGCACATTTTCTATCAGCTTTTTCCAACCGATATCAGCTAAGGCAAAAAACGCAATGCCTTCAAATACCAATAGCGCCTTATTGCAGATTTTGTAAGCCTTGCTTAAATTGTTTTTTACAGGCTTAATTATAGGCACAAGCCTTCCTATTATTTCAAGACATTCGTTAAGGTCGTGCCTTGTTACAAACAAAACAGAGAAAACAGGTCCCCAAATGCCCCAGTAAACAAATTGACCGAATGCTTCAAGTATTCTCGGTATTAAAGCATCGGGGGTGAACATTGCCTTGTCAATTGTTAAATCGTAAAAAGTACCTGCAACCATTGCCGCCAAAGCAATTGCATAAAAGCAAATGCTCATAATTGTTATGGTCCTTTTATCCTTTTTTATCATTTTAATTCACATAGCCTTTCCGATTATTTTTACATCAATTATCTAACATACATTTTACCAAAATTTAACATCAATTACAAGGCAACAAACAAAAAAAGAGAGCCGAAGCTCTCTTTTAATGATAGAATTATCTCTTTATGTCGTCCCACTTAACGCCGTCAACCTGGAACAAATCGTCAAATTGATATGTATTGCATTCTTCTTTAGTGTGGTTAGGATACCAAACCTGTGCGAAGAACGGATTTGTCTTTGCGATATTGTCGTAATCCCATGCCTTTTGAGGAATGTAGCATTCAGGACACCAGTGACCGCCGAGAAGAATAAGGTTTGGAGATGCTTCAAATTCAGCACCGCAGTAGCCGCATTTCCACTTAAGCTTTGTAGCAAGGTCGCCCTTAACCATTTCAGTGCTTAAGCATTCGCCGCCTCTGAACTTTGCAGCCTGCTTCATATCTTCGATATCAAGCTCTGATTCAGGCTTTGTCTCATCATAGCCGTGGTCAAGAATGAATGGCTTTGCATCCTCTGTTTTCTTGTCGAACTTGATGATTTCAAAGTCTTCCCACTTTGAAGGAAGCTTGTGATAATCCTCCATTGTGCCGTAGTAAGCAGAAATTCTTTCAGGATTTTCTGTCTTAACCCAGTCAATAGTACCGAAGTCCTTTGTTTCTGCAATCTTCTTCATAAACGGCTTTGCACAGGCAGCTACAAGGTTCTTTGGAAGATATCTCGGAATTGTGAAATAGAACGGAACCTGTGTTGCAAGTCTCTTGAAGTAATCCTTAACAGGAAGGTTCTCTCTGAAGTGAAGGAATTCCTCAAGCTTGTCGCCGTCTGCATAGAACTGACCGTGGAAGTTCTTTGTGATAAACCAGTTAGGGTCAAACAGCTTTTCAGGACCTGCAAGACCGAGTGTGCCAAGCAGAAGCTGCTCAAATTCATAGTTGGAAATTCTGTATTGCTCACCTGAACCGATGTTGAAATAGTGATTCCAGAAATCTGAGCCGAGGTTGCCTGCCTTGTCCTCAAGAACAAGGTTACAAATAAGACGACCTGAGTCCTCAACTGTACACCATTCCAAAACACCGTTAATCGGTACGTGGAACATAATCGGGTCCATATTCTTTAAAATGTTTGGATAAAGAATACCCGACTGACGCATTACAACCCAATTCTTGATGCCGCTTTCTACGAAGGTGCGCTCTGCAACCGTCTTAGATACAGCATAGTGGTCGTAAATAGAAATTTTGATAGGGTCACCGCAGCGTCCCCAGTGGATAGGATAGTTTCTGTCACCGGTTTCGGCAACTGTACCGATGTAAGCAACCTTGATTTCGTCAGCATTTGGCTGTGCAAGTACAGCCTTGCAGATGTTTTCTGCAGCGCCGATGTTTGTCTTTTGTGTTTTGTAAGGCTTCCAGTCAGCAGTAGGGGATACCATACCGCCTACATGCAGTACATAGTCAGAGCCTTTAACACCTTCAAGAATTGAATCATAGTCGCCGAGATCGCCCCATACAACCTGTACATTTGGCTTAGCCATAAGCGGTTGAAGCTTCTCAACATTTTTAGGACTCTTTCTTGCAAGCATCTTGATGTTGATGTCATTTGGGTGCTTAATCATCTCCTGAATAGATGCCCAACCCATATTACCGGTACCGCCGGTAATGAATACAGTTTTCTTAGCCATTTTATTTCCTCCTTAAACGGCAAAAATAGTTATCGTATTAATTATAAACTATTTATTAATAAATTACAAGAAAAATTTACATAATAATTCAACTTTTGTATAATATTTATATATAACAACGCAATTTCCAAAATATGTCTATTATTTTCGGTCAAATACCTATTGACATATTATCTGCGTTGTAGTATGATACTTAAAAAGTAAACAGAGTGTTATCAAGAGTAGTTGAGGGACAGGCCCATTGATGCTACAGCAACCTGCGTTTGCAAGGTGCTAATACCTGCGGTGTAACCGAGTGATGATTTATCAGCATACGGTCAGGCACCTGTATGCTTTTTTTATTTATATTTTTCAGAAAAGAGGTATTACTATGTCAAAGTTTTTATTCACAAGTGAATCTGTAACTAAAGGACATCCCGACAAGATTTGCGACCAAATTTCCGACGCAATTCTTGATGCAATGATTGAGCAGGACCCTATGTCAAGAGTAGCCTGCGAAACAACCTGTACAACAGGTCAGGTGCTTGTTATGGGTGAAATCACAACCAAGGCTCAGGTTGATATTCCGTCAATCGTAAGAGATACCATTATCGGCATCGGTTACGATGATGATGCAAAGGGCTTCAACGGAAATACCTGCGCCGTGCTAACTGCTATTGATAAGCAGTCACCGGATATCGCTATGGGTGTTGATAGGTCCTATGAGCTTAAAAATAACGAAGAGGACGAGGAAAACCAAAACGGTGCAGGCGACCAGGGTATGATGTTCGGCTATGCCTGCAACGAAACAAAGGAGCTTATGCCTCTTCCTATTTCGCTTGCTCATAAGCTTGCGCTAAAGCTTACCGAGGTTAGAGAAAACGGCACAATGCCTTATCTTTATTCCGACGGTAAAACACAGGTAACCGTAGAATACGAGGACGGCAAGCCTGTTAAGGTAACAGCCGTTGTTGTATCCTCACAGCACAGCGCTGATGTCAGCCTTGAACAGCTTAGAAAGGAAATTATTGAAAATGTAATCAAAACAACTGTTCCTGCTGAGCTTATGGATGAGGATACCGTGTTTTATGTAAACCCGACAGGCAGATTTGTTATCGGCGGTCCTATGGGCGATTCAGGCTTGACCGGCAGAAAAATTATTGTTGATACCTATGGCGGATATGCCCGTCACGGCGGCGGTGCTTTCTCAGGTAAGGACCCAACAAAGGTTGACCGTTCTGCCGCATACGCATCACGCTGGGTTGCTAAAAATATCGTAGCCGCAGGTCTTGCTGACAAATGTGAGGTTGAGCTTGCTTATGCCATAGGCGTTGCAAAGCCGGTTTCCGTTATGGTTGATACCTTCGGCACAGGTGTTAAGTCGGATGACGAAATCAGCGAAATAGTTAATAAGGTTTTCGACCTTCGTCCGTCTGCAATTATTAAAACTCTTGATTTGCGCAGACCTATCTACAAGGCTGTTGCCGCTTACGGTCATATGGGTAGGGAAGACCTTAATGTTCCGTGGGAGCAGCTCAATAAGGTTGATGAAATCAAAAAATATATGTAATTACATATTTTTAAAAAATGAATTTAAGTTAAAATAAACCCGTTTCAATCTGAAAATTGAAACGGGTTTTTGCTTTTTGAGTTGACTTATATCACTTTATTTATAAAGCGGACCGTAATTTTTGCATGCATTGAAATCTGCAGACTGTGTATCCTCTGTGCCGAATGCAGACCAGCAATGAGGTCTGAAAATCTTTTCCTTATCAACATTGTGCATATTAACAGGAATACGAAGCATTGAAGCAAGAGTAATCAAATCTGCACCGACATGACCGTAAACGGTTACGCCGTGATTTGCGCCCCAGTTAGCCATAACGCTGTAAACATCTGTGAAAGCACCCTCTCCTGTAAGACACGGTGCAAACCAGGTTGTAGGCCAGGACGGATCCGTTCTTTTATCAATAGTGTTATGAATTTCGTCGGGCAGGTCAACCGTATATCCCTCGGCAAGCTGCATAACAGGACCTATTCCGTCAACAATGTTTACTCTAAGCATTGTAACAGGCATTTCTGCTTTGCAACGGAAATGGCTTGAAAATCCGCCGCCACGGAAATATTCGTAGTTTGCCCTGCACCAATCGGTAGCGTCAAGACAGGCCTTGATATCCTCCTGCGTCATTTCCCAGAACGGCTTCATACAGCCTTCTCCCTTGTCGTTTTTAACGGCACCGCTGCCGTCAAGCGCAGTTGCACCCGAATTGATAAGGTGAATAAAGCCGTCCTTTGCTACTCCGTCGGGACGAACGCCTGTAACACGCTCGCAGGCGTCGGGGCTCCAATATGTACGAACATCGTGGAAGCACGGAGCCGTGTGTGATACAAGAGTACCGAGCATCATTGCAACGCCGTTAAGCGTATCGTTTTCCGTAGCAAACGGAGTGGGCATCTTTGCGCCGTTCCAATCAAATGTTGAAGCCATAATTGCCTCTGTGAAATCTGCATTAGGAAGCCAGTCCGTCCAGTTACGCTGTCCCTGGAAGCCGCCTGCAACGGCATTTTTGCCGAGTGCCTCCTCGTGCCATCCCATCTCGTCAAGCTTTTTGTTTCCGTAGAGGATGTCACGCATAACGATGGTCATTTTTGTAACGAACTCCCAATCCCTGTCGGCAGGAACAACCTTAGATTTTGTAATAATTTCAGGAAGCTTTTTGCCTTCGTTAAGGTCGAAGCCCTCCTTGCAGTTTTCCTTTACCCAAGCGATAGCTTTGTCATATTCCTCGTGGTCGTATATTTCAAGAGTTATACGGCGAACAATTTCGGTCATATCAACCCATTCTGCACGGATACCGAAATATTTTTGGAACATATCAGCGTCACAGTATGAGCCTGCAATACCCATGGCTACACCGCCGAGATTTACATATGCCTTGTTTTTCATCCAGCCGACAGCGACAGAAGCCTTTGCAAAGCGCAGTATTTTTTCTGCTACATCATCGGGTACGGATGTGTCGGTCATATCCTGAACATCGTGTCCGTAGATAGAGAATGCAGGCAATCCCTTTTGTGCAAAAGCCGCCATAACAGCCGCAAGATAAACAGCACCGGGACGCTCTGTACCGTTAAAGCCCCAAACAGCCTTAATTGTGTTAGGGTCCATATCAAAGGTTTCGGAGCCGTAGCACCAGCAGGGTGTAACGGAAAGGGTAGCCACAACATTTTCGGTTGAAAACTGTTCGGCACATTTTGCAGCCTCTGCGCCGCCGCCTATAGTAGTATCGCTGATAATGCATTGCACGGGAGTTCCGTCGGGATAGCGAAGATTTGACTCTATCAGCTCTTTAGCTGCCTTTGCCATACCCATTGTCTGAACCTCAAGGCTCTCTCTAACACCGCCCCATCTTCCGTCGATGGTTGGTCTTATACCGATTTTTGGATAATTCATAAAGTTTACCTCTCTTTATTTTAGCACCGCAGTGCAGAATTTTTTATATGCTTTTTCCCATTCTTCAGTGTCAGCAGGCGTATATTCCTTAACAGCCTCCTGCTGTTTAATCATAGCCCTGCCCTCGTTGATGTCCTCGATATCTCCAAGCGCAATAAGCTGTAAAAGAATGTTTCCGAGCGCCGTAGCCTCCGTCGGACCTGCCAAAACGGGAATACCGAGACTGTCAGCGGTCATTTGGCAAAGAAAACCGTCCTTAGTGCCTCCGCCCAAAAGATGAAGCATGTTAAATTTCTTATTTGTGTTTTCCTCGATTTGATTGATTGCAAATCTGTATTTCATCGCAAGGCTTTCATATATACAGCGCACCAATGCACCGTCGCTTTGAGGCACGGATTGATTTGTTCTCTCACAGAAGCCTCGTATTTTTTGCGGCATTGCGCCTGCTGTTGCAAATTCCGGTGCGTCGGGGTCTATGAAGCAAACAAACGGTTCTTCGGCCCTTGCAAGCTGCTCCATATCGTTAAAGGAATAATTCTTTCCCTCGGCTTTGAAATTTCTGCGTATCTCCTGAATGAGCCATAGTCCGCTGATGTTTTTGAGATAATTCACCTTTGCGTTAGCGCCTATCTCGTTCGAAAGCTCATCCGTCATACTTTTTTCGGTAAGCACGGCGTCATCACATTCACAGCCGATAAGCGACCAGGTTCCGCAGGAGAGAAAAGCAGGACATCCCTTGCTGTCGGACGGCATAGCCGCAACGGCGCATTGCGTGTCGTGACCTGCCACCTTTATAACCTTTATTCCGTTATATTCGCCGACAATGCTTGAGCTGTCTATCAGCTCCTGAAGTATGTCTGTGTCCGATCCCGACAGGCTTGCCGCCTCTTTGCACCATACTCCGTTTTTGAAATCATACATCTGTGAGGTTGATGCTATCGTTCTTTCGCACGATTTGTTACCGCACAGAGCCCACGCAAAAAGGTCGGGCATAAAAAGAAGCGCTTTCGCATTCTTCTTTCTTTCTGCCGTCAGCTGAAAAAGAGTGTTTATGGGCATTATTTGATTTCCAGTTAATTCGTAAAGCTTAAACGGAGATATTTTTTCAAAAACTTTGTCGCACATACCCTCTGTTCGGGTATCACGATAGTTAACAGGCAAGCCTATTAAATTGTCGTTTTCATCAAGCAGACCGTAGTCAACGCCCCATGTATCAAACGCAAGTGAGTCCGCATCCCCGCACATAGCAATGGCTTTTTTTACCTCCCCCAAAAGATACGGAAAATCCCAGCATAGCTGTCCGTCCTCATCATAGGTGGGTATATTTTCAAATCTATGTATTTCGCTGTATTTAAGGCTTTTACCGTCGTATTTCGCTTTAATTGCTCTGCCTGTTGAAGCACCGAAATCAAATGCAAGAACTGTGCTCACGGTGTAACTACCCCTTTCTTAAGGAGAATGTTTGCATAAATTGCAGTTTCACCCGTAGCAATTATCAAATACGCATTTTTTGCCCTTTCATAAAAAGCAAAGCGTTCGGTCATTTCTATTTCGTGATGGTCAGGCTCGTATTTGTTCAGTATTTCATCATAGGTTTTCCAAATAGTCGGGGTAGGGCAGGTGTCGCCCTTAACTATCTCCATAAGAGCCACAGGCTTTTGAGTATATCTGTCAAGGGGTATCAGCTTTAGCACAGCGTCTAAAATTTCTGCCGTACCGTGACCGTCTGCACGAATAACAATGGCGTCCCTGCCCACACTTTCGGCGGGGAAGTTGCCATCTGCAATTACAAGCTCATCGCCGTGTCCCATCTCGCATAGCGCCTTTAAAAGCTCGGGAGATATTATCGGTGAAATTCCTTTAAGCATAATTAATCCTCCTTTGCGTGAAGCATAGTGTCATCGGGATTAAAAACCTTATAGCCCGGATGCCTGCCTGTTACACGGTAGTATCCTCTTAGGTCAATAAGCTTTTGTATGTTTTCTCTGCTGATGTCGTGGCTTCCGCCCAAAATAACCGCATTTATGGTAATTTTTGCCCAAAGCTCAAGACTTTCCATTCTGTAAAAAGCAGTTACAACATCGCTTCCCACGGCAAGCGCACCGTGGTTTTCAAGCAGCATAACATCGTGCTCCTCAAGGTATGGCTCAATCGAATCGGGCACCTCTGTTGTTGAAGGTGTACCGTACGGAGTAAGCGGAACTGCGCCGATAACGGCAACATCCTCAATCATATTGTACATATCCATTGCCTTGTGAGCAACTGCAAAGCCTGTTGCTCCGGGTGGGTGTGCGTGAATAACGCTCATTACATCGTCACGCTTGTCGTAACAGCGAAGATGCATTTTTATTTCGCTTGAGGGACGTAGTCCGTCTGCCGCCTCAAGAACATTGCCCTTGCTGTCAATTCTTATAAGCTTTTCAGGTGTTATAAAGGATTTGCTCATACCTGTCGGTGTTGCAAGAATGGTTCCGTCATCAAGCTTAACACTCACATTTCCGTCATTTGCCGCAACCCATCCAAGCTGCCACATCTTATGACATATGTCACATATAAGCTCCTTTTGCTCTTCAATATTACTCATAATCTGCTCCTTAAATATAATATTTATTTAATTATACCATATACTGCATATTTTTTCTATGCATATTGTGTATAAAAAACACAGGCTTATTTTATTTAGAAAGTATAAAAAACAGGAATATAACTGCCGATATCCGCAATTATGTTCCTGTTCGTTTGTATTGCCGTAATTATTATAGCCTCGAATCCTTGTCCAATGCCTTGTCAACCGCATTTTGAACGGCGGCTTCAAGTCCGTCGCTTTGAAGCGAGGTAACACCCTCTATTGTTGTTCCGCCCGGTGAGCAAACCTTGTCTATAAGCTCCCAAGGATGCTCGCCCGATTCCAAAATCATTTTTGCACTTCCGAGTACAGCCTGTGCCGCAATTTCAAGTGCCATATCCTTTTTCATACCGTTTTTAACAGCGGCTCTTGCAAGTGCGTCAATAAACATATACGAAAATGCAGGGGAGCATCCGCCCAAAACACCGAATAACGGAAATTGAGTCTCATCAAGATATAAAACCTTTCCGACGCTGCTAAAAATGCTTTCGCACATTTCCTTATCCTCGTTTGTTGCGTCTTCATTTGCCGTGTATGCACAAACAGCCTCGCCTACGGTTGCATTTATGTTAGGCATAACTCTTATTATTCTGTTAGTGTGAGAAAGTGATTTCCTTATAAAATCTATCGTTTTGCCTGCTGCAATGGAAATCAGAAGCGTGTCCTTCTCATCAAGCGCAGTATTTATTTTTTCCAATACTCCTGCAAGCACATTGGGCTTAACGGCAAGTATAACAATATCGCTTTTGCCGACAACATCCTCCTCACTCTCGCAGGTGTTTATACCAAACCTGTCCCTTGCGTTAATGAGCGCGTTAGAATAAATGTCGTAGGCAAATATGTCCTTTGCCTCAACAGCCTTTTTGTCAATAATTCCTGCGATAATAGCGCTTGCCATATTTCCGCATCCGATAAATCCTATGGACATTTTATCACTCCTTGTTGTTTAGATGCTGATACTTCTCCCTTGTTGCCTCGCCGCCGCGTATATGTCGTTGCGCCTTGTTGTTTTGAAGCACCTTATATACCTCCTGTGCAAGCAAGGGGTCAACTGCCTGAAGTCTTTTTGTAACATCTATATGTACTGTGGACTTGCTTATACCGAAAACCAAGCCCGCCTGCCTGACGGTTGCGTTGGTCCTGACAATATATTCTCCAAGCTCAATACATCTTTTTTCTACAAATTCGGTCATATTAACTACTCCTTTTGGTAATTAATATGACCGTTTGCTTTAAATTATTCGGATTTATTAATCCTCGTTTTTATCCTCAACAGCGCCGTACAAAAGGTCGTCAAGCTTTTGAGTTGTAATTTTGCTGACCTTTTTGTAAACCCACGGTGTTTGCTCGTCCTTATCGACAGGCGTACCGTTCATCTCGATAAGCGTCATTATAAGCTGTGATTCCTTAACGCTGATTTTATAGGTGTCTCTTTGACCGTCAATATTAGGATTTGTCATATACAGCTTGTCACCGTCAATCTCATATTCATTAACGGTTTTAAGTATGCTGATATATGATACGCAGGTACCGTCCGGCTTGAATTCATAGGCTGTTGCCTTAGATTCGTGCTGCCACTTGCCGACAATTTGTTCCTCATTTGTCGAAAACATATCGGTAGCCATTTGTATAGGTGTTTCCTTGTTAACTATACAGTAAACTGTTGAAGGGATAATGATTATTGCCAATACGGCGGCAATAACTGCAATGATAATCTTATTTTTCTTGCTCATTATTTTAATCCTTTACTCTTTAATAGTGCATCGATTTTATCAGAGGAATTTAACAGAGAGGAAACTGATAAATCGTGATTGATTGTATCTAAGAAATATGCAAGATACTTTGAAAGCTCTACGCTTCTGTACCAATCTCTTGAGAGAAGCTCGGGCGATTGATATACACCGTTTGTTGTGAAAACCTTTTCAAATACGCCCTCTTTGTGCGCCTTGTCAAAAATCTCCAAGCCGTTGCAGAACAAGCCGAAAGCCGTGCAGACGAAAATTCTCTTTGCCTTTAGCTCCTTAAGCTTTCTTGCAACCTCGAGCATGCTTTCGCCCGAAGAAATCATATCGTCAACGATGATGATGTCCTTTCCCTCAACGCTGTCACCGAGATATTGATGTGCAACGATGGGGTTTCTTCCGTTTACAACCTTAGTATAGTCTCTTCTTTTGTAGAACATACCGAGATTTACGCCAAGCTGTGTAGCAAAATAAATACATCTGTGCATTGCGCCCTCATCAGGTGATATAACCATCAAATGCTCAGGGTCAATTTTTAAATCATCAACGGTGTTAACAAGTGTTTTTATCATCTGATATGTCGGCATAACATTTTCAAACGACTTGTGAGGTATGGAGTTCTGCACTCTTTGGTCATGTGCATCAAATGTAATGATGTTTTCAACGCCGAGAGTAGTTAGCTCCTGCAAAGCCATTGCACAGTCGAGCGACTCTCTTGACGATCTCTTATGCTGTCTGCCCTCATAAAGCATCGGCATAATTACATTAATTCTCTTTGCCTTGCTTGATGCGGCGGAGATTACTCTTTTTAGGTCGGAAAAATGGTCGTCCGGTGATTTCGGAACCTTCATACCGTACATATTGTATGTAACGCTGTAATTAAAGCAGTCGGCAATGATATAAAGGTCATAGCCTCTTATAGTATCATTAATAACCGCTTTACCTTCACCACTTCCGAATCTGGCAACCGATGTGTCAATCATATAGCTATCTCTTTGGTATCCGTAGAACGCTATATTTTCCTTGTGATTTTCCGCCTGGTCCTTTCTCCACTTAACAAGATAATTGTCTATCTTGGCGGCAAGTGCCTCACAGCCGGGCAATGCAATGATGCCCAGCGGACCGTATGGAATTGTCTGTACTTCCTGTGCTGTAATTCTTGGCATTATTAAGCTCCTCTCTAATTTATGCTTTCATTTTACAACATATTACTACAAAAAGCAAACCACTTATATCGATTTTGCTATAAATATTTCAGTCATAAAATCAAATTATTTTAGACAATATTTACAAATCGGTTTTATCTACTTTTTGCAATTCGACGATTTAGACCTGTTAAGTCGTTTTTTTGCAAGCTCATAGCCTGCAAGGGCAAGTATTCCGCAGGCAGAAACAGCAAATCCAAGCCTTTGACCTCTCGGAGAATACTTTATTTTTACAGTATGCTCTCCGTGCTTAACGGTTGTGCAGAGATGTGCGTTGTTGCCTATGCTGAAGGTCTTTGCCTCCTGCCCGTCAATATATATTTTCCAGCCCTCATCATATGGGATGGAGGTGTAAAAATATCCGTCATAGCCGGCGTTAACGGTTCCCTCAATACAGGTGTCGCTGTGTGAGGTAACATTTAATGCACCGTAGCTCAACATCTCATAAGCAGACGCCAAAATGTCGTTGTTGATGTTATATGCATAAATTTCAAAGTACGATTCGTCGGATTCCACACCGTTCAGGTCGAGCGATACCGTTACGGTTTCGCCCTTTTTAAACGCCCCGAGGTCCATAATATACGGCTCATATATGTTTTGATAGGCAGAGTTCGAATCATTCTCCCAGTAGTAGTTTACATTTTCAACTCCTGTTGCCGTGATGTAAACATACATATTGCTGTCATTAACTGCCTGCATTGTTATATCAATGCTGTCGTAGCTTTCGTTGCTGTCCTTGCTAAAGAAATATGTGCCGTTTCCCGTTACCTCATCACAGCTTGTGCTTCCGCTCTCGGTTGAGATAAATTCAACAGGCTCAAACACCCTTGCCACACCTGCTGCCCTGTCAATAAGGTCCTCCTGAACCTCAAACGGATTTCCCTCGGAATTGTCCCATTCCTCAAGCTCGGACGAGGCAACAAAGCCGATAGGGAGATAGTATTTATTTTTAAATACGCTTGTTTTTCCGCTTTTAGTTGTGTAGGCCTCCTCGTAATAGTTACTGCTCGGAGCAATGGAGGTGGGGTCCTGAATTAAATATTTCAGGTTGAACATCATATTATATACAGGCGTCTGCGTGTTATAGGTAAAGGAGTTAATTCTGTTACCGAACAAGCCGAGCGAATACTGGCTTTGGCTGTAATCCTCATACGCCATTGATGAAAAGATAGACATACCGTCATAGCCGTACAGACACGGGTCCATTCTTGTGCCGAGATAGGTTAGCTCTGTTTTGTAAAAACCGTCGTCGTTCTTTTTGAGATGGTCAACAGCCTCTGTGTATTCGTCATAGTATTCAACATAATCGCTTTGCTTTTGTGTAAACAAATACGATTGCGAATCTCCTATAATAGCCTCACAGAAGGTAAGAGCAATAATTGTGACGCCTATAACAAACTTGCTCATATGACCTTTTTTTACAAGATACAAAAAGCCTGTCCAAACTATTATGAAGCCTAAGGTGATATAAATAGTTATCTCGTGTATTTTGTTTGTAGGATTTTGCTGAAGCAGGAGCGCTATTATAACCCAAATCATACCTGCAAAGCCGATATCCCTGTACTCGATGCTCTTGAAGTTCATTAAAACCCTAAATGCCATTACCAAAATAATGAACGAGTACATAAACGAAAATCTGTAAGGCAGGTCGTTAGGGAAGTGGAAGGCATGCCAGATAAAGTTTGCAAAGTTGTTGTCGAAGCTGAAAACAAAGAAAAGCACCATCAGCATATACATTGCCTTTTCCTTGAGCCTAATATCCTTGTTAACAACATAAAGGGGTATGAGCAATGCTGTCAGCATACCGCAGTAAATGTTCGGCAAAACATCATCGCCTGAGGAACGGATGGTTGTTTCAAGACCTGCAAAATGCGAGCTAACAAGATTTATCAAATTAAAATAGCTTTCTAAAATATTAGGCCAGCTGTCAGAGGTTGCCGAGCAGGACTGCAAAATATAATATACGGGAATTAAAACAACTGCGCAAATTGCGGCTGAAACAACGGATGCCGCAGTAAATCTAACTCCGTTCATAAACAGCCTGTTGTTTAAAAGCCTTTTTATTATGTTTTTTCTTTCAGAGCCTGAGACTGAAAGTGTATCGTCATATTCGTAATGTGCAAAGAAATAAATAAGAAAATATACAACTGCAAAGATACAGCTCATATATCCTATATAGTAGCTGCTGTAAAACAATATGCAAAGCGAAATGATGTAAAGCCTTCCGTCGCCTTTGTTAATTATGTTCTCGATACCGAGTGCAATAAGCGGAAGCCAAATCATTCCGTCGAGCCACATAATATTCCAGTAATATGCCAAAAAGTATCCGCTCAGCGCATACATAACGCCGAATGCGGCAGAAGCATAGGAATGTCTGTCAAAGCTTTTTTTGATAAAGTAGGTAAATGTTCCTGCGCTTAACGCACCCTTAACAAGCACAAGGAAGGTGATGGCATATCCTATTTGCTTTCTGTCAAAAAGGAAAATCAAAAAGGAAATAGGGCTTGAAAGATAGTTAAAATAATTGCCTAAAAAGCTTGAGCCTCCGCCGGTTCTCCAGGAATAATTAAAGCCTTCAAAGCCTGTAATCCTGTCATAAAATTCGACAAACAACGGACCGTACTGATGATACAGGTCCATTCTTAAAACAGTCATATCTCCAAAGGGAAACAGCGAAAAAATCATAAACACAAAGAGTATGCTTATGCTTGCCGTAGCAACGGACAAAAGCACAAATCTGTTGCGAAAAAACAGCTTGTAGCATCTGCCGTTTTTTACCTGCTCCTCCTTTGTGATATCGTCAAAAACAAGCAATTTATCAAAATACAGATTAAATACGAAAATTAATACTGCCGAAAAAATGTACGGCATAATTCCTGCCGATTTAAAAATATTATCAAAAGCAAATTTAAAAACGCAAAAAAATCCAACATCAACAAGCATTCTGAACAAATACCATAATATCTGCTTGGGAAGACTGCTCAGCTGTGCGCGGTTGAATACAAATTTTTTCTCAAGAAGGAAAAGCAGAGCCATAGCCAAAGCAAAAGCTATGGGTAGGGCAATGCCTGCCGATAAGCCGATAAGCGAGCTTTTCAGTATTTGCTTGAGTATTAAAAAAAGAACAATTCCGACAGAGAAAGCAATGCCGTAATTTACTGTTATGCCGTTAATATATTTGGTTGCAAACAACTTTTTTGAAGATTTAGTTATGTCCATAGTACACCCTTATAATATTAATCTTAAAGTATAATAACATATTACTTCCCGTCCTGCAATTACTTTATTCCAATTTTAACTCCTTTGTAATATTTTGAATTTCCGATTCATATTTTATTACAGGTGATATTTTGAACGAGATAAGCAATGTCCTTGAATTACTGCCGAGAGAGATAAGAATTCCTTTCAAAAATCTCGAAGCAGGCGTTTTGTCGAGAATAAATGAAATACGCATAAGGAGAGGCCTTCCTATTGTTATTGTAATAAAAAGCTCCTCGTATTTTCTTGCACATAACGGGGAAATTCAGTCGTTTGCAGACGAAAATCTTCCCGTTGTTTCAAACGAATGCTTTGAAAGTATGTTCTATTCCTTATGCGATTATTCAATTTATTCAAATTCGGACAATCTTAAAAACGGTTACATAACCTTAAAAAACGGAGCAAGAGTAGGTATTTCATCAACAGCAGTATATGAAGATAACAGGCTCATATCCGTAAAAAATGTAATGGGACTTAATATACGAATTCCGTCGCAGGCTTTGGGCTGCAGTATGGATATTTTAAACTTTCTGTTTGTCAATTCAAATCACAGCATTATCGTTGCCGGTCCGCCGAGCAGTGGCAAAACAACGCTTCTGCGTGATATGGCATATAACCTGTCAAACGGCTTTAACGACAAATACCGAAAGGTTACCATCATTGACGAGCGTAACGAATTTGCCGGAAAAAGAGAGGATGAGTTCACCTTAAAGGTAGGCGCAAATTGCGATGTCTTAACAGCCTTTTCAAAGGACAAGGGAATTGAAATTGCAACAAGAACGCTATCTCCTGAAATTATTGTATGTGATGAAATATCCCGACTTGAAGAGCTTGAGTCCATTATGTTCGGCTTTTCCTGCGGTGTCAATTTTCTGCTTTCCGTCCATATCGGCACAAAGGAGGACCTTTACACAAAGCCCATAATAAATAAGCTAATCGGCTCAAACGAGTTTGAATATATCATATTGTTGGACGGACATACCTATACGGCTGATGTTATAGATGTTCGCGAGGTGAAAAATGAAATTTACAGGCGCAATTCTTATAACCCTATCAACGACCTTGATGGGCATACATTATTCAAATAGGCTCAAGCGGCAGGAAAAAATATGCGAACAGCTTATAAATCTTTGCGATTTACTGCTCATAGATATTTCAACAGCCAAAACGCCTGTGGTTATTCTTCTCAACAGGCTTTTGAAAAGAGAGGAATTTGCCTGCCTTAATTTTATTTCCGAGGAAAATGTCAAAAACAAATTGGAGGTCAGCTCCGTTTTGTCAAACGCCGATAATTCGGCAGTAAGCGACTTTTTGTACAGCCTCGGAAAGTACAGTGCAAGCGCACAGATAAGCGCCGTTAATTCATTTAAGCAATATATAGAATTATCAAAATCAAGCTATCGTGACAGCTATAATTCAAAATCCAAGGTATATATAAGTTTTGGATTCAGTGCCGGAATTATTATGTCATTGGTATTAGTGTAGAGGTGTAAGATGGAAGTTAATTTTATTTTCAAAATAGCAGCCATAGGAATAATAGTTGCCGTGCTGAATACACTGCTTATTCGCTCGGGTAGGGACGACCAGGCAATGCTCACAACATTAGCGGGAGTGATAGTTGTTCTCACAATGCTTGTGCCGCAGATTAAAGATTTGTTTTCAACGGTTAAGGACTTGTTCAGCCTTTGATTATTAAGCTTATCGGCATATCTCTTGCCGTACTGTTTTGCAGTATTTTGCTTCGTGAATATAACAAGCCGTTTACCCTTATACTATCTATTTCGGCAGGCATAATTGCAGTTTTTCTTATATCGGACAAGATATATGAGCTTTTTCAAAGGGCTAACGAGCTTTCCGCCTCCGTGCCTCAGGCAATGCCCTATATAAAGCTGATGCTAAAGGTGCTTTGCATAATTTTGGTTACGCAGTTTGTTTGTGATATATGCAGGGATAACGGCGAAAATGCGCTTGCCTCCTTCACGGAAATAGGTGCAAAGATTGTTGTTATATCACTTATTATACCGTTGTTTGAAACAATTATTTCTATCGTGAGTGGACTTGTAAAATGAAGAAATTTATCATTGCATTTTTTCTCGTCCTGCTTGTACCAGTATCGGTCTATGCAGAGGATTTCAGTCAGTCTGAATATGACAGCTATCTCAACAGCTTCGATTTGTCCTCCTTTCAGGAAACGCTGGACAAGGATACATATAATGCGCTTGAGGAGCTTGGAATATCCGATTTCGATTATAATTCCATAACCTCGCTTTCGCTTGAAAAAATACTGAAAATATTCGGCGATTTGTTTATGGGGAAGCTTGAAACGCCGCTTAAGGTCTGCGGGATTGTGTTAGCCTTTGTTGTTCTTTCCTCCTTCTTTCAATCGTTTAAGCTTTCCGATAGCGAAAGCCTTACGGAGCTTTATTCAACTGTTTCGGCTTTGGTTATTTCAACACTTATTATGACCAAAATGGGCAATACGGTTTCATTGGCAGTTACAGCCATATCCGTAACAGCCGATTTTATTTATGCCTTTATTCCCGCTTTTTGCGTTATCGTTTTTGCCTCGGGAGGTATAACCTCCTCCTTTGCAAACAACGCCTTGCTGCTTACGCTTGCTCAGGGACTTTCGTTTTTGGCTTCAAACCTGCTCACTCCCATTTTAAATTGCTTCTTGGCACTCGGCATATGCTCATCCTTACGATACGAATTACATTTGGATAAGCTCTTAACCTCTGCAAGAAAAATTATTACTTCCTGTATAACCTTGCTGACGTCTGCATTTGTATCCGTTTTGTCCGTTAAAACTGCCGTTGCATCTCGCGCGGACGCTCTCGGGCTTCGCTCAATTCGCTTTGCTATAAACTCCGTCGTGCCTCTTATCGGATCTGCAATAAGCGAGGGCTTGCTTTCCATTCAAAGCTATTCCTCCCTTATAGGCAGCAGCGTCGGTATAGTGGGAATTATAGCGGTTGCCCTTGTTTTTCTGCCTGCCATTTTCGAGGTGCTTGCTTGGAGATTACTGCTTTCCGTCTGCTCACTTTGTGCAGATGTGTTTGGCGATAACACTGTATCTATGGTGATTTCAGCCTTTAAGGATGCAATGCTTTTGATGAACGTAATACTGATTTTGTCTATGGTAACAACCATAATTTCAATCGGCATATTGGTTGCCTCGGGCGGAGGTTAATATGGATTTTGTAAAAGGCTGGACTCTTACCGTATGCGTTACCGTCGTAATTGCAGTTATATTCTCCTTTTTAACCCCAAAGGGCAGTATGGGAAAATTTTTTAAGATAGTTATTTCTCTTTTTATTTGCCTGTCCTTTTTCTATCCGTTAACAGATTTTAAGCTTCCGAGCTATGAAGCACCTGATGTAAGCATAGCCGAAAATAATACAGATAGGATAATTGAAGCAATGGTTTGCAATAAGGTTAAAGCCGCTTTGGACAGCCAAGGCATCGTAGGTGCCGATGTCGATTGTACGGCATACATAAACGAGGATAACGAAATTCTTATAGAAAAGGTACAGGTTGCCGTCAGCTCGCAATACGATTTAAACGAGGTCGAAAAAATAATATATGACGAGCTGAATATTGTTGCGCAGGTGATATATATTGGACAGTAAAATCAGGGATAAAATTACGGACATACTGAAAAAATGCAATAAGCAAAGGCTTATTGTCGTTGCAGGAATTATAGGAATATTGCTTATTCTTCTGTCCGAAATGGTGCCCACGGCATCACAGCCAAAAAATGCAAGCGAGGAATTTGACTATTATTCCTATACACAGAGCCTTGAGGAAAAAACGCAGAGCATAATTTCCTCAATTGAGGGCGTCGGCAGATGTGAGGTTATGATAACCGTTTTTGAAACCGACGAAAACATATTTGCAAAAAATATTGACGAAAGCTCCGATGACGGTTCTATTTCCAAAAAAAGCGAATATGTATTTTATGAGGCTGACAGCGGAGATTCTCCCGTTCTTGTAAAGCAAACTCTGCCCGAGGTTCAAGGCGTGCTCATTGTTTGTGAGGGCGGTGATAATGTTGTTGTCAGAGAAACGGTTATCAGCAGTGTTACATCACTGTTTAATATTCCTTCAAGCAAGGTTAGCGTCTCAAAAATTTCAGATAACAGGTGATAATATGAACGAAGAAAATATGAACATCATTAGAGATGAATTTGAGGATTTTCCCGAAGAAGCCAATGCATCAAAATCAAAAAAGAAAAAGCCCCTTTTAACCGAAGCGGAGATTATAAAACGCAATAAGCGCAGAACAAAAACCGCAATTACCGCATTTGTTTTGGTGCTTGCCGTGGGAGTTGCAGGCAACTGGTATTATCAAAATACGGATGTTTCAAACACTGTTGCGCCTCTTATCAGCTCGAGCAACAAAAAAACCTTAGGCGAAGCGGAGCTTGTTGACGCAACAACTACATTACCTAAGGAAAACGAATATTTTGCGTCTGCAAGAGTTGACCGACAAAACGCAAGGGACGAAGCGCTCGATAAGCTGCAAAAGGTAATTGACAAAACAGATGAGAGCGAGCAGGCAAAAAAGGTTGCAAGCGAAGAAATTGCAAAAATATCCAACTACATAGCCATCGAAAATAAAATCGAAACGCTTGTTACGGCAAAGGGCATCGACAACTGCATTGCCGTTATCAATGAGGACGGAACAAGAGTGGATGTTATTGTAGATGCTCAAGAGCTTAACGAAACGACAGTTTTGCAGATTAAGGAAATAGCAACCTCTCAGCTTAAATGCTCATATGAAAATGTTTCCATAATTCAGTCTAAATAATATAATAAAATACTTGTATATTATTTGTCCTTGTGATATAATACTATCATTAAAGGAGATAAGATTATGGAAATCAGTAAAACAAACGATAAGGGAACCCTTATTATTTCGGAAGAAGTGCTTTCTTCCATCGCAACAAATGCCGCAAAGGATGTGGACGGCGTTGCCTCTTTTTCCAACAGACCTGTGGATGTTGTCAATACAATCAAAAAGGGCAGCCTTAAGGTTATGAGTCCGGTAAGAATTCTTCCTGACGGGGATAATATGGATGTCAGCATTTATGTAAATGTTTTACCTAATAAGGAAATTAAAACAGTTGCTGAAAATGTCCAGAAGGCTGTTAAGGAAGCAGTAGAAAATATGACCGGTAAAGAAGTATCTAAGGTTAATGTCGTTATTGCAGGTATTGATTTTGCAGAGTCAGGCGAAGCCGCTGAACCTTTGACAAGTGAAAAATAATTGCTAACCTGCCGACTATATATTCGTATTTTAGTCGGCTTTTTTGTTTGGAGAAAAATATGAACAGAACAGAACAAAGAGAACAGGCATTTTGTTTGGTGTTTCAAAATATGTTTAATAATGAAGAAACGCTGGAGATATATAACGAAAATGTTGCCGAGGTAGGAGACTATGCCAAAAGCGTGTTTGAGGGCGTAGTTGAAAAAATTGCCGAGCTTGACGAGTGCATAAATAATTGTGCTAAAGGCTGGAAGACAAACAGATTGCCAAAGGTAAATTTGGCTATTTTGCGCCTTGCAATTTATGAGATTAAATATGTTGACAGCGTGCCCGACGGCGTTGCCATCAATGAAGCCGTAGAGCTTGCTAAAAAATATTCGGGCGACGGCGATTATCAGTTTATTAACGGCATACTCGGCGCAGTTGCAAAGGATAAAGAGTAATGTTTATCGGATTTGATACAAGCAATTATACAACCTCCGTGGCAACCTTTGACGGCTGTGAAATCAAACAGGCTAAAAGGGTTTTGGAGGTTAAGCCGGGAGAAAAGGGCTTAAGACAAAGCGACGCTGTTTTTCAGCATACCGTCAATTTGCCCGAGCTTGTCGGCAGTCTGCATTTTTCCGATGTAACGGCTGTGGGCGTAAGCACACGGCCGAGAAATGTTACGGGAAGCTATATGCCGTGCTTTTTGGTCGGCTCAAATGCCGCCGCAGTTATTTCTGCCGTAAACAATATTCCCGTTTATCAAACCTCACACCAAATCGGACATATTCTTGCTTCGCTTTATTCAACCGATAATCTTTCATTTATTGAGAGAGATTTTATCGCCTTCCATCTAAGCGGAGGCACAACAGAGGCGCTTTTGGTAAAGCCGCATAGGGATGAAATAATCAGCGCAGAGATTATATCCTCGAGCACCGATTTAAAGGCAGGACAGGCTATCGACAGAACCGGCGTAATGCTTGGGATGAAATTTCCCTGTGGCAGAGAGCTTGATGAATTGTCGTTAAAGAGCAACAGAGAATTTAAGATAAAGCCTACTATGCTCGGTATGGATTGCTCGCTCAGCGGTGTTGAAAACAAAGCACGAAAAATGATAGAAAATAATGAAAGCAGGGAGGATACGGCAAAATTCGTTTTAACCTATATTGCCCGTACGGTATGCGCAATGCTCACCAAGATAAAAAAGCAATACGGCGATATGCCTGTTGTTTTTTCGGGAGGTGTTTCCTCCAATTCCTTGCTTCGTAAGGAAATACAGAATAATTTTGATGCGTATTTTGCTAAGCCCGAGTTTTCGCTTGACAATGCGGCAGGCACGGCAATTTATGCATATTTAAAGAGTAGAAATTGATATGCCTACAACCTTGACAGTATCACAAGTTAATATCTATATAAAATCGCTTATCGACTCAATGCCGCAGCTTAAAAATGTTTATGTTACAGGAGAGATATCCAATTTTAAGCATTATCAGCAAAGCGGACATATGTATTTTACCTTGAAGGATGAAAAGTCACAGTTAAAATGCATTATGTTTTCATCGGATAATTATTCTTTGAAATTCCGTCCCGAAAACGGAATGGGTGTTGTTTGCTTCGGTCAGATAGGCGTTTATGAGCGTGACGGCGTTTATCAGCTTTATGTTCACGGTATGCAACCAAAGGGCGTAGGCTCTCTGCAAATTGCCTTTGAACAGCTTAAGGAAAAGCTTGGTGCTGAGGGCCTGTTTGATGATATCCATAAAAAGCCTATTCCCGTATATCCTTCTAAAATCGGCGTTGCAACCTCTAATATGGGAGCCGCCGTCGAGGATATAAAAAATATAATTTCAAGGCGTTTTCCGCTTGCCGAAATCATAATTGTACCCACCGTCGTTCAGGGCGACAGTGCACCGGCGGATATTGTGAGCTCGCTTCAAATGCTTGACAATATGGGAGTTGATACTATTATTGTCGGCAGAGGCGGCGGCTCCATTGAGGACCTTTGGGCGTTCAATACCGAGGAGGTTGCAAGAGCAGTATTTAATTGCAAAACTCCCGTTATTTCTGCAGTCGGTCACGAAACGGATTTTACAATTTGCGATTTCGTTGCCGATATGAGAGCACCCACGCCGAGCGCAGGTGCAGAGCTTGCCGTACCGGATATTATCAGTGAAAAAACAAACATTTTTAATATCGCCGGAACGCTTGATATGCTCATTAACAGAAAAATAGAAATTGAGGAAAACAGATTAAATCAAATTTCCAAAAGCTCTGTTTTATCTAATATTGAAGAATTTTTCAGCCAACAGCTTGACCGACTTAATTTGCTTGAAAAGGAAATCGGCAGGGGATTAAGATATCAGCTTGAAACAAAGGAAAACACACTTTCAAAATGCGCTTCTATGCTTAACGCATTAAGTCCGCTTGCCGTATTGGGCAGAGGATATTCAATTACGAGAAGCGGAGATGAGCTTATATCGTCCGTTGATATGCTTAAGCCAAACCAGGCTATTAATATTAAACTTCAGGACGGCAGTATTGACGCCGTGGTTCAAGGGGTAAATAAATATGAGTGAAAAAATTAATTTAACATACGAGCAGGCTGTTTCAAGGCTTGAGGAGATAGTATCTGCTTTGGAAAAAAACGAGGTTTCCTTAGAGGACTCCCTTAAGCTGTTTGAAGAGGGCACAAGACTGACTGCCTACTGTTCAAATATGCTAAAAAATGCAAAAGCAAGAATTACAGAGATAGAAAAGGAATAGAATATGAATTCGGTTGATGTTAATCAGGCAATTAAAAATTATTGTGTAAAAATAAATGAAGAGCTTATTAAATGCCTGCCTAATGCCGAGGACGGACAGGCTCAGGTCGTAAGGGCTATGAAATATTCATTGTCCAACGGGGGAAAGCGTCTTCGTCCTATTCTCGTTTTGGAATTTTGTAAAATGTGCGGCGGCAATGTTGAGGATGCTATGGCTTATGCCTGCGCTATCGAATATATCCATACATATTCGCTCATTCACGACGACCTTCCCTGTATGGATAACGACGATATGCGCCGCGGTAATCCCTCCTGCCATAAAATGTTCGGTGAGGCTACCGCTTTGCTTGCAGGAGACGCTCTGCTGACACACGCATTCGAAATTGCCGCTGGTGCAAACCTTTCTGCATCCCAAAACGCAAAGGCTGTCAGCCTTATTGCTCAAAACGCCGGCGTCAGAGGTATGATAGGCGGACAGGTTATAGATTTGAAATATGAGTCGCAGGACCCGTCAGTTGCCGATATACTAACCGTGCATAAATTAAAAACAGGCGCGCTTATTTCAACCGCCTGTATTCTCGGCTGTATAGCCGCAAATGCTACGGACGAGCAGATAGCAAGCGCATCAAAATACGCTTATTGCTTGGGCATTGCGTTTCAGATAAAGGACGATTTGCTCGATATTTTCGGAAGCGAGGAAAAGCTTGGAAAGCCTATCGGCTCCGATGCAGAAAATGAAAAGACAACCTATGTCACCCTTGTAGGTGCGGAAAAATCTCAAAGGGATGTCGAAATGCTTACCCAAAATGCAGTTAAGCAGTTAAATTGCTTTAAGGATAAAGAATTTGTTGTTGCCTTAAGCGAATATCTTACAACAAGAGAAAAATAATTATTTGCAAAAAAACAGAAAGAGTTGAGTTTATGTCATATCTTGATAAGGTGAATTCGCCTAAAGATATTAAAAAACTTAATATAGATGAACTGAACAGTCTTTGCGCTGAAATTCGCGAGCTTATGGTTAATACCGTAGCTCAAAACGGCGGACATCTTGCCTCAAATTTGGGCACGGTTGAGCTTGAAGTGGCTATGCATAAGGTGTTTAATTCGCCTGATGACCAGTTCGTTTTTGATGTTGGCCATCAGTGCTATACCCACAAAATATTAACAGGCAGAAAGAACGATTTTTCAACGCTTCGCACAGAGGGCGGTATAAGCGGATTTACAAGACCGGTTGAAAGCAAGCACGACATTTTTTCCTCGGGCCATTCTTCAACCTCTATTTCTGCCGCTATCGGCTTGGCTAAGGCTAAAACGCTTAACGGAGATAAGGGCAAGGTTGTTGCCGTCATAGGCGACGGGGCCCTGACGGGAGGACTTGCATACGAGGCTTTAAACAATTCGGGAAATGAAAACGATAACTTAATTGTCATTCTTAACGATAACAATATGTCTATCAGCCCAAACGTCGGCTCGCTTGCTAAAAACCTAACCATAATCCGTACCTCTCCCAAATATTTCAGATTTAAGAACAAGGTAACAAGAACGCTTGCTAAAATTCCTAAAATCGGTTCGCATATTACAAGGTCAATAACGCTTTTTAATCAAAAGCTACGTAAAAGAATTTACCACAGTACATTCTTTGAGGATTTAGGCTTTAGATATTACGGACCTATTGACGGGCACGATTTAGACGCTCTCATTGATACTCTTAAGGTTGCAAAGGCGCATAACCACAGTGTGCTTATACATATATGCACAACTAAGGGAAAGGGCTACGACTTTGCCGAAAAGAATCCTTCAAAGTTTCACGGTATAGGAAAATTTGATATAGAAACGGGAGAAGCGCTCGGAGCAGGGGATAATTTTTCAAATTGCTTCGGTAAAGCGCTTTGCGAGCTTGCCGATAAGGATGCACGAATTTGTGCCGTAACTGCCGCAATGAGCACGGGTACGGGGCTTGTAGATTTTTCTTATAAGTATCCAAAACGCTTTTTTGATGTTGGCATTGCCGAACAGCACGCCGTAACCTTTTCGTCGGGACTTGCTAAAAACGGTATGATACCTGTATTTGCCGTGTATTCAACCTTTTTACAGCGTTCCTATGATCAGCTTGTACACGATGTTGCGATGCAGGGATTAAAGGTTATTTATGCTATTGACAGAGCAGGCTTTGTCGGTGAGGACGGCGAGAGCCATCAGGGTGTGTTTGATACGGCATATCTTATGAGCGTGCCCGATTTAACCGTGTTTGCTCCCGCAACCTATGAGGAGCTGTCCGCTATGCTTAATCAGGCAATTTATAAGGTGCCTAAAGCCGTAGCCGTAAGATATCCGAGAGGCTCACAGGACAAAAGGCTAAACGATTACAGGTACGACGGAAAAGGCTTTTCGGTTTTCGGAAGCATTGAAAGCTCCAAATGTGTTGTTACCTACGGCAGAGAATTTGCAAGCTGCATTGAAGCATTGCCAAGGCTGACAGACGCATTTGTTATTAAGCTTAATAAAATTAAGCCGATAGATTTGAAGGTCTTTGATACTTTGAAAAATGTCAAAGAGGTATTCTTCTTTGAAGAAGGTATAAGAAGCGGCGGTGTAGGCGAATGCTTTGCCTCGCTTATGATAGAAAACGGAATCGGCGCAAGGTTTACGCATATATGCGTTAAGGACGAATTTATTAAGCAGGCAAGCGTTGAAAGTCAGCTTAAGAAATATCATTTGGATACAAAATCCATAATTCATACAGTAGGGTAGCATATGCAAAAGAAGATTAGACTTGATGTAGCGGTTTACGAACAGGGCTATGCACCGAGCAGAGAAAAAGCAAAGGCAATTATAATGGCGGGGCAGGTGTTTGTAAACAACCAAAAGGTAGATAAGGCAGGCTTTGAGCTTAAAGAGGGCGACAGGCTCGAGGTAAGGGGCAAGACGCTCAAATATGTGTCAAGAGGCGGCTTAAAGCTTGAAAAGGCTATGCAGGAATTTCCGATTAGCCTTAGGGATACAGTATGTATGGATGTCGGTGCTTCTACGGGCGGCTTTACCGATTGTATGCTTCAAAACGGCGCAAAAAGGGTATATTCCATTGATGTAGGATACGGTCAGCTTGCGTGGAAGCTTCGCACGGATGAACGAGTTGTAAATCTTGAGCGAACAAATTTCAGGTATGTAACACGCGAACAGGTGCCCGATGAAATAGATTTTGCGAGCGTTGATGTTTCGTTCATTTCCTTATCGCATATTTTGCCTGTTTTAAATACTTTGCTTGCAAAAGAAGCAAGCGCTGTTTGCCTTATTAAGCCTCAGTTTGAGGCAGGCAAGGAAAAGGTGGGCAAAAAGGGAGTTGTAAGAGATTTATCCGTGCATCTTGAGGTTGTTGAAAAAATAATAAATCTTTCCCTGGAAAACGGCTTTTCGGTTATGGGACTTCAGTTTTCTCCCATCAAAGGCCCCGAGGGAAATATCGAATATTTGATTTATCTGAATAAATCAGATAATCCTGTTGTAAGTGACTGCGTTAACGCCAAAGAGCTTGTTAGCCAATCACATACGGAATTAGATTAACGGTGATATTATGAATATAGCTATTTTTCCAAATGTTAATAACGACGGTATTTTGGAGCTTACAGACAGCATTTCGGCAGTTCTGCTTTCTCTTGGCTGTGAGGTTAGCATTGCCTCGTGCAGTAAGGACGATAACAGCTTTCAGCCACACTATATAAATAAGAGGGAATTAGTTGAGGGTGCCGATGCCGTTATCGCTGTCGGTGGCGACGGAACTACTCTTAATGTTGCAAAATATGCCTCTATGTACGGCAAGGCAACCTTGGGCATTAACGCCGGCAGACTCGGCTTTATGAGCGGTCTTGAAAAAAACGAGCTTGCCCTGCTCAAAAACCTTGTAAACGGCGACTATGTTATTGACGAAAGAATGATGCTTAAGGCAGATATAGCTGAAAACGGCGAGATTAAAGGTACATACCATTGCTTAAACGATGCCGTTATTTCAAGAGGAGATCTTGCAAGGCTTATTGATATTAATGTTATGTCACAGGGCAGAAGCCTGACTCAAAGCAGAGCGGACGGCATAATAGTTGCAACGCCTACCGGTTCTACTGCGTATTCTATGGCGGCAGGCGGACCTGTATTAAGTCCCGACAATTCCTGCTTTGTTGTAACTCCTATTTGTCCTCATTCGCTTGTTAACAGAAGCATCGTATTGTCTGCTGACGAAAAGATAGAGCTTTCTGTCGGAAACGATAAAAACAACAATGCTTTTCTATCTATTGACGGTGAGGAATCCATCCAAATAAAATCAAGCACTCAAATTGCAATTTCAAAATCGGAATATACCGTAAAGCTTATTAAAATTAAGCCCGATAATTTTTATGAAATATTAAGAAAAAAGCTTCTCGAAAGGAGAAATTAGTGTGAAAAAAAGAAGACAGGCAAAGATTATAGAATTAATTTCTCAAAACGATATAGAAACGCAGGAGGAGCTTCAGGAAATGCTCGGGGAATACGGCTATGAGGTCACTCAGGCAACTATTTCCAGAGATATAAAGGAGCTTCGTCTTGTAAAGGATTTATCTGCAAAGGGCAGGTATATCTATTCAACGGGAAAAAAGAATGTAGAAAATGTAACTCATCGTGCAGGCGGTATTTTCAGCGAAACAATTATAAGCATAGATTATGCGCTCAATACAGTTGTAATAAAATGCTTTACAGGTATGGCAAACGCCGCCTGTGCCGCCATTGATTCTATGAATTTGGAAGAAATTTTGGGAACCATTGCAGGTGACGATACCATATTCATTCTTTGCAGAAGCGAAGAAATAGCAAAAATGTTTACTATAAAATTAAGGAAGATGTTAGATGCTTAAATCTCTGAGTATCGAAAATATTGCGGTTATCGAAAAGGCTGATATAGAATTTACAAACGGCTTTAATGTTCTTACGGGTGAAACAGGAGCAGGAAAGTCCATTGTTGTAGATGCCATTAACGCTATTTTAGGGGAAAGAACCTCAAAGGAGCTTGTCCGTCACGGTACGGATAATGCCAATGTAACAGCAGTATTTGACGATATAAACGAAGAAGTAAAAGCAAAGTTAATAGAGCTTGGCCTGCCTCTTGACATTGACGGGGGGCTTATGCTGTCACGGCGTATTTCCTCACTCGGAAAATCATCCTGCCGTGTAAACGGTACACCCTGCACGGTTTCCGTTTTAAAGGAAATCGGCACGGGACTCGTAAATATCCACGGACAGCACGACAGTCAACAGCTTTTAAATCCGGATTATCATTATAAATTTGTCGATATGTACGGTGATGACAAGGAATGCTTGGAGAAATATCTTCAAGCCTTTAAGGCCTTGCTTGCAACTCGCAGACGACTAAAGGAGCTTACGGCAGACGCTGAGACAAAGGACAGACAGCTTGAACTGCTTGAATATCAGATTAACGAAATTTCGCAGGGTGATATAAAGGTCGGAGAAACAGAACAGCTTAAAGCGAGAAAAAATGTTATTTTAAATTCACAAAGCATTGTTAATGCCCTAAATTCCGTTTTGTCCGCATTCAACGGCGACGACGATTTTTCGGGTATGCAAACCCTTGCACAAACGGCATTAAAGGATATTTCGACGGTTAGCGGAGTTGACGGCGATTTAAAGGAAATAAGCGACAGGCTTTCCTCTTTGGACGATATTATTGAAACCGTTAAGGATTTGACCGCCTCAAAGCTCGAGTCGGTGGATTTCAGCGAAAATGAGCTTGAAGCAATTGAGGAGAGATTAAATTTATACCATAATTTTTCAAATAAGTATGGCGAAACCGAGGAAGATATGTTAAACTACTTGGAAACAGCCGTAAAAAAGCGTGATTCCATCGTAAATTCGGATGAAGAATTAGAGAAGCTTAATCGTGAATACGATGAAATTTTTGAAAAAACCGTCACTCTTGCCGACGAGCTTTCAAAAAACAGAAGGGAAATTGCAAAACGGCTTGAAAGCGATATCAAAGAACAGCTTGAATTTCTTGATATGCCGAAAATTCAGTTTGTTGTTTCCTTTGAAAAGGGCAATCTTTCATCAACGGGATATGACAGAATAGAATTTCTTATTTCAACAAATCCGGGTGAACCTCCCAAGCCGCTTGCAAAAATTGCCTCGGGCGGTGAGCTTTCACGAATTATGCTTGCAATTAAAAATATTATTGCAAAAAATGATACCGTTGACACCCTGATATTTGATGAGGTGGATACGGGAGTAAGCGGCAGAGCAAGCAGAAAAATAGGCTTAAAGCTGAAAAGCGTGGGAGATTTTACTCAGGTTATATGCGTAACTCATTCGGCACAGATAGCCTCGCTTGCCGACAGTCATTATTTGATAGAAAAGAAATTTGACGAGCACAGCACCTATACAAATGTAAAACAGCTCGATTATGAGGGCAGACGGTATGAGCTTGCTCGTATTATGGGTGGCTTTGATATAACCGACACCCTTTTGAAATCGGCAGAAGAATTATTAGAAGAAAACTAAACTACGGAGGATATATTAATGGGAGTTTATGAAGAACTTGTTGAGCGTGGGCTGATTGCCCAGGTAACCGACGAAGAACAAATCAGAGATTTGGTAAATTCGGGTAAGGCCGTATTTTATATCGGCTTCGACCCAACAGCCGATTCGCTTCATGTCGGTCATTTTATGGCGCTCACTCTTATGAAAAGATTACAGGAGGCAGGAAATAAGCCTATTGCGCTTATCGGCGGCGGTACGGCTATGATAGGCGACCCATCGGGCAGAACCGATATGCGTCAGATGATGACAAAGGAAACCATCGAGCATAACTGCGAATGCTTTAAAAAGCAAATGTCGAGATTTATCGATTTCGGCGAGGGCAAGGCCATTATGGTAAACAACGCCGATTGGTTGCTCGACCTTAATTATATTGATGTTTTGCGTGAGGTTGGCTCCTGCTTCAGCGTTAACAGAATGTTAAGCGCTGAATGCTATAAGCAAAGAATGGAAAAGGGACTTTCCTTCTTAGAGTTTAACTATATGATTATGCAGTCATACGATTTCTATGCCCTTTATCAAAAGTACGGCTGTAATCTTCAGTTCGGCGGCGACGACCAGTGGAGCAATATGATAGGCGGTATGGAGCTTATCAGGCGCAAGCTCGGCGGTGATGCCAACGCTATGACAATTACGCTTCTAACAAATTCCGAGGGCAAGAAAATGGGCAAAACCCAAAAGGGTGCAGTATGGCTTGATGCAGAAAAAACAACTCCTTACGAATTCTATCAGTATTGGAGGAATGTTGATGACGGCGATGTTATTAAATGTATGAAGCTTCTCACCTTCCTGCCTATGAGCGAAATTAACGATTATGCAAAGCTTGAGGGTGCCGAGCTTAACAGGGCAAAAGAGGTGCTTGCATACGAGCTTACCAAGCTTGTACACGATGAAGAGGCTGCAAATAACGCTCAGGCTGCTGCAAAGGCTCTTTTTGCAGGCGGTGCAGACGACAGCAATATGCCCACAACAATAGTTGACGAAAGCGAGCTTGAGGACGGCAAAATCACCGTTCTTGCGCTTATGGCAAAGGCAGGAATGATTAAGTCTAACAGCGAGGGCAGAAAGCTTATTCAGCAAAACGGCATTTCCGTAAATGACGAAAAGGTTAAGGATGTTTTCCAAGCCGTAACAAAGCAAGACCTTGAAGCAAGCCTTATTATTAAAAAGGGCAAAAAGGTTTTCCGCAAATTTTCTCTTTAACTAAACGAGCCTCTTATGAGGCTCTTTATTTGGTGTGTTATGATTAACGAAAGAATAGAAAAATTACGAAGCTTAATGTCAGAAAATAATATGGACGCCTATATTATTGTTTCCGACGACTACCATTCAAGCGAATATGTAGGAGATTTCTTTAAGGCAAGAGAGTATATGTCCGGTTTTACAGGCTCGGCAGGTATTCTTGTTGTCACAAAAAGAGAGGCTCTCCTGTGGACTGACGGAAGATATTTTCTGCAGGCAGAGGAACAACTGAAAAACAGCGAAATCAGGCTTATGAAAATGGGAGAGCAGGGCGTTCCCGCAATTCCCGAATATCTGTTTGATGTGCTTGATTATAATGCTACTGTCGGCTTTGACGGCAAAACCGTAACTAATTCATTTGTCAACAGCTTAAATGAGCTTTTGGAGTGTAAAAGCATCAGCTATTCGTTCCATAAGGATTTGGTTAATGATATATGGAAAAACAGACCTCAAATATCAAAGGAGCCTGTTTGGGAGCTTGATACAAAATATGCAGGTGTCGGCAGGGAGAAAAAGCTTGAGCTTGTCCGTAATAAAATGAGCGATGATGCCGATATTCTCATATTAACTGCTCTTGATGAAATTGCGTGGCTTTTGAATTTGCGCGGAAATGATGTTAAGTGTACACCCGTATTTTTAGCATATATGGTTGTAGAAAAAACAACAGCAACGCTTTTTGTTCACAACGAAATATTAAGTGACGATATAAAAAATAAGCTTATCCGTTCGGGCGTAATCGTTGCAGAGTATGACAGCTTTTATGAATTTTTATCCCATATCGATACTGATGAATCCGTGCAGATGGACTTTTCTACTGCAAACTATATGGTTTCAAGCAGCATCGGCGAGGGCGTTTGTGTTTATGACAGACAAAGCCCCGTTACGCTTTTAAAGGCGATAAAAAATGATGTCGAAGCAGAAAATATTCGCAGGGCGCATCTTATGGACGGAATAGCACTTTGCAAATTTATTTGCTGGCTTAAGGGCAGTGATAATATTACCGAATTAGATGCTGTTAAAAGGCTTAAGGAGCTTCGCTCGCAGAACGAAAGCTATGTCGAAGAAAGCTTTGATGCAATAGTTGCATACGGCCCTCACGGCGCCATTGTTCATTATGAGCCAACCGAGCAGACAAATGCTGAAATTGAGCGTAGGTCGTTTTGCCTTGTTGATACGGGCGGACATTATCTTGAAGGCTCCACGGATGTAACAAGAACCATAGCAATGGGCAAGCTCACCGATGAGGAAAAAAAGGCGTTTACAGTTGCTTTAAAAGGTCATATTGCGCTTGCAAATGCAAAATTTCCGCACGGTGTATTCGGCGAAAGCATAGATGCCGTTGCAAGAGAGCCTATGTGGAAGTATTCTATGGATTACAACCACGGAACAGGACACGGCGTAGGCTATCTTTTGAGCGTTCACGAGGGACCTCAAAGCATAAGTTGGTATGGTGCAAAAAAGAAAAATCATTACCCTATCGAAGCGGGTATGATAACCTCAAACGAGCCGGGATACTATAAAGCAGGAAGGTTCGGTATCCGACACGAAAATCTAACCTTAGCAAAAAATATTGATAACGGCTTTATGTGCTTTGAAACGCTTACATTAGTGCCGTTTGACCTTGACGGCATAGATTTAAGTTATCTTACCGAAAATGAGATATCGTGGCTTAACGCCTATCATAAAAGGGTTTATGATACCGTTTCCCCTTATCTTGATGCAGATGAGCGTAAATGGCTCAAAAACGCCACAAGAAGCATATAAATCATACAAAATTAAAAGAGAGATGCCGAAATGCATCTCTCTTTGCTGTTTATTAGTTAGCCTAACAGTATCCGAACCTAATAGCCTAAAGTAAGCTATTTATGGCATCTGTCGCCATTTTTTGCCTTGATATACGACAGTATAACTTCGT
>JBJEPH010000013.1:0-5592 GCA_051881135.1 Eubacterium sp.
ACCCAAGACCGCCGACGGCATCCGCGACATACCGCTTACAGATAATCTGTACCGACTACTCCCCGCCGATGAGCGGCGCGGTTCTGTCTTTAAAAATACTCTCGGTTTCCGGATTGACTATCACGTTTTACTGACTTCTTGGCATAGACAACAAGCTGCATCACGTTTTAAAAATATTCATGGTCTGCACTGCCTGCGGCACCCGTATGTCAAGCTAAAACTAAAATTTTTATTAACTCAACATTACCGTTGTATCGGTGCAAAAGTCCTTGATTTTCCACTCAATTTCAAGCCTGTTGTCGGGGTAAACATACACCTTGTCTATAAGCATATCTGCGAGTGCTTGTGTCAAGGTGTTTTCCTTTTTCACTGTTTTTGCTATTTGCAGGTTTTTTAATTTCTCGTCATTTTCAAGCCGTGTTTGTTCTGCCGACTGCCGGTATTTATTGTATTGAACACGATAATTTTCTACCTTTGT
The DNA here is from genome assembly GCA_051881135.1 of Eubacterium sp. GTDB lineage: Bacteria > Bacillota > Clostridia > Oscillospirales > Acutalibacteraceae > Eubacterium_R. Next base: position 479 of record JBJEPH010000013.1, read on the forward strand.
ATCAGTTTCCTGTTTTAGCTTTTTGTATTCCTCAAGAGTAATTTTTCCTGTTAATAATTGCTCATACAAAATCTGCTTTTCCTTTTGGTAAGCCGTTATCTGCTTTTCCATATCTGCAAGCTGTTCGGTTTTAATCTGTGCATTATCAATATTTGAAACATTATCAATATTCAAAATGATTTCAGCCTGCTTTGAAATTATATCAAATACCGCTTTGTTTAATAGACTTTCCGATATTTCCTGCTTATAACAAAGCTCCGTTTCGTCATTTCTTGTATAGCCGCATCGGTACACAGGAGATTTCTTTGGTGCATAATCCATTGCGTGTTTACAGCATCCGCACATAACCTTAGAGCGAAGCGGATAGCTACGCTGTTGTTTATTTGGCTGTTTAAAGGTACGGCGCATTTGATTTGCCTTTTTAAACAGTTCCTCCGAAACAATAGCCGGATGATGATTGGGGATTTTTATCCACTCGCTTTCGTCACGCTTTACCATCTTTGTGCTGCCTACATCTTGTACTCTTTGTTTGCACATTACAAACATACCGATATACTGCTCATTTTCAAGAAGCCGGTTTATGGTAGAAATGCTCCAATATTTGCAGTTTGGAAAGCGGAAGCCGTAATTTCCTTTAATGCCCTTATGCTGTGCCGGAGTAGGTATATTTTTATCAAATAACACCTTTGATATATATGCAGTTGATTTTCCTTCTGCCGCAAGCTCAAATATCATTTTAACAACCTCGGCAGCCTTTTCGTCTATAACTTGTTCTCTGTCTGCTCCGGATTTATAGCCGTAGGCATAATTGCCTGATTTATATTCTCCACGCCGCATTTTTGTGTATTTGGCGCTTTTTGTTTTTACTGATAAATCTCGGCTGTAATACTCATTTACAAGATATTTTACGGCTACGGAAATACCGCCTGTATCGCCCTTGTGTTCGTCGCTGTCATAGTTATCGCTGACGGATATAAAACGCACTCCGAATAAAGGGAATATCTGTTGTGTAAAATATCCGACTTCGATACTGTTTCTGCCGAAACGGGAAAAATCCTTTACCAAAACGCAGTTTATTTTATATGCTTTAATATCACATAAAAGCTGTTGTACGCCGGGACGCTCAAAATTAGTTCCCGTGTATCCGTTATCAACATACTCGATAATTTCAACATCATCAGCAAGTTTTTCTGCATATTTGCGAAGCAGCAGCCTTTGAGATTCTATACTCATACTCTCAATACGCTTATCGTCAACCGATAACCTCAGATAAATGGCTATGATGTATTTCATCTGCCGACACCTCGCTTTCATATTCATTGTTAAAACTATATGTTATCTCAACTCTTTTACCTTTGTAAATGTCAATACGCTCAATTAACTTATTTATAAGCTCTTTTGTGAGCGTATTATTCTTTATGATTGAGGAAACAGCATCGGATAGGTCGCAGTATTGATTATACTGTTTTTCAAGCTCCGTTTGCTTTGTTTCAACCTCTTTTATGCGTTTTACGGTATCGGAAATTTTATCACCGTAATCAATCCTCATAGCGTGATATTCCTCTTGTGATATAACGCCGTTCACAAGGTTTTCATACAAGCTGTTTAAGAAATTTTGATTTTTGGCTATATATGCTCTCAAATCCTTTAATTGTGCTTGATGTTCCTCAATTCTTTTCTTATCCGTCAACGAATGGAAGATAAGATTTTTTCTATCGGCAAGAACGGAAGCCTGTGCCTTTATTGAGGTAATAACAACATTTAGCAAGTCCTTTTCAAGAATACTGCCATTATCGCATCCGCCTCGCTTATACCTTGTGTTTGTAAGACACATAAGACTGTATGCGTATCCTGTTTTTACTCGTTTTTGCCTTTGACGGTGCAATGGTCTGCCGCACTCGCCGCAAAATATTTTTCCTTTCCATATATTTTCGGTATAGGGCGTTACAGATAAGTTTTTATGCTTATTCTTCAGTTGCTCGATACGCTCCTGTGCCTTATCAAACATCTCCTGCGATATAATTGCTTCGTGCGTATTCGGAACAATAATCCATTTATCTTTGTCAACGGCAGTTTGTTTTTTCGCCACGCTGTCGCTTCTGCCCTGCACAAGTTTCCCCGTATATATTTCGTGTGTTAAGATTTGCCGAATGGTCATAGTTTGCCATAATCCGTTGCCGATACTCTTTTTTGAGGTTATATATCCTTTTTGATAACCATAAACGCTCGGTGTGGGGATTTGCCTTTCATTAAGCTGCAAGCATATCTCATTCATTGCAGTACCGCTGTTAAAAAGCTCAAATATCAGCCTTACAACGGGAGCCGTTTCGGGATTTACTATAAGCTTGTGGCAGTCATTGGGATCTTTGAGATAGCCGTATTTCGGTCTTGCACTCACATACTGTCCGTCACGCATAGCCTGTCGCGCTTGCGTTTTTATTTTCTTGCCAATATCCAAAGCATAGGCTTCATTGATAATATTTTTGATATACAATAGCATCTCATCGCCGTTTGACAATGCTTCTGTATCAAAATTATCATTTACAGCAATAAAACGCACTTTCTTTTCGGGAAAGTATCGGTCTATGTAAAATCCCGTATCAATACTGTTTCTGCCGAGCCTTGATAAGTCCTTTACAATTACACAGTCAATTTTGCCCTTTTCAATATCATCAATCATTCGCTGAAATTCCGGACGCTGAAAATTTGTCCCTGTCGCTCCGTTATCTATATATACATCAACCAACCTCATATCACTGTTATGGGCAATATAATCGTCAAGAATCAATTTCTGATTTTCTATGGAATTGCCTTTGTTGTCGTTATCTTCAACCGATAATCTGACATATTCCGCTGTTCGTATATATTGAGCTATGTTCAAAATTTCTATTTGACGGTCTGTTATATTTTTTCTGCTTTTTCTTGCCATATCAAACACCCTCCACATATTCTTTTAATGCAGATAACGCCTGTTCGTATTCATCTTTGAAATTGAATGTTATCTGTAAGTGCGTTTTGTCATATATATGTATGCACTCAATAAGCTGAACAACTACATTTCTGTCGATTTTATCAATGTTTTCAAAGGCTTTGAAACGCTCAACCCATTGCAGCTTTTTGGAAGTGTTGTTTTTACATTCGTCAAGCTCTGCTTCAAGCTGTTTAACAGCATTTTCAAGACGCTTTTTATCGTCTGAATAGGAAGCGTTTAAGGCTTTGTAATCACTTTTGTCAAGAATACCGGAAACATAATTTTCATATAGGCTTGACTTATATTCGGATGTTTTTTCAAGCTGTTTTTGTACCTCTTTAATTTGTGCCGATATTTTATTGCACATATCGCGATTTATTGCCTGACTGTTTATTCCGCAGAGTAAATCTTCTAAGGATGCAGCATTTTTAATATGTGCTTTTATACTTTCGGTAACGCAGTTGATGAGGTCATTTTCTTTTACCATATTACCGCCCGTGCAACCGTTTTTCTTTCCGGTAGGACAATAATAGTAAAAATATTTCTCGCCGTTATATGTTACGGTTTTTCTCGTCATACGGTTTCCACAGCAGCCGCATATTAAAATGCCCGAAAACAAATGCAATACGGATTTCTTGGGCGATATTCTCGTATCTATACGCATAATTCTTTGAACAAGGTCAAAATCCTGTCTGCTTATTATAGCTTCGTGAGCATTTTCCGTTACAAACACTTCATCGGCACTACGCTTTATATATTCCTTGACCTTGTAATTTGGCTTGCCATATTTGCCTTGTATAAGCTTACCCGTATATACCTCATCTTTAAGAATACGGATAACCGTTGTAGCAGACCATTTTGAATTTTCTTTATCGCAGTAGCCGTTACGGGGAAGCGGTATGTTATTGTCCTTTTTGTATTCTCTCGGCGAAAGAACAGCAAGCCGATTAAGTTCGGCGGCAATTCTGTCTGCGCTGTAACCGTCTATCCTCATTTTGAATATATCTTTTACCACTCTTGCGGCATATTCGTCAATGACAAGCTGATTTTTGTTATCGTCAGCTTTTTTATAGCCATAAACGGGAACAGCACCAACATAATCGCCGTTTTTTCTCTTGATATTCAATGCTGTGCGTACCTTTACCGATATATCTCTGCAATACTCGTCATTCATAACACCTTTAAATGATACGGAAAGGTCACCGGATACAGACTCTTTTGCCGTATCCACATTATCATTTATGGCAATAAAGCGAACGCCGAGCGAGGGAAATATTTTGCGTAAGTATGTAAAGGTTTCGTTATACTCTCTGCCGAGTCTTGATAAATCCTTTACTATAACGCAGTTTATTTTACCGTTTTTAATATCGTCTATCATTGCCTTAAACGCAGGACGGTCAAAAACGATGCCGCTGTAACCATCGTCCACTCGTTCATTAACAATCCTAATATCGGGATTTCTCTTGACAAATTCATCGATATATTTTCTCTGATTTGCAATACTGTCGCTTTCGTTTGTTTTATCATTTGTGTATGATAAGCGTAAGTATTCCGTTGCATAATACAACATAGTTTGATACCTCCTTGAATTTTACGGGCTTGTCCGCAAAATCAAAGAGTTTTGAATTTATCTTATATTCAATTCTTTTTCCGTAATATATTGTATCACGGAGCTGCGAACACTGCAAAAAATTTATATAATGATGCTTTGCAAACAATCCTCAATAGAAAGACCGTTGTTGCTGTACCTCGCTTTAACAACAAAATCTCCGCACTTGAAGCAGTACGGATTTTTAATCTGCCTTATGTATTCCTTAATACGCTCCGATTTCGGCAAATTTTTGTCTACGGATATATCGTTTATATCCACAAGGCTTTCGGTGTTTTTAAATTCTTTAATATCTGTCATAGTGCGACCTCCTTTTTAAATGATACAGGCACACTAAACACAAAGGAATAGTATAGTGTGCTTGTATAGCTTTAATATTACAAATTAAAGCACTCTGAAAAATGCGTTAATTTCTGATATTAAATCTAAGCCGTACCCGCCCGTAAAGACGGGTACAACTCAAACTGTTCAATCCTTTAAAGCAATTACAGACGGTGCTTTGCAAAAGCACTCCATAGGAATTTCACCTCTCCG
>JBJEPH010000014.1:0-63101 GCA_051881135.1 Eubacterium sp.
AGGAAAGCGTCAATAATAACGGTTTTAGTATTTGTGCTCATACTACTCCCCCCAGCTGATTTGTGATTATTCTATCATAAATAGACAAACAATGCAAGATTTTTCTATAAGCAAGCTGTTTTAGACTTGTCTCTAAGCTAACAAATTCTCGGCAAGCCCTCACCTATAAGCACGTTTACAGTTCGTTTTCCGCCTAATTCGGTAACAGAGGTTACGCCTTTTTCGTGGATAACCCTGCCTATAATTGCCGCATTTTCACCGTATTTGCTGCTTTGTATAATTTTGAGAGCTTCCTCAGCCTGCTCGGAGGGAACAACGGCAATCAGCTTGCCCTCATTGCCCATATGAAGTATGTTCAGCCCAAGTATTTGGCAAAATGCCTTTACGCTTTTACTTACGGGAATTCTGCCTTCTTCAATTTCGATGCCTACATTGGAAGCCTTTGCAAGCTCATTAAGCACTGTACCTAATCCGCCTCTTGTGACATCTCGCATACAGCGAACTTCAATTCCCGCCTTAAGCATTGCTCTAACCATTTCTCCAAGCGGAGCATTATCCGATTTTATATCGTTTTCTATATTCATTCTCGCAGACAGAATAGCGGCGTGATGGTCACCCATAGTACCGCTTACGATAACTGCGTCGCCCTCTCGAAGATTAGTTGATGCAATGTCGGTGCTTTCATTTACAAAGCCTATGCCGGTTGTGTTGATATATACACCGCCGTTGCCCTCGATAACCTTTGTATCACCTGCAACAACAATTACGCCTGCTTCTTCGGCAGTTGATGCCATTGATTTTACTATCGCTTCAAGTGCTTCTGTGTCGGCGCCCTCCTCTATAATAAACGCAGATGTAATATATTTTGGCACGGCACCGCGCATAAGCAGGTCGTTTACGGTTCCGCAAACAGCAAGTCTGCCGATATCCCCACCCTTAAAAAACATGGGCGTAACAACAAAGCTGTCCGTTGTTACGGCAATTTTTGAATTGCCCTTTACTACGGCGCTGTCCTCCATCATATTAAGTATGGGATTGGAAAAATGACGGGCAAAGATTTTGTCTATCAATTCGTTTGTGGATTTTCCGCCGCTTCCGTGTGCTGATGTTATTTTCATAATTAATATCCTTCTTAGTTTTGTCCCATATAGTAATTAAAGCAGGCTCCCTCTGCCGATACCATACAGGCGCCCTTTGGATTTTCGGGAGTGCATGCCCTTGCGAACAGGGGACAGTCGCAGGGCTTTTTTAATCCGCAGATTATTTCGCCGCAGCTGCATCCCTTATCAAATGAATAATCGTTGACAAGTTCTCTGCTTCCGGCGTCAAAACGGTTATATTCGCTTTTTAATGCCATACCGGAGCCACCGATTTTACCGAGTCCTCGCCACGAAGCATCATAAGGCTCAAAATATTTGTTAACCAAATTATAGGCCTTTTCGTTTCGGTTGTCCTTAACAACGCTTTTATACAAATTTATAACCTTTCCGTTGCCCTTAAGCTTAACAAGCGCATATATTCCTGCAAGTATTTCCTCAGCCTTAAATCCGCAAACAGCAAACGGCAGAGAGTATTTTTGCGCAAGTGCTTCAAACGCATTGCTTCCCGTGATTACGCTAACGTGGCCGGGTGCAATGAAGCCGTCAACGGTGTTATCCCTTTGGCAAAGTGTGTCAATTACATTAGGCATCGTTTTTAAAGCAGTAAGAAGCTTTAGGTTTCGGATATTGCTCTTTATTGCCTCATCAATTAATACGGCATAAATAGGAGTGGTTGTTTCAAAGCCTACTGCCGCAAAAACAAAGCTTTTTTCAGGCTCTGCCTTTGCCATTTTTATTGCCTCAACAGGCGAATAAACCATTCGTATATCTGCTCCCTCGCCCTTTATATCCTTTAGGGCAAGCTCGCTTCCGGGAACCCTTATCATATCCCCAAAGGTAACTATAACATTTCCGCTTTTTGCAAGCGAAATAAGCCTATCCACATAGTCCGAAACCGTAACGCAAACGGGACAGCCGGGACCGCTTACAAGATGTATTTTTTTGCTGATAATGCTCGGTATGGCGTTTTCAACTATGGAAGCCGTATGCGTTCCGCAAACCTCCATTAAGGTAATTTCCTCACCGTCATATTCTTTAAGATATTTAATTATATCCTTTATATCCATAATTACGAGCCCAACTCCTCTAAATCCTCAAAAAGCTGCTTCATATATTCAGCCTCGTCCTCGGGCAGTACCTGTATTATCAACCCTGCGTGAACCAAAACCCAATCGCCCACCTTAGCGTCAACTATTCCGAGAGATGCCGTTGTGATATTTGACGAGTATTCAATTTTAGCCTCGTTGTCAACTATTTCTATTATTCTTCCGGGTGCTGCAACACACATAGCCCTTACTCCTTAATTGATAGATATGCCTGACCGAGTGAGATACCTTGGTCGCCGCTCGGTACAATATTGTTTATATATACGCAAAAGCCGTTTTTCTCTAACAGCTCTATTGCTTTTCCTGTCAGTATTCTGTTGTTAAAGCAACCCCCACTGAGCGTGATTTGCTTAACCTTATATTTTTGTGCTGTCTGTAAAATCAGCTCAGCAAGCATATAGTGAAAGCCTAATGCAATTTCCTCTTTAGGTTCAGACGAACTCTTTACCTGCTTAATTATTTCTGTGGGATTAAAGCAGGGGACTATATTATAAGCCCTTTTTGCCCTTGAAGCACATCTCTCAAGCGCAATGGCACATTCGCCCTCGTATCTGTTATAATGCTTTATGTCGAGAGCCGCACAAACAGCGTCGAATAGCCTGCCCATACTTGAGGAGTTTACAACATTTATGTTGCTTTCAACTGCCCTGTTTATAAGCTCGTTGCTTTTGTTGTAGCAGGCGAGCGCCAAATCCGCATTTTTTGCAATTTCGTCCGAGGCAGGCATTTTGGTATATTCCAAATGCTCAACCCGCTCTCTGTTTTTGAAAACCTCCGAGCCCCAAACTGCACCGTCGTCGCCGTAGCCCGTGCCGTCAAAAACAAAGCTTAGCACATCGCCCTTCAGCTTATGCTCAGCTATTACGCTGTAAGCATGTGCAAGGTGGTGCTGTATTTTTTTGTCCGCATCAAAAACCGAAGCAGAGTAATACATAGGATGCCTGTCGCAAACCGTTTTTTTAGGCTCAAACGAGTGAAGGGCACAAAATCTTTTTATGCCTTGCTTATACGCTTTAAGGTATTTTGGATTTTCCAAATCGCCGAAATACTGGCTTGGATAAACATAGCTGTTGTGCAATAACGAAAAGCTGCTTTTAAGGTCGCCGCCCATACAAAGCGTGTCCTCGTCAGCCTTAATTCCTATATCCACGGCAAGCGGTACATATCCTCTTGCCCTGCGTATAAGCTGTACTCTGCCTGCGTTGATTTGAACGACGCTGTCATCAAGCGGAGTAAGTATTTCTCTGTTGTGGGAAAGCACATCTACGCCAAATTTTTTTATCTCGTTGTCGTCTGTGATGATAGGCTCTCCGCTCAAATTTGCGCTTGTCATAACAAGCGGAGAAATTTTGTCAAGTATCATTATCTGTATGGGATTACAGGGCAAAAACGCACCGATATAATCGCTGTCGTCGCAAATGCCTTCTTCAAAATCCTTTTTCTTTTCCAGTAAAACTATCGGTCTTGCAGGGGAGGCGAGAAGCTCCTCCTCCTTTGCCGAAAGCATACAATATTGCTTTATTTCGGCTATGTCACTAAACATAATTGCAAAGGGCTTTCTTTCTCTGCCCTTAATTTCCCTTAGCCTTTTTGCAATGTCGCTTTTGCATTTGCAGGCAAGGTGGTAGCCTCCGATATCCTTGATTGCAAGGATTTTGTCCTGTTCAAGTATTTCCACGGCTTCCTTTATGCTTATGCTTGTTTCGGGACCGCATTCGTTACAGGCTATCGTCTGCGCATGACATCGTCTGTCCGATGGCGTTGTGTATTCATTTTCACATTTTTTGCAAAGGGGAAATTCGTCCATTGTGATGTTTTCTCTGTCATAGGGCAGATTTTTTATTATCGTATATCTCGCACCGCAGTTTATACAGCTTATAAACGGATGACCGAAGCGTCGGTTGCTTTCGTCCCTAAGCTCTCTTTCGCAATCCTCACAGGTTGCCAAATCGGGTGTAATGAACGGCATATCGCTGTCATTTGTGCTGTGGACAATGCTGAATTTATCAAATTTTGTATCCTTGGTCACGGCTTGGGAAAACTCTTCTATTTTAAAAATCGCAACAAGGCGTTGGAGAAAAATATCCAACGCCTTTTGTGTGCCGTTTGCGATAATTGTAACATTACCGCCCGAATTTTTAACCTCGCCCCTGATGCTTAGCTCGTTTGCGAGCCTCAGGGCAGTAGGGCGAAAACCGATGCCCTGAACAATACCGCTGAAGGTATAAATCTTTGTCGTAATTATGCTTCCTTCTTTATTGTAACTATGCCCTTTTCGCCGTCATCCTCGGCAAAGCTAAGGCTGTGGAATTTGATGCAGGCGTCGATGCACGCACCGCACTGAATACAGTCGTCACGGTTGATGGACCAGGTTTTTTCTTCCTTTCTGTCAACCGTTATACATTCCTGCGGGCACTTTCTTGCGCAAAGGCCGCATAAAATACAGGTGTCAATATTGTTTACAACCTTGCCTGAGGTAAGCGCAGAAGCCTCATCTGTGCCTTTTTCTTCTGCCTTTGGCTTTTCGGCGATAGGCTGTGAATAGCTGTCAACTGTTTTTTCGGTTGACGGCTCTGTGTAGCCCGGCTTGATATGCAAACAGTTTTTCGGACAGCCTGTAACGCAGTTTTCACACTGAACACATCCCATTCTCTCAATGGACCATGTCTTTGTTGCCCTGTCAACCGTTATAGCGCCTGACGGGCATTTTCTCATACACATACCGCACATAATGCAGTCGTCAATATCAATTTCAATATGTCCCCTTGAACGCTCAGGATATACCGCAGGCTCCTCGGGGTAGTTTTTTGTAGCAGGCTTCGAAAACAAATTTTTCAGCGCCATGCTTGTGAAATCCATATATTTCATTCTGTTACCCCCCCTTATCTTTCAGTACAGCTAATACAAGGGTCAATAGTCAGTATCTGCAACGGAACATCTGCCAACTCTGAGCCGGGTAAAATATGAATAAGCGATTGAATGTTTGTAAATGTAGGAGTTCTTAACCTGAATCTCTCAAGAAATTTGCTTCCGTTTGCCTTTGCATAATAGATTGCTTCGCCTCGTGGCTGTTCAACTCTTACAAATGCCTCACCGTCGGGATTGCCCTTTTGCGGATTGCAGATAGCACCCTCGGGCATTTTATCTGCAAGCTGATGAAGAATACTTATAGATTGGAACAGCTCGCCTATTCTTACCTTACATCTTGCATAGCCGTCGCAGTCGTCGGAGGTGATTATGTCAAACTCTATATGGTCGTAAGCCTCGTAGCCGGTTTTTCTCATATCAATCTCGATACCGCTTGCCCTTGCCATTGCACCGGCAGCGCCAAGCCTGTGAGCGTCCTCCTTTGTTAAAATACCGACGCCCTTAAGCCTTGTTTGAACCGTGTAATCCTTTAAAAATACATGTGTCATTTTCTTAAGGTCCTTTTCCATACCGTCGAAAATGTCAATGAAGCTCTTAATCATAGAGGAGTCCATATCCTTTAAAACGCCGCCGACCTTGTTGACGGAGAATATAACACGTCCGCCTGTGGATGCCTCAAACATATCGAGAACCTTTTCTCTCATACGCCAGCATTGCATAAAGAGTGCGTCAAAGCCGAATGCGTCTGCAAGAAGTCCAAGCCACAGCAGGTGAGAGTGAATTCTGCTCATCTCAAACCAGAAGGTACGCAAAAACTTTGCTCTCTCGGGAACCTCTGCATTAAAAATAGCCTCAAGTGCTTCGCAGTAGCCCAAGCCGTGACCGAACGAGCAGATACCGCAGGTCCTTTCAACAACATATTGATAATCGTTAAAATCTCTTTTTTCTGCAAGAAGCTCAAGTCCTCTGTGAACAAAGCCGATGGACGGCACGGCTTCTATAACCTTTTCATCCTCAAGCACAAGGTCAAGGTGAATAGGCTCCGGTAAAACAGGGTGTTGAGGACCAAATGGAATAATAGATTGCTTGCTCATATTATTTGTCCTCCTTCTTTATTGTAACTATGCCCTTTTCACCGTCATCCTCGGCAAAGCTAAGGCTGTGGAATTTGATGCAGGCGTCGATGCACGCACCGCACTGAATACAGTCGTCACGGTTGATGGACCAGGTTTTTTCTTCCTTTCTGTCAACCGTAATACAGCTCTGCGGGCATTTTCTTGCGCAAAGACCGCATAAAATACAAGTGTCAATATTGTTTACAATTTTGCCTGCGCAGGCAGGTGCCTGCTCCTTTTGAGCATCCTGCTTTTGCACTGCATTAATTTGCTTTTTAAACGGGGTTTCCTTGCTTATTCTGTAAAATTTGTTGTCGTAATCGAGAGCCATTCCCGTTACCTTAACGCCCCAAAGCTCCTTTATTTCGTTTTCATATAGGTTTGCAGCCGGAAAGATGTCGGAGAAGGATTTGATTTCCTCATCAACGGGAAGCTCAATTTTGTAGTTTTCCATTAAATATTCCTTTGTAACGGAATAGATAACCTCGTTGTAGCCGTCAAAGGCAATCGAACAAATTTGAGCAAGACGGTATCCGTCCTCGTACTTTTTCTGCATTATATCGTAAAGCTCCTGCTTTGAAACCTTTTCGATAGAAAAATCGTTATAGTTATTCAACCCTGTCCGCCTCCTTTACCTCTGCCTTGTTTATCTGATAATGCTCGCTCTTTTCCTTGAGCAGAGCAAGTGATTTAACAACTCCGTCGATAATTGCCTGCGGTCTGGCGGCACAGCCGGGAACATAGATGTCAACCGGAATTACCTTGTCAACACCGCCGAGCACATTATAGCAGTCCTTAAAAACACCGCCGTTGCAGGCACAGATGCCGATTGCACAAACAACCTTAGGCTCTGTCATCTGCTCATAAATCTGCTTAACAACATCTACATTTTGCGTGTTTACGGAGCCGGTTATTAAAAGAATATCTGCGTGCTTTGGATTACCCGTGTTGATAATTCCGAAGCGTTCAACATCATATACGGGTGTAAGGCAGGCCAATACCTCAATATCACAGCCGTTACAGGAGCTTCCGTCATAGTGCATAATCCAAGGTGATTTTGTTACATCATGCATATTACAGTACCTCCTTTAAAATTTCAAGAATAATTAAGTTGATTGCACCTAAAAATGCGGTTACAATCCATGTGTTTCCAAGCATTGTTCTCCATTTGAATCTTGCGTTTGTATTGTCGATAAGAATTTCTACAAAATAGCACAGAACAATGCAAACGGCAGCAAGCGGAATGCTCCACCAATGAGAGTTTAGGAAAAACAGGGCTACAAAGGCAAGCAAAAATACATTTTCATACCAGTGGCAGATTTCAACGATGGCAAACATCTGACCGTTGAATTCCGTTGTAATGCCCTTTACCATCTCCTGATGGGCGTGATGGCTTGTTGAAAGGTCGAAGGGATGCTTTCTAAGCTTAATTGTTAAAACATAGATGAAGCCGAGGAATATTGTGGGAATATAGATTATCGGAGGCAGGTTGTCGCCCTTGATAATTTCGCTTACTCTAAAGCTTCCTGTTACTATGTATAAGCCTACTGCGGTAATAAGCACCATTGGCTCATAGGCAAGCATCTGCACAAGCTCTCTGCTTGCGCCGAGGAAGGAGTAGGGCGAGTGACCCGATGATGCCGCAATAACAAGAAAAATGTTTGCGGTTGTAAGTGTGAACAGTATGAGCAGTACATCATAGCCTGCAAAGAAAAGCGCACCCGTCAGAATGATGAAGAACATAAAGCTCATCAGGTACAAAATCTGAACACGGTTGATAACCTTTGTTTGCTTGTTTAAAAGCTTGATTACATCATAAATAGGCTGAAGAACAGGAGGGCCCTGACGTCCCTGCATTCTTGCGCAAATCTTTCTGTCCAGTCCGGCAAGCAGTGCACCCACTGCCGGGGCAAGAATTATGTATAAAAACGCGCTGACAACTGAAATTCTCATTAGAAGCCACCTCCCACTATAATACCGGCAGCGGTGAAGCCGACAATCAAAACGATAGCAACTATTACGCTCGGAACATACATCTTATCCTCGCCGAAGATGTCCTCCATATACCAGTTTGTAAGAAATTCCTTCTTTTCGTTGCCGAATGAATCCGTAAATCCAACCTGGTCGGGAAGTCCTGCACCGTTGAAATATCTTTCGGCTTTCGGGAAAGGACGGTTTCTTGCAATAAGGAAATAGCAAATTGAAGGAATAACAAACACAAATAATACCATAATCATTGTAAGAACAATGTTTTCCTTTGAAAGAACCTCGGATGCCTGTCCGAAGATGGCACCTGTGTAATCAAGAACTACATATTTTGAAATGTACGGGAATACAAATACTATCAGAATCATAAGTACGCCGTGTGCAAACAGCGAAACCCATTGATTAAGCGTAATTGTATTTTTATGTCTTTTGTCCATCGGGTTGCTTGCCAAAGCCGTAGCCAGCCACTTTGACCAATAGAACAGTGTTGTTGCAGAGCCAAAGCAAATGCAAAGCACCAACAGGGTGGATACAAGCACCTCAAGAAGCGAACCGCTGTGAAGACCTGTATCAACAAAAGCCTTTAGCGCTGCCCATTTTGAAACAAGCATACCGAACGGAGCAAGGAACATACCTGCAATACCGACTACAAGCGTCCAGGTTAGGTATGGATATCTTCTTACAAGGCCGTGCATAGTTTCGATATCACGCGAGCCTGTTTGATGCTCGATGGAGCCTACCGTCTGGAAAAGCAGAGATTTTGATACAGCGTGGAATATTACAAGGAATATTGCCGCCCAAACCGTTTCCTGTGTGCCTATACCTGCGCAGGCTGTTATAAGCCCGAGATTTGACAGGGTGGAGTATGCAAGAACCTTCTTGCCGTCGGAAACCGTAATAGCCAGCATAGACATTGCAAGGAAGGTAAGACCGCCGATAAGTCCTATTAAATAACCGCTGAGCTCACCCGACATAGCAGGAGCCAAACGAATTAAGAGATAAACACCGGCTTTAACCATAGTGGCGCTGTGAAGAAGCGCAGATGAAGGTGTGGGAGCAACCATTGCGCCGAGCAGCCATTTTGAAAACGGAAGCTGTGCACTCTTTGTAAGAGCGCCGAAGGCTAAACAGATTACAGGAATAAGGATAAGTGTTTTGTTTCCTGTTTGTGCAACGGCAAGGATATCTTCAAGGCTTGACACCTTGTTTACAATGCCGAAATATACGATACCGATAGCCATCACAAGACCGCCGAGCAGGTTCATCCATAAAGCTCTGAAGCAGTTGTGAATAGCCTCCTTTGTTTTGGTGTAGCCTATAAGCAGGAACGAGCATACGCTTGTTACTTCCCAGAAGAAGTACAGCCACAGCAGGTTGTTTGACAATACCAAGCCGAACATTGCACCTATGAATATATACATAATGGCAAAGAAATAGCTTCTTCTGTCCTTTACCTCATCGCCGTGATGATGGTGGTAATCCTGCATATATCCGCATGCATATACTGTTATCAGAGTGCCCACAATAGCAATGATGAGAACCATTATAACGGTAAGCTGGTCAATATGAAGATTGTTGATGTGACCTTCGGGAGCTTTTCCGCTGAATTCATACCAAAATTCCAACGCGGTTTGTGCTATTGATAAAACAGCCGCATAGTATTTTTTGTACTTAATGCTTAATGCCGTTACCAATAATACAAGGAAGCATTCGCCCCCTATCATAGCATAATCTACTATCTCCAATACGGGAATGCCAAACAGCATTTGGTCCTCAACAACATTAATTGTTTGTGAGCCCCAGGAGAAATAGCTCACGGCAAATATCAACGCAGCCAAAATTATTAAGCCGGAAGATATGTAGGTGATGATTTTTCGAGCATTGTTATTCTTGATGATGCCAAGAAGAATAGCGCTGATGAACGGAAAACCAACAAGAAATGTGATTAGTGTTTCCATCACTTTACCTCTTTCCATATAAATACTTATTATAACCGTCATAGATATTAACATATAAATTAGTGAAAATCAACCTAAAATTTACTTATTTTATTTTTTTGTAATTTATACTTTATCTATTGAATATTGTGTATGAAAGTTGTATAATAATAGACCAATAACAAGATTAATTTTTACGGGAGAAAATATGTCAAGAAAAATCAGAATTACAGGTGCATTTGTTATACTTTTTGTCTTTTTTGCCGGATTGATTTCCGCTTGCGCCTTTGCATCAAAGAATGTGGGAAATGTAAGCTCTGCCGCGCTCGAAAATGTTGGCGCATCAACGGCAAGCATAAAATGGAATAGGGTAGGAAGCGCCGACGGATATTTTGTTTATGCAAAAACCCCGAGTGATTCAAATTACAGCAAAATAGGTACGGTTGAGGACGGCTCGGTTACAACCTTCAAGGCTGAGAAGCTTGACTCCTCATGCGATTATTCGGTTTATGTAAATGCTTATAAAACGCTTAAAAAGGGCGTTGCCGAAAGCAAAAAGCATAAGGAAATCGAATTTAAAACCGTTCCTAAAAAAACAACCGTTAAGCTTTCAAGCGAGTCCGAGGGAACGCTTAAGGTAAGCTGGAAATCACAAAAAAGAATAGACGGATATGAGATTCAATATGTAAAGGGAAACGACTTTACGAAGTGTGAAACTCTTGAAATAAAGGACTCCGAGAAAACCAAAACCGAAATCAAAAAGCTTACTCCCGAAAAGGAATACAGCGTCAGAATAAGAGCCTATTATTCGGCAGGCGAGGTTAAGGTTTACGGCGAGTGGAACGAGCCTGTAAAGGCAACCGTTATGAAAGGCGTAGATTTGGATCATCTTGACCCATCAAAGCCGATGATTGCCATAACGTATGACGACGGTCCGGGCTATAACAAGGCGTCCGACAAAATTCTTGATGTGCTCGAAAAATACGGCGCAAGGGCCACCTTCTTTATGCTTGGCAAGAATGCTGCAGACCATCCGGATAATGTTAAAAGGAAGATTAAGCTCGGCTGTGAAATAGGCAACCACACCTACGACCATAATAACTACGGTAAAAATGTTACGGCAAATGATATTAAGAAAAGCTCGGAGGCAATCTATAAAGCAGGCGGTGTTTATCCTACCTCCTTCCGTTCTCCCGGAGGCATAACAACCGAAGCTATAAGAAAGGAATGCCGTGCCGAAAAAATGCCGCTCTATTATTGGAGCCTTGACACGCAGGATTGGAAAAGCAGAAATGCCGACAGCGTATATAATGCCGTTATGAATAATGTCAAGGACGGCGACATTATTTTGATGCACGAAATTTACGATTCTACGGCAGAGGCTACTGCCCGCATTGTACCCGAGCTTATCAAGCGGGGCTATCAGCTTGTAACCTGTGAGGAGCTTATCGCAGTAAAGGGAGGCAAGCCGCCTGTGGCAGGCGAGCAGTATGTAAACGCCACAACCATTAATAACAAAACAAGTTAGTCATAATGTGTCAGTTTAAAATTTCATCGTGTAGAAAAAGTCCAAGTAATAAAATTCTACATGATGAGAGACTGTTGAGAAATGGAACTGAATATCGTTTTCTTGCGATAATTGCTGTACGATGGTACCGCTTTATCGCAAAAAACGATAAACGCCAAAGGTGGCTTAGATTCGATGTCTAAGCCACCTTTACAATTCCTCTAAGTGCGATAAATCGCACCCACCTCCATTTGACAAGGGAGGCTTAATAGGCTTATTTGATTTTATTTGGCGTGGTTCAGACCACTTTATCGACAGTCTGAAGAGAGTAATTTTACTCTCTTTTTTGTTTGCTTATTATTGACAATAATGCAATAAAGTTATATATTAGAATAAGTATAACTAAATTTACAAACATATTTTAGGTACAAAATTATGGGAAAAGAAAATTATATTCAAACAGACACAGTTATCGTTGGCTCCGGTGTTGCAGGATTGTTTGCGGCATTATGCTTGCCGGAGACTCAGGACGTTTTGGTTATCACAAAGGAAAACCTTGACGAGTGCGACTCCTTTTTGGCACAGGGCGGCGTATGCGTTCTGAAGGATATAGACGATTTCAACTGCTATTTTGAAGACACTATGAAGGCAGGGCATTACGAGAATAACCCCGACGCTGTTAGGGTTATGATAGAAAGCTCGCCTGAAATTATTCAAACTCTTGTGGATTTGGGAGTGAAGTTTGACACCTCGGGCGACGGCTACGACTATACGAGAGAGGGCGCGCACCGTCAAAACAGAATTCTTCATCACAAGGACGAAACGGGTAAGGAAATTACGGCAACCCTTTTGGACATTGCCAAGCAAAGAAAAAACATCACCTTTGTAACCCGTACAACTATGGTGGATTTTATCGAGAAAAACAATACCTGCTACGGTATAGTATGCATTGACGAATTCGGCGAAAAGGGCGCTATTTTGGCAAAGAATATTGTCCTTGCAACCGGCGGTATCGGCGGACTGTTTTTAAATTCAACAAACTATCCCCATATCACAGGCGACTCATTTGCTTTGAGCCTTAAGCATAATGTTGAGCTTCAGGATATCAATTATATACAAATTCATCCCACAACGCTTTACAGCAAAAAAAGCGGCAGACGCTTTTTAATCAGCGAGAGCGTAAGAGGCGAGGGCGCTGTTCTTCTAAACGAAAACGGCGAGCGCTTTACGGACGAGCTTCAGCCGAGAGATGTTGTAACAAATGCCATAGTTGAGGAAATGAAAAGGTTCGGCACGGACCATGTATATATCAATCTCCCAACTATGACAAGCGAGGAGGCGCAGAAGCGTTTTCCGAATATATTTGAAGCCTGTATGGAGGAGGGCTACGATATCACGAGGGATAATGTTCCCGTAACCCCTGCACAGCATTATATGATGGGCGGAGTTAAAACCGATATCAACGGCGTAACCTCAATGAAATATCTGTATGCCGTTGGCGAAACGGCGTGTAACGGCGTTCACGGCAGAAACAGGCTTGCTTCAAATTCGCTTCTCGAAAGCCTTGTTTTTGCCAAGAGAGCAGCAGATGTTATCGCAAAGGACAGCTCTAAAAAGGACGACAACTTTGACGATATCGACCTGACGGCATATTCGGGCAAGGAAGAAATACAAAAGGAATTTAAGGCTCTTATTATGAATGAAATCAAGAGAAAGGACGCGGAATTCTATGCTAAATGGTGTGACAATGAAAATTAATGTTGATGATTATATTATCAACACCTTAAAGGAGGACATCACCTCGGAGGACGTTACAACAAATGCAGTTATGCCTGAGGACAGACAGGGCAGGGCAGACCTCATCTGCAAGCAGGACGGTATTATCTGCGGCTTGGATGTTTTTGAGCGTACCTTCAAATTATTAGACAGCGAAAGCAGATTTGAACGCAATTTCAACGACGGTGATTTTGTTAAAAAGGGCGATTTGATCGGTGTTATATACGGTGATGTTAAGGTTATTTTAAGCGGTGAGAGAACTGCCCTTAATTACCTCCAGCGAATGAGCGGTATTGCAACCATTACAAGAGAGTATATGGAGGAGCTGAAGGGCTATAAAACGGTTCTTCTTGACACAAGAAAAACAACGCCTAATATGCGCCCGTTTGAAAAGGAGGCCGTAAGAGTGGGCGGTGCAACAAACCACAGATATAACCTATCGGACGGCGTTCTTTTAAAGGATAATCATATAGGCGCGGCAGGCTCGGTATCCAAGGCTATCCAAATGGCAAAGGCTTACGCTCCGTTTGTGCGCAAAATTGAGGTGGAAACGGAAACACTTGAGCAGGTGCAGGAGGCTGTTGATGCAGGCGCAGATATCATTATGCTTGATAATATGGATAATGAAACAATGAAAAAGGCGCTCGAAATTATCGACGGCAGAGCCGAAACCGAGTGCTCGGGCAATGTTACAAAGCAAAGGCTAAAGGAAATTGCCGAAATAGGCGTAGATTTTGTATCAAGCGGTGCATTGACACATTCGGCACCTATTATGGATATCAGCCTTAAGAATTTGACGGTATTAGATTAAAATAATTATTTTAGGAGAAAAATTATGCTGTACAAACCGGAATATGACGAAAACGGTAAAAAGGTTTTATGCGAAATGAACGGCGTTAATGCCGATATGCTTATGGACATTTATGTAAAAAATATGTCAAAGGGCGAAGTGTTGAATATTAATGAGCAAAGCAACGAATGTGCTGTTTTGCTTCTGTCGGGCAAGGTTAATTTCACTGTCGGCGACTCAATTAACGAGGACTGCTATCGTGAAAATCCTTTCCAAAAAACACCCTATGCCGTGCATTTCTCAAAGGGTACTCCCTGCGCTGTTACGGCGCTTGAGGACAGCGAGGTTCTTGTGCAAATGACGGATAACGACAAAGAGTGGGCACCTGTTTTCTATAATCCCGATAATTGTCTGTATCAGGAATTCGGCAAGGGACAATGGAACGGAACGGGACACAGAATTGTTTCTACTATGTTCGATTTGGACAATGCGCCTTATTCTAATATGGTTATGGGAGAGGTGTTCAATCAGCCTGGACGCTGGTCGTCATATCCGCCTCATCATCATCCGCAGCCCGAGGTTTACTACTATCAGTTTGATCATCCTGAGGGCTTTGGCGCAGGCTTTGATGGCGATACTCCTTATAAAACCGAAAACGGCACCTGCCTGTGCATCAGAGGCGGAAACGCTCATCAGCAGGTAACTGCACCGGGCTACGAAATGTATTATGTATGGCTTATTCGTCATCTTGACGGTGACCCGTGGGACAAAACAAGAATTTATATTCCGGAATATGAGTGGCTTGCAAATGCAGAATAAGGGTAAAATATTGAAAGACTACCGTGAAATCGGCAGTCTTTTTGATAAGCTGAATGTAAAAAAGCCTATGCTTGTTTGCGGCAAAAGCTTTCAAAAAACAAATATATTCGATTATCTTAAGCAGTTTGATATAGTTGTTTTTGATCATATAAGACCTAATCCGAGATTTGAGGATATGATTGACGCAAGCAAAATGTTCAATAAGGAAAAATGCGATTTTATCATCGGCGCAGGAGGCGGTTCTCCTATTGACAGCGCAAAGATGATTAGGCTTATGACAACTAACGACATTTCAAAATGTCTCAGCGAGCCTATGCAGGATAATGATATCAAGGCGTTGTTTATTCCTACAACCGCAGGCACGGGTGCTGAGGCAACCAAATCCTCGGTTTTCTATATCAACGAGGTGGAAAAGACGAGTATTGCTAATTTGGATTTCATTCCCGATTATGTTATCTTGGATGAAAGCCTGCTCAAAACGGTTCCCGATTATCAGCGAAAATGCACCTGCCTTGACGCTCTTTGTCACGCTATTGAAAGCTTTTGGTCGGTTAAAGCCAATGACGAAAGCAGAGAATATGCCTCAAAGGCAATCCGACTTTTCTTTGAGCATAAGGACGGTTATATGAAAAATGAACAGCAGGGCAACCGAGGTATGCTTATGGCTTCGTATTACGGCGGTAAGGCAATCAATATCACAGGCACGACTGCCGCTCATGCAATGTGCTACAATATTACTATGAACTGCGGCACCTCGCACGGACACAGCGTTGCCGTAGGTCTTGCAAAAATTTGGGAATATATGCTTGAGCATAACGAACAGGTAAACGACAAAAGAGGCAGAGAATATGTGCTTAATGCCTTTGACGAGCTTGCTGCTTTGACGGGAGGCAGGAACGCACAAGAGGGTTTAGATATATTTAGGAATATATTGACCGAATTCGAATTGGATTATCCAAAGACGGATGCCGAAAAAATCCCTGTTTTCGTATCAAAGGTTAATGTAGATAGGCTTGGAAACAATCCGACAAGGCTTGAAGCAAGCGATGTTGAAAATATATACAGAATGATTTTGGAGTAAAATATGAAAAAAATAGTTGCACTGCTGCTTGCCGTTATATCGGCTTCGCTCTTGATGGCCTCCTGCTCGGGTAAAGCAGAACAGGTCAGCCCTACAAACTCAAAAGGCGAAACCACATATCCGCAGTCTGCAAGCGTTTTGTACGACAGAAACGGCGACTCGTATCCCGAAAAGTCTAAGGTGAAATACTTTGACAGGGACGGCAATGTTTATTATTTTAATATGGATCAGCAAAGCTATCTCCCAACCTTCATCAACGAAAAAACAGGAGAGAGCATCGACGCCTTTTTCTGCTATATCAGTGAGGACGGATATCTTGTCTTTGACAAGGAAAACAAAATCAGCAGGGATAAGGACACAACCGATACCTATTGTGACGAAGACGGCAACATATATTACGATACATTCACTGTCGAGTGGGACAAAGACGGCAATCTGATTAAAACCGAAAATAAATAACAAAAAGGAAGTGAAAATCACTTCCTTTTTTTATTGATATTTGTTTTCGTATGCAGTGCTTTATAGCTCGGCTATCAGCTCAACCTCGCAAAGCACGCCCTTTGGCAAAGCCTTAACAGCCACACAGCTTCTTGCAGGCTTTGATGTGAAATATTTGCCGTAAATTTCGTTGAATGCTCCGAAATCGTTTATGTCTGCCAAAAAGCATACTGTCTTAACAACCTTATCCATTGTTGTGCCTGCGGCTTCTACAACCGCCTTTAGGTTTTCGCAAACCTGTGTTGTTTGCTCCTCAATGGTTTTGGCTTCAACCTGATTTGTAGCAGGGTTGATGGCAATTTGTCCCGAGGTAAACAGCATACCGTTTGCCTTTACAGCCTGTGAATAGGGCCCTATTGCGTTAGGAGCACCGTTAGTTGATACATATTCCATAATTGTATTCCTCCTGTTTTTCTATTCGCAAACCTTGAAGCCTGCGTCCGTTAATGCCTTCTTAACTGCCACAATATGCTCAAAGTTTCTTGTTTCTACTCCGATTTTCAGATAGCAGTCGGTGATATTCATATCAAGGTCGGTGGAGTCGTAGTTAACGCTTACAACATTCGCGCCCTGCTCGGCAATAATTTGGCTTACTCCTGCAAGCTGTCCCGGTCTGTCCGACAATGCAATAACAATGTCGGCGGTTCGTCCGCCCATTTTTAAGCCTCGCTCAATTACTCTCGACAAAATGGTAACATCAATATTTCCGCCCGAAACAAGACAGCATACATTCTTGCCCTTGATGTCGGGGATTTTTCCGTTCATAATTGCCGCAACGGGAACGGCACCTGCACCCTCTGCAATAAGCTTTTGCTGTTCGAGAAGCGTTAGAATTGCAAGCGCTATCTCATCGTCGCTTACAGTAATGATTCCGTCAACATAGCTTTTGCAAAGCTCAAAGGTTAAATCACCCGGTGTTTTAACGGCAATACCGTCGGCAATGGTGTTAACGGCTGGAAGCGTTTCAATTTCACCGTCAAAGATGCTCTTTTCCATAGACGGTGCCCCCATAGCCTGTACGCCGTAAATTTTACAGCTCGGCTTAAGCTGTTTTATAGTATATGCAACGCCCGAAATGAGTCCGCCTCCGCCGATGGGAATTACAACGACGTCAACATTAGGAAGCTGATTTAAAATTTCCAAGCCTATGGTTCCCTGACCTGCAATAACATCGGGGTCGTTAAACGGGTGAATAAAGGTGTAGCCGTTTTCGTCCCTAAGCTGAATTGCCTTATTATATGCGTCGTCATAAACGCCCTTAACAAGACAAACCTCTGCGCCGTATTTCTTCGTTGCCTCAACCTTGCTGATCGGTGCTCCGTCGGGCAGGCAGATAATAGATTTAATTCCGTTTTTTGTAGCCGCAAGCGCAACGCCCTGTGCGTGATTTCCTGCCGAGCAGGCTATAACGCCCTTTGCCTTTTCCTCGTTTGAAAGCTGACTTATTTTAAAATATGAGCCTCTAACCTTAAAGGAACCCGTAACCTGTAAATTCTCGGTTTTCAAAAACAAATTGCACTCGGGATTTATTTTGGGAGCCGCAATCATATCAGTTTCTCTTATAACTTCCTTAAGCACGGTGGAAGCCTTATAAACTCTGTCTAAACTAAACATACTATCTTCCTTTATTTTTATTAGTACCTATTATAGACCTTTTATTTTGAATGTCAATATTATTATTCTTGACTTTGTGCTCTGTTTAATATAAAATTATCTTGTGTATAATATTCTTAATTCTCAGGAGAGTTTTGTTATGAAGATTTTTAAACAAATGGTATGCGTTGTGCTTTCGGCAATGATTATTGTCGCCTGCTTTTCAGGCTGTTCCTCTGCAAAGGAGGAAAAATATTCCGACACTAATCTGATTATAGGCTACACGGAAAATATGAAGCCGTTTTTAGAGGTGAGCGAGGACGGAAAGGCAACGGGATTTGAAGCAGAGCTTTGGAAAAAAATATTCCCGAGCATAAAGGGAGATTTAAAAACCTATTGCTTTGAAAAGGTTGACGCAGGATATACTCTCGAGGAGGACGGCGGCTTCTTTGACGGAGCAGGAAAGGAATACAGCGCAGGATTAATGTTTGCCTTTTCCAAGGATGTTGATAATTTTAATGAGCATTACAGCTTTTCGGAGCCGATTATTACAAACAGAGTTATTGCAGTAACAGCTAAGGAAAGCAAAATCGCCACCTTTAACGATTTTGAGGGTGCGGTTGCCGTAACATATTCGGACGCGGCGGAGCAGGCTCTTGAGGAGCATACCTCTATCGCAGGCGCGTGCAAGGCAGTTATGCCTGCAAAATCCGTTGATGATGCATTGATGCTTTTGGATAACGGAAGCGCAGATGTTCTTATTGTTGATGAATTCAGCTTTATGCCAAGCGATAAGAAGGACAGCTATGTTGTTCTTGATAACGAGCTTGAAACCATCGAATATGTTATTGCCTGTGCAAAGCACAGCGGATGGAAGGATTCCATTAACGAGGCTATCCGTGAGCTTAAGAGCGCCGATTACGGTAAGGGTGACGAATTTACACCATTGGTTGAAAAGAATTTCGGATATAATGCTTCATCATTTAATTATGAATCTGACGGTAAAAAGTAATATGTAAAATAATACTCCTGCAATCCTCGTCGGATTGCAGGAGTATTATTTTCTAATATCCTAAATTTTCGTTTACGATAATAACCTTTATTCTGTCCTTATGCCTTTGATGAGCCGATACAACATAGTTACAGCAAATTCGTCTTTCCGATTGACATCCGTCGCAAAGCGTCGGACTATCCTGAGAAAGCGAAATGCATTCTCCTGTTTTTGCGCAGGGTGTACCGCAGCTAAGCCTTACACAGTTAGGCGGAGCAGCGTGTTTTTTAACCCTCTCAACAGCCTTGTTTATATCCTTAACTATTTTGTTTTTGCCAACAATCACAATAACCTGCTTAGGTCCGTAAACTATGCAGGAAACTCTGTTTGAATTTCCGTCAACATTGTACAGCTCTCCGTTTTCGGTAACGGCATTTGATGAGCAAAAATATGTGTCGCTTGCATAAGCCTTTATGTATGCCTGCCTGATATCCTCACCCTCCAAGCCTCGCCTGTCTGCAAAAGCATAGTCGCCGCTTTCAAGTATATCTTCAAATATTCCGCATTCCTTAAGTGTTTCGCTTCCGCCGTTTGCAACGGTTTCGCCTTTATTCAAAAGCGTTTTAACAAGAGGGGCAACCTCCTCCTTTGTTTCGACATAGTATGGCTTCATATTGTTTTTCTCAAGATTAGCCATCGTTTTTTCAATTTTTCTGTCCATATTTTCACTCCCAATATTTTCTGTCGAGCGACCTGTACTGTATCGCTTCTGCAATGTGTATAAAATCTATCAGCTCGCTTCCTGCGAGGTCTGCTATCGTTCGGGCAACTCTCATAATTTTATCGTATGCCCTTCCCGACATAGCAAGATTATTAAAGCTGTTTTTCATAAGCTCGTCTGCCTGCGGAGTCATTATGCAGTATTTTTGCGTCATAGCAGGCGACATCTTTGCGTTACAGGATATTCCCGTGCCCTCAAAACGCTTTTGCTGAATAGCTCTTGCCCTGTTTACACGCTCCCTTATTACTTTGCTTTCCTCGCTTCTCTCCTTGCTCGAAATGGTTTCGTATTCAACATTTTGAACCTCGATATGAATATCCATTCTGTCAAGCAGGGGACCGGAAATCTTAGCCTGATATCTGCGCTTTGCAGATTCCGTGCATTTGCACGGCTTTACGGGATGCCCCATATATCCGCAGGGACAGGGGTTCATAGCCGCAATAACCATAATGCTTGAAGGATAGGTTATGGAGCCGTTTGCTCTTGAAATGGTAATTGAGCCGTTTTCGATAGGCTGTCTTAAAGCCTCCTTGGTGCGTCGGTCAAATTCGGGGAACTCGTCCATAAAAAGCACGCCGTTATGCGCAAGACTAATTTCGCCCGGCTTAGGATTCGCGCTTCCTCCCGTTAAGCCCTGTGCAGAAATCGTGTGATGAGGACTCCTGAACGGTCTTTTTGAAATCAGCTTAACATTTTCGGGAAGCTCGCCTGCCACGGAGTATATTTTAGTTGTTTCGATTTTTTCCTCAAAGGTCATATCGGGAAGAATGGAGCCTATGCGTTTTGCAAGCATGGATTTACCCGTTCCCGGAGGACCTATCATAATGCAGTTGTGACCGCCTGCAGCCGCTATCTCCAGCGCTCTCTTTGCGCCCTCCTGACCTCTTACATCTGCAAAGTCGAGGTCCTCGGTCAGCATTTCCTCCTCAAATATTTCGTTAGGCACAGGCTCTATAAGCACTTCGGCGTTAAGATGTCTGATTATCTCCTTTATATGCTTTGCAGGCAATATATCTATCCCGTCGATAACACTGCCCTCGTTTGCGTTTTTATAAGGAATGAATATAGCGCCGATATTGCTTTCCTTTGCCTTCAGTATCATAGGAAGGACACCGTTTACGGGACGAATTTCACCGTCCAGCGACAGCTCGCCGATAAATGCAAAATCATCTAAATTTACTTTGATTTGTCCGCTTGCTTTAAGTATGGCAATAAGTATGGGCAGGTCGTAAACAGCACCCTCCTTTTTGATGTCGGCAGGTGCAATATTTACCGTAATTCTTGAAGCAGGGAAGTCAAAGCCCGAATTCTTGATTGACGCCCTTACTCTTTCGCGGCTTTCCTTTACGCTTGCGTCTGGAAGCCCTACCAAATCAAATCTCGGCAGTCCCGAGCTTAAATCCGCCTGTACCTCAACATCAAAAGCGTCTATTCCGTAAAGTCCTTCGCTTCTTACTTTTGAAAACATACTCATCACCAACCACATTATAGCATACAAATATCATATACACAACGAATATTTATGTTGACAATATATTTTTAGGGGTTTAATATATATAATATATGATTAGTAAAGGAGAAGACTTATGGATATTAATGCCTTATATAACGAATGGCTCGAAAAAGCAGATGCCGACCCGGATTTAAGGGTTGAGCTTGAGAGCATCAAAGGCAACGATGAAGAAATATTAGACAGGTTTTATCGTTCGCTCGAATTCGGCACAGCAGGTCTCAGAGGAGTTATAGGCGCAGGCACAAATCGTATGAATGTCTATACCGTCGGCAGAGCAACCCAAGGCCTTTCCGACTTCCTTAATAAGAATTATGAAAATCCTTCAATTGCAATAGGCTACGATTCAAGAATAAAGAGCGATTATTTCAGCAGAGAGGCGGCTTCAATTCTTGCGGCTAACGGCATCAAGGTTTATCTGTTTGACGAGCTTGAGCCGACACCGTGCCTGTCGTATGCTATCAGACATTTCCGCACGAGCAGCGGTATCATTCTTACTGCTTCTCACAATCCTGCAAAATATAACGGATATAAATGCTATAATCCGCAGGGCTATCAAATGACTGATGAGGAAGCGTCCGAAACCTACGAGTTTATTAAGAAGGTAGATTACTTTACAGGCATTAAAAAGACGGATTTTGATGAAGCTGTAAAGGACGGCAGAATAGAATATATCGGCGAGGATGTTATCGAAAGCTTTTTAGACGAGGTTCAAAAGCAATGCATTAACCCCGATATTGTTAAAAGTGCAGACCTTAAGGTTATCTACACCCCACTCAACGGAACGGGAAATAAGCCTGTGCGCAAAATACTTAACAGAATAGGTATAGATAAGGTTTATGTTGTTAAGGAGCAGGAAAATCCCGACGGATATTTTCCAACCTGTCCTTTCCCTAATCCGGAAATCAAGCAGGTGTTTGAGCTTGGACTTGAAATGAATAAAACCATAGGCGCGGATATTCTTTTGGCAACTGACCCCGACTGCGACAGAGTTGGTATTGCCGTGCCGGATAAAAACGGAGAGCCTGTGCTTTTAAGCGGTAATGAGGTCGGCGCAATGCTTCTAAATTATATACTTTCGCAGAAAAAGGAAAAGGGTACGCTGTCCCCGAACGCTATCGCCGTTAAATCCTTTGTTTCAACCGATTTGGCAGAGGTAATTGCAAACAAATATAACTGCACCTTTAAAAACCTGCTTACAGGCTTTAAGTATATCGGAGAGTTAATTACAAATCTCGAGGGCGAAGGCAGAGCAGACGACTTTGTTATGGGCTTCGAGGAAAGCTACGGCTATTTGGCAGGAACTCACGCAAGGGATAAGGACGCCGTTGTAGGCTCAATGCTTATCTGTGAAATGGCGGCTTATTATAAAACCAAAAATATGAACCTTGTTGATGTTATGAATTCCCTGTATGACGAGTTCGGAAGCTATACAAACGTTGTGGAATCCTACACATTCGAGGGCGCCTCGGGTATGGAAAAGATGGCAGGCATTATGGACAATTTGCGCAATAATCCGCCAAAGGAAATTGCTTCCCTGCCTGTGATTGCCGTTTCCGATTATAAGACGGGAATAACCTCTTATTCAAACGGAGAAGAATCCGTTATTGACCTGCCGAGGTCTAATGTTTTGGAATTCAAGCTGGCAGACTCGAACAAGGTTATAGTTCGCCCTTCGGGTACAGAGCCTAAAATAAAGGCATATATAACGGCTATTGCAGACAATAAGGACGCTTCTGCCGAGCTGGCAAAAAAGCTTATTTCTGCGGCAAATGAGTTTATGGAATAAGGAGAATTTCATATGCACAGAGGATGGGTAAAGGTTACGGCTATTGTGCTTGCAGTGCTTATGGCACTAAGCGGAGTAACCGTAGGAATTTTAGCATTTGTAAACTAATATATCGGGCGACAGGCGTCGCCCGATATAATTTTATATTTTGTTTATAAATATGGTTGCACAAATTATGTAATTGTGATATAATAGGCTTGCATTTTAATGTCTTATTTTGGCATTTTAACCAAAAGACAAACAAGGAGGAATTATTTTGAAAGAAGCAAAAGCTTTAGCATTTGTAAATGCTTACGGCGTTCTTTGCACCTTGGAAAACCTTTGTCAAATGGATGACGAGGCAAAGGCAGTATGCCGAGGCCTAAAGAAGCCTGTATCTCTATGCTTTGATGTTACTGACGGACCATGCGTTACATATAACTTCTCGGCAGACGGATGCAAAATGACAGAGGGTGACTACGGATGCACATGTAAAATGAAATTCGCATCACCTGAAAAATTTAATGCGTTAATTGATGACAGCAAGCCGGGTATTCCTGTAAAGAATATACCACAGGTATTATCCTTTTTGCTTGGCCCCTTCACAAAGCTGACGGATATTCTCACAAAGTATCTTATGCCGAGTGAGGAGGATTTGAAAAACAGAGATTTCTTTGAAAAGTCAACTATCCTTACTATGTACACCATCGGCGGAGCTATTTGCGCATTGGCAAATAACGACTCGATAAGCAAGCTGTCTGCTTCATATATCTGTGACGGCGATATTCAGATGGGTATTACCGATGCTGTTTATGTAACAGTTAGAGCAAGAGACCATAAGTTAGAGCTTATCAAGGAAAAGCCTGACACACCGAGAGCAGTTATGGAATTCAAGACCATTGATTTGGCTAACGCTCTGTTTAACGGCACTGCCTCCACAATGGCAGAGCTTTGCGCAGGCAATATCTATATGTCAGGTATGATTAATATGATAGACAATGTAAACAGAATACTCGACAGAGTAGCAGTATATTTGGGTTAAGGAGGTTAGTGCAAAATGAGTAAATTCCCTGAATATAAACACGAAAAATCACAGGAATGGTTCAACAGAGCGCTAAACGCAATTCCTTCCGGTGTATATGGACATTTGGGTCCTTCGGAGGGCTTGTTCCTTCCTATAACAAAATGGCCGCTTATGGCTGATCACGCAAAGGGTACATATTTCTGGGATGTTGACGGAAATAAATATCTCGACTTTATGTGTGCATACGGACCTAATGTTCTCGGCTATTGCGACGATGATGTTGATGCCGCCGCTATGGAGCAGCTTAAAATAGGAAACTGCACAACCTCTCCTTCATATAAGATGGTAGAATGTGCAGAACTTCTTAAGGATACCGTAGCTACTGCCGACTGGGCTTTCTTTATGAAGAACGGCTCCGACGCCACAACGTTTTCGGTTATGTGCGCAAGAGCACATACAGGAAAGAAAAAGATGATGTTCTTCAAGGGCTACTATCACGGAGACTTCCAGTGGGCTCAAAAGGCTGACTATCCGGGTATTCTTCCCGAGGAGGTTGAAAACAATGTAGTTGTTCCTTGGTTCGATATGGACGCTATGCAAAAGGCATACGATGAGGCAAACGGCGATTTCGCAGGTCTTATCGCACAGCCGTATGACCACGGTAACTTCTACGATAACACAACTGCAACTAAGGAGCAGTGGGCAAAGGTTCGTAAGTTCTGCGACGATCACGGTATGGTTCTTATCATCGACGATGTTCGTACAGGCTTCCGTCTTGATTTGGCAGGCTCCGACCATTATTACGGCTTCAAGGCTGACCTTATCTGCTTCTGTAAGGCTTTGGCAAACGGCTACAATATGTCTGCTGTTTGCGGTCAGGAGCATATGAAAAACACAGCTTCATCAGTTGTATATACAGGCTCTTATTGGATGAGTGCAGAGCCGTTTGCCGCATGCCTTGCATGTATTCCTAAAATGAAGCGCCTTGACACACCTAAAATGTTCAGAGAAAAGGGTATTCTTCTCACGGACGGCTTAAAGGCTGCCGGTGCAGAACACGGCTTTAACCTTAAGGTTACAGGCGAGCCTGCTCTGTTCTATTTGAGGATAGCAAACGACGACAGCTTGATGCTTCATCAGGAGTGGGTTGCAGAGTGTGTAAGCAGAGGCTTGTTCCTAACCTCACACCACAACCACTTTATGAATGCTGCCGTAACAGATGATGATATCAAGCTTGCTATTGATATCGCTGAGGATGCATTCGGCGTTGTAGCCGCAAGACATCCGGAGCTCGGTTTGAAATAATTTGATTATTATATAAAATTTGAAAGGGGTATTATATTATGCCAGCAGATTACAAGCCATTTAACAAAGAAGAATGGCTGCGCCTTGAAAAGAAAGCAGATTATCTTAGACGCTATTGTTTAAAGACTGCTGTTTGGGGCGGCTCAGGTCATGTCGGCGGTTCACTGTCGGCTATGGACGCTATGACCATTCTTTATAATCGTTTTATGAAGATTGATCCTCAAAATCCTGATATGGAGGATAGAGACAGATTTGTTCTTTCAAAGGGACATTGTGCTGTCGGCTACGCTCCTGTTCTTGTTGACCTCGGCTTTATGCCTGAGGAGGAGCTTAAAATCTTCAATCTTACAGGTGCAAAAATCGGTATGCACATGGATTGCAACAAGGTTAGAGGTGTTGACTGCTCAACAGGCTCTCTCGGTCACGGCTTATCTCTTGCAGTAGGCTTTGCGCTTGCAGGAAGATTAAAGGGCTTAGATTATATGAACTATGTTCTTACAGGTGACGGCGAGCTTAACGAGGGCTCAAACTGGGAGGCTGCAATGAGCGCCGCACAGTTCAAGCTTTCAAACATTGTTGTTCTTGCCGATATTAATAAATGTATGATTGACGGTCGTGTTGACGACGAAATGAAGGTTGAGCCCGTTGATAAGAAATTTGAGGCATTCGGCTTCAATGTTATCCGTGTTGACGGACATAACCTTAAAGAACTCAATGACGCTATTGAGGCTGCTATTGAAAATCACAAAAACGGCGGCGACAAGCCTACTGCCATTGTTATGGATACCTTCAAGGGTGCGGGTGTTGACTTTATGCAGGACAATTACCTATGGCATTACGGCTCACTTGATGATGAGCTTCAGGCTAAGGCTTATGAATCATTGGATAAATATTTGGCAGAGCGTATTGCTCGTGTAGAAAAGGAGGCATAAACAATGGCTGGTATGACCTATACAATGACAGATACAACCAAGCTGTCAACAGCAGAGTGCTACGGTATTGCGCTTTGCGAATTGGGCGAGGAGCATAAGGATGTCGTTGCTCTTACTGCCGACCTTGCAAAATCAACAAAAATCGGTATGTTCGGTGAAAAATTCCCTGACAGATTCTTCAATGTAGGTATTGCAGAGCAAAATCTGTTCGGTGTTTCAGCCGGTCTTGCTAAAAACGGATTTATTCCTTTTGCTTCAACATTTGCTATCTTTACAGCGGCTCGTTCGCTCGACCAGATTCACACAGATATCTGCTATCAGAATGTTCCTGTAAAAATGATTGCAACTCACGCAGGTACATCCTTCGGTCAGGCAGGCTCAACTCATCATGCCTTAATTGATATGGCTTGTATGAGAACTTTGCCTAATATGACAGTTATCTGCCCGTGTGACGGTGCTGAAACATATCACGCAGTTAAGGCTGCTTATGATATCGAGGGACCTGTTTACATTCGTATTAACCGTGGCTTTGACCAGGTTATCCACAAGAGCGTTGACGATTGCAAGTTTGAGTGGAATAAGGCAAGCGTTATGAACGAGGGTACGGATATTACCGTTATCGCTTGCGGCTCATGCGTATTTGAGGCTATGCAGGCTGCCCGTATTG
Organism: Eubacterium sp.; assembly: GCA_051881135.1. Taxonomy (GTDB): domain Bacteria; phylum Bacillota; class Clostridia; order Oscillospirales; family Acutalibacteraceae; genus Eubacterium_R. The sequence continues at coordinate 27,155 of JBJEPH010000014.1, forward strand.
CAGAGGCAGACGCAGGCTTAAAGGTTCGTGTACTTAATATGCATACAATTAAGCCTATCGATAAGGAAGCTGTTATGGCAGCTGTTATGGACACCCGCCGTATTATTACGGTTGAGGACCACGAGGTTATGGGCGGTCTTGGCTCTGCAGTTGCAGAGGTAGTTGCTTCTTCAGGTAAGGCTTGCGCATTCAAGATGCTCGGTCATCAGGATGCTTTCTCAACAATCGGCTTGCAGGAGGACCTTCTTGCTCTTGCTAAGATTGACGCAAACGGTATATCAGAAGCAATTCAGGAAATGATGCACGCTGATTTCGAAGCAGACGATGCTTGGGATGACGAATTTTAATTGATTTTAAAATTCTATTTGAAAGGAGTGTATTGTTATGCCGAGTGATGAAACTCGCTATGCTAATAAAGTCTTTATGGCTGCCGCATTGCCGCTTTTAAAGACCGTTGCTACCGATGTTCCGGATTTAAAGAAAAAATTTGAAGGTGTAAATGCAATTTACCAAGTATCTGCAAGGGTGAATGTAGAAGATAAAGAGGCTGTTCATTTTATTGTTGAAAACGGCGAATGGACGGTTAAGCTCGGAGAATATCTCGGTCAGGAAAAAATTGACGCAGAGCTTGCTTTCTCATCTATGGAAAAGATGAACGCTTTTATGAAGGGCGATATGACCAAGCTTCCTAAGATGAAAATTAAATCCTTCGGAAAGTTTTTGAAGTTTATGATGGTGCTTTTGAAGATGTCTTCTCTTCTTGGCATCAAAGAACCGCCCGAGAATGATGAGGAAACCTCCGTATTGCTTTGCAAGCTGTATTTCTATCTTTTATCTTCGGGTATTTCACAGCTTAATAAGTTAGGACATCCTGCTATTCATGAGTGGACCTCAAAATCACCCGACCGTTGCTATCAGTGGGAGGTTGTAGGCCATCCTGAATGTACTGCATATATTCGTATCAAGGCAGGAAAGTCAAGAGCAGGACGAGGCGAATATAAGAGAGCAAAGCCTTTCTTCAATATGAAGTTCGACTGTCCTACATCAGCCCTTAAAATTCTTCTCGGAACAGGTGATATGTTCCAGATGACAGCTAATCAACAGCTTATAATGGAGGGCGGTCCCGAATTCGGTGTTCAAATCGGTGACTATATGATGGTTGTAGGCGACCTTGCAAAATAATTGAATAATTATGTATTAAAGGGGCTGTTTTTTTACAGCCCCCTATTTTTATTTAATCTGTATAGACATTTATGCTTAAATATGGTAAAATATTTAATAATATATATCGGAGATTCGGCTATGCAAAAAGTTATGTTTGATGTCGAAAAATTTAATATTACAAACGGCATTGCCGATATTGATGTATCCTTTACCTGTGATGAAATACCGGTGGCGCCGAGGGTGTCAATTCTTTTTACCGACGGTGAGCATAACCGACGCATACCTATGCCTGTAAAGCAACAGGATAATAAGGTGGTTGCTTCGGGAAGCTACGAGCTTGCGTATGTTTTCTATGGCTATTGTCCAAAGTCGGTTAAAATTGATTTTGTGTTCAGCGACGGTATAAGCACGGGTGAGCTTGTTTCAACGGATTTAAAAGCAGACGGAATAAAGAAAAGCTTTGTTTCTCATCTTTTGAGAACACCGAAAAGAGAGCTTGCAAAATCCTTGACAGGTGTTCTTTTCAGCCTTTTGGCTCTGCCCTTTAGATTGCTGAAAATCAAAAACAACAGGGTGTCCTTTTTCAGCAACCGAACCTCCGAGCCTGTCGGTAATTTAAAGGCTGTTTACGACACACTCAAGCAGGAGTCGGAGCTTGACATACACATTGCCTGCGCAAGCGGAGGAGCAAAGGCAACCCTACTTCATTCCTTTAAGTTTATGTATTTGTATATGACATCAAGGGTTGTATATATCGACGATTACTATCACTTGATTAGCTATATAAAAAAGAAAAAGGGAACCTGCCTTATTCAGCTTTGGCACGGAGTCGGAGCGTTTAAAACCTTCGGCTTTTCGAGAATTCATAAGGATTCGAAGCTCCAAATGTATTCCGCAAATCACAGACAGTACGACTATGCCGTTGTCAGCTCGCCCGATGTGTGCGACTACTATGCCGAGGCGTTCGGAATAGACAGACAGAAGGTTTTGCCTCTCGGATCACCGAGATGTGATATTTTGCTTAATGAAGCCTATCAAAATTCTGTAAGAGAAAAATTTTACAGTCAGTTTCCGAATTTAAAGGGAAAAAAGATATTGTTGTTTGCGCCCACATTTCGCGGTGGCGGAAATGGAGATTGCTATTACCCAACGGAAAAATTTAATGTTGACAGGGTTCTTGAGACATTAGGCGAGGAATGGGCTGTGGTTATAAAGCTTCATCCCTATCTAACGGAAAAATTTACCTGCTCAAAGGCTAACGAAAGCCGTATGGCAGATTGCTTCAGCTGGGATGTAAATGATGTAATTATCGTATCCGATTTTCTTGTAACGGATTATTCCAGCGTTATTTTTGAAGCGGCACTCCTTGAAAAGCCCATGGTATTTTTGGCATTTGATGAGGAGGAGTTTGCCGACACAAGAGATTCGTTTTTGGAATTTTCTCACTTTGTTCCGTCAAATATAGTAAAAACGGATGTTGAGGCGGCTAAAACAGCTAAGGATAATCTTGTGGATATGCAAAAAATCAAAGGCTTTAAAAATTCTTTCTTCGGCGAAAGCTCAAACGCCTGTGAGAATGTAAAAAATCTTACCTTTGATATAATAAATAAAAAATAGTTATGGAGATGTAATTATGGAAAAGAAGGTTCAAAATGTTGCATTAATTATTGCCGGCGGTGTCGGCTCTCGTATGAAAGCCAAAATTCCGAAGCAGTTTATGCGTGTTAATAATAAGGAGGTTATCTTCTATACCCTCGAGGCGTTCCAAAAAAACAGAGGAATTGACGCTATCGTTGTTGTTTGCCTGCACGGCTGGGAGGATACCTTAAAGCGCGGTGCCGAGGAATACGGCATAACAAAAATGCTCGAGCAACCAAACAACGGTATAGTTCCCGGAGGCGATTCGGGTATGCACTCCCTGCGCAACGGTATGCTCTATCTTAAAGAAAATTACGATGAGGACAGCATTATTGTTATTCACGATGCCGTAAGACCGCTTATCAGCCAGGATATTATCAATGCTAATATAGCAGGCGTAAAGCGTCACGGTACGGCTATTACAACCGTACCCGCAACCGAAGCTTTGCTTCAAACCACACCGGAGGACCCCGACAATTCAAGCGTTGTTGTTGACAGAAGCCAAATTGCAAGAACTCAAACACCGCAGTCGCTTCGTCTTTCAAAGTTTATCTGGGCACACGAGCAGGCTGTTGAAAAGGGCATTGTTGACACGGTTGCAACCTGTACGCTCCTTGTTGAGCTTGGCGAGTCGGTTCATTTGATTCTCGGTGAAGGCACAAACTTCAAAATTACAACCCAAGAGGATATCGACCTTATGAAAGCCTATCTTGCTATGGGCTATAAGGGTTAGGAGAGCATATGAATTCTGTTGTTAAAAATGACATAAAGCGCATAGCTGCTTCAAATATCAGCTGGGACAGGCTTGAGGGCAAAACCGTTTTGGTGACGGGTGCCACAGGCTTTATAGGCTCGTTTATTATCAATGCTCTTATGGAGCGTGTGCGCTCGTTCGGCGCAGATATCAGCGTTGTCGCAATGGTGCGAAATGAGGAGAGAGCAAGGGCAAAATTTGCCGATAATATGGATTTGGGCAAAATCAGCTTCATTGTAGGAGATGTAACTTCTCCCGTGAACAGCGATAAAAAAGCAGATTATGTTGTTCATTGCGCTTCAAATGCCGCACCCGATATGTATGCCTCCGATCCTGTCGGCACTATGCAGATTAACTTTTTCGGCACAAGCTATTTGCTCGATTATGCCAAAAAAATCGGTGCCCAAAGATTTCTTTATGTGTCAACCATCGAGGTGTACGGAAAAACAGATAATCTCGAAACCATCGGCGAGGAGGACTTCGGTTTTATTTCCTCCTCAAATGTGCGTTCCTGCTATCCCGAAAGCAAAAAATGCTGTGAAAACCTAACCGTTTGCTACGGTAAGCAGTACGGCTTAAATGTGGGCATCGGACGTTTGTCATATATTTACGGCGCAGGTATGAGCAAAACCGATTCCAAGGTTTGCGCCTTGTTTGCAAGACAGGTTGCCGCAGGCGAGGATATTGTGTTAAAAAGCGAGGGAAAGCAGCTTCGCTCCTACACCTATGTAAGCGATGCAATAACAGGACTTTTGACCGTACTTCTTGACGGAGAAAACGGCGAGGCTTATAATATCGCATCAAGTACCTCTCGCATTACCATTGCCGATATGGCAAAAAAATATTGCGAGCTGTTCCCTGAGAAAAATGCAAGGGTAAAATTTGACCTTCCCTCAGATTATGAAAAGGGTGCGTTTTCATTTATTGCAAACGCGGTTTTAGACTCCTCAAAGCTTGAAGCATTGGGCTGGAGGGGCGAGGTTTCCCTCGACGAAGGCTTAACCTATGCCGTACAGGATAATATGTAATTTTAATTAGAAATACTTTCATCTTTTATAGAGCTGTGAAGCTGTAATCATTTGCATTACATTTTCACAGCTCTTTTTTGTATAGCTGGGCAGTAGAATATACAATTTGATAAATACTATATGCATAGAGGCTATGTTATATTCGCATATCCAAGATTTATATAAAAATTTTGTTACCTTTTTAATTTTTTAATACATATATATAAAGAAAAGAAACTTTTTTAATGGCGTGTAGCCTATAAAACAGTTTCCTATGCCGGCGAAAGTACTTGTATTAACAGATGCTTATATGGTATTATTTTCATATAGGTGACATAGTGGTAAAACACAAGGAATCGTCCTCTGTGTCTTATTAAATGAATTTGTTTAGATTAAAAAGGAGATTCATATGAAAAATGCTATAAAAATAGTCTCAATATTACTGATTATTGCTATTCTTGGCGGATGCAGTGTAACAGGAATTAAAAGTGCATCGGTGAAATCTCAGGCAATCGAATATCTTTGCGAAAAGTATGATGCCAAACCGGAAGAATTTGAATTGGTAGATTATAGGATAGCACAGACTGCATTTATTGATAATGGTTCAATATTTCAAAAACCTAAATGGGTTGATTATGCATTTGAGTTTAAATACAATGGGCGTAATTTTTTTGTTAATAGAGAAGATGAAGAATTTTATGATGATTACCAATTAGAAGATGTTGAAAAATGGTGCACCGAATGGTTGCAACAAAATGTTGATGAAAGAATAATCGGTATGGGGTTATCCACAACAAGTTTATTAGATTATTATCATAGTTCTAATAAAAGCTTTGGTTATTTAATGAAAACAGATGATACAGAAGAAATATTGAAATCTGTTTCGCCCAAAGAATCAAACGATTACTTTATCGTTTACTACTATGATAAAACAATCAATCCATTTAAGGATTATTCTGTAAGTGATTACATAGAAATTCAACTTAAAAATGTTTTCGGTAACGGTAAAGAATATGATGCTTGTTATTCGTCAAATGGAGTTAAAATAGATATTGAAAAGATAAACTATAACTCATGGGAAAGGAATATTAAATATAATCGTTAAATAAAGGAGAAATAAATTGAAGTATAAAAACATAATCTCATTAACACTGATATTGTCAATTATTATTTCATATATCAGCATTTTGCCGATTGAAGCAAATGCAGAAACAAACGCATCTGTGGCAAAATATGTAGGAACATTTTTTAATGCTCATTTACTATGATTTATGGAGGGATACATATGAAAAATGCTATAAAAATAATAATCATTATATTGGCAATACCAGTTGTGTGTTTTTTAGGTAGTAAGCTATATGATGGTGTTTACTATGCTTATGCAAGAATTAGTTCGATTCACTATTTATCTGAAAAATATGATGAACCGGCAAGCGAATTTGAATTGTTAGATTACAATAAGCCTCATATATATTGGAAGCAATACGGTGATTTTTTCTTTGAACAACCGATTTGGGTGGATTTTTCATTGGAATACAAATATAACGACAGAAATTTTATTGTTTCAAGAAAAAACAAAGTTATTTATGACGATTATCAACTTGAAGATGTTCAAAAATGGTGTACCCAATGGCTAAAAGAAAATGTTGATGAAAGAATTATAGGATTTTTGATAAACGACGAAAATATATTAAGATACTCGACATTTCTCGGTTACGATTATGTGATTCAGGAAAACAATGCTTATGATTTCTTAAAAAGTTGTTTTGCCCCGACAGAGTATGCAGTATTCATTTATAATGATCCTAACGGCCGTATGTCAATAGCTGATGAAAAGGAGTTTGGAGAAAAGATTAGAGAAAAATTGCATTTAGCTTTGCCTTGCGATGTCGATCATTATGAAGGAACAGATATAACTATTCACACAAGTAAAACGGGAGCTTGTACTTGGTGGAGATTTTACTAATAAAACAAAGAGTTTAAATTAAAAAGGAGTTTTTTTATGAAAAAAGTATTTAAGATTGTATCAGTGGTAATAGCGCTTACACTCTTGATAGATGTATGCTCATATTTCGGTGTATTCACTCCGATAGTAAGAACTCAAGCAGTTCTTTATCTTTGCCAAAAGTATGATGCCAAGCCAAGTGATTTTAAGCTTATTGATCAAAGAAAAAAACAAATTGATTTTTTTTCTGACTCAGGAAATGTTTGGGGAAGCGTTGAGTTATTAAATTGTGCTTTTGAATTTGAATATAACGGTCGTGAGTTTTTTGTTAATACGGAAAACCATAGATTTTCTGACGATTATCAACTTGAAGATTTAGAAGAATGGTGTGTTGAATGGCTTCAAGATAATATTGACGCTGAAATTGTTGAAATACAAATGGATACAGATATTTTAAAGGGTTTCTACGAGTACAACGGTTTAAAAATGTCAAAGCCACTTTCAAAAGATGATGCTAAAAATTATTTAGACTATAATCTTGTTACTTTAAAGGAAGAAGGTAATTCAATTTATTTTTACAGTGAAGGCTTAAAAAAGGCTTATGAGAAAAAACGAAACGACGAAGCTGTTAGAAAAAAAGCCGATAGTATCGAAATGAAGCTTGAAAAAGAATTTGGAAAATCATCTTATGCATACGGTGTTAACTTTTCAATTGGAAATAAAATAAAAAAATATAAATCCGGTGGGTGCTGGAGTAGAGTCATAAGTAATCGTAGATAGGAGGATAAGCAAAATGAAAAAATTAATTCCATTATTATTGAGTATTGTATTAACTTTTTCTTTTTTATGCGCCTTGCCAATAGTTACTGTGGCGGATACAGTTAGTACAACCACAGGTGCTAAATATCATGGAAAACTTGACTCGCAATCAGGGGACGGTTCTTTGATTGACAAAAATAGAAGTGTATAGGCGACGGTTCTATGTCTTGACGAAAACAAGGCGTGGCCAACCCACACCTAATTTAAAAATTAAATACAGTTAAAAGAGCAGTGGTTTCCCACTGCTCCTTTTTGTGTGCAGACCGATTAGCAGCCGCAGTCGTTGTTACATGTGTTGAATCCTCCGCATAAAAGAAGGATGATGATAAGGATGATAACCCAAGAAGAATTACCGCATCCGCAGTTGTTGTTATTGCAACCCATTTTGGTGCCTCCCTTCATATGTTCTAATTCATACTATGAAAAGGGAGATTTTTTTGTTACAAAAATAAAAAAACCGAAGTATGTAGCCCAATACTTCGGTTTTTGCATTAGCCAAGAAACTTGATGATTTCGAGCGCTGCGTTTAGGTCGCCGTCAACCTTTAGCTTGCCTGTTGTGAAAGCGAATACAGGGTCAAGCTTTCCGTTGATGAGCTTAATCCAGTTTGTGCCGTTGATATGAATAATGGCATTTCTGTCATAATATTCATAAGGCTCAACATGTACTTCTCCGTTCTTGATTTCAATATAGAAAATGCCGTTTACTGCTTTACCCTCAATGTTGATTTGGAAAGCAAGTGTGCCCTGAACGGAAGATACATTTACATCGTAGAACTTGTTTCTTGTTGCTTCAACGATTGACTCATATGTCATAGCCATAGCAATTACCTCCTTTTATAAAATTTTCTGTATTCTACCATATTTTGTGTAGAAATGCAACTAAAATTTTATTTTATCACAAAATAAGTTGTTTCGAGCATTTTTGACATTTTTTGGACGCTTGACTTTTTATGCTGTTTGGTATAATATTAGAACAAATGTACTAAACTATGAAAGAGATGAAGCCATGCAAAGATGTGTTTTGCATATAGATTGCAATAAATTTTACGCTTCCGTAGAATGTCTGTACCGTCCCGAAATTCGTTCGCTCCCCGTAGCCGTGGGAGGAAGTCCCGAAACAAGACACGGAATTATTTTGACTAAAAATGAAATTGCATCAAAATATAATATTTGCGTAGGGGAGCCGCTTTGGAAGGCAAGGCAGAAATGTCCCGATTTGATTGTTGTGCCGCCCAATTATCCCCTGTATCTTCGCTTTTCGCGCCTTGCCCGTATGATTTACGAGGATTACAGCGAATATATAGAGCCGTTTGGGCTGGACGAAAGCTGGATTGATGTAACAGGCTGTCAGCAAAGCGGGGAAGAAATTGCGCAGGAAATTCGCCAAAGGGTTAAGGATGAGCTCGGCATAACCGTCAGCATAGGGGTAAGCTTTAATAAAATTTTTGCAAAGCTCGGCTCGGATTATAAAAAACCGGACGCCGTAACCGTTATTTCCAAAGAAAATTATAAGGATATCGTTTGGCCCCTGCCGTGCGGCGATTTGCTTCTTGTAGGCAGGGCAACATCGGCAAAGCTTATATCCTACGGCATAAATACCATAGGCGATTTGGCAAATGCAGATGTTGATTTCCTTAAAAAAATACTTGGTAAAAACGGCGAAATGCTTCACGATTTTGCAAACGGAAGGGATTGCTCTACCGTTAAGCACAAGGATTATATTCAGGATGTAAAAAGCGTAGGCAATTCCACCACAACGCCAAGAGATATAAGGGATATGAACGATGCCAAAACGGTTTTGAGAGTTTTGGCGGAAAGCGTTTCAACCCGTCTGAGAGAGCAGGGCTTAAAGGGCAAAACCGTAACCCTTTCCGTGCGCGATACCGACCTCGCTTCGTTTACCCGTCAAAGAAAAATGCGAAATTACAGCGATTTAAGCACGGAAATTCTCGATACGGCGGTGATGCTTTTAGAGAATAATTACATCTTTAATAAGCCGCTTCGCTCGCTTGGAGTATCCGTATCGGATTTTGATTTTGAGTATGAGCAATTCGACCTCGCCGGCACAGCCGAGCGCAGAGAAAAGCTTGAAAGGCTGGAAACAACTATGGACGGCTTGAAGCGCCGTTTCGGAAATTATTGCATAACGCGAGCCTGTCAGCTAAAGGACACAGGCTTGTCACGCTTTAATCCGCACGACGAGCATATTATTCACCCAATAGGATTTTTCGGAGGTTAAATTATGATAAAATTTGCAAGCACTGAATACAATAACCCAAATAAGCACTATACTTCTGTTAAGGCAAGGTTCGATTTGGAGGGAAATATTATTCCTTTGTCTATGACCTATAACGATACCGAATTTGAGATAGACAGAGTTGTTGATGTGCGCCCTGCGGCTTCGCTCAAATCGGGCGGTGCCGGAATACGCTACACCTGTTTTATAGAAGGCAAAAGAACATATCTTTTTCTCGAAGATACCCGTTGGTTCTACGAGCCTGCATAAAAAAGAAGGAACATACGTTCCTTCTTTCTATTTATGAAACACGAATAAATACTCGTGTGCGATTAGCAAAAAATTGTATTTCACACTATTTGTTTTCCAAAATCCTGTCGCCTGACAATTATGTTGTTCTTTTATTATTAGCTCTTTGAGTTTGAAACCTGCATCTTGAAAAATTTTCATAACCTCAAAGCTCATAGGAATCATATGTCCTTTTTGCCTTGTGTCACCCATAAGTATGGCACAGAATTTACCTTTCTTTAAAACACGATAGCTCTCACTTGCTACCTTTTTCATTTCTTCAAGGAATTCCGGAACTTTTAGATGAGACAAATCGTTTTCAATATCTTTGCTATATTCAATAATATTTGCATATGGTGGGTGAGTGCAAATTAAATCAATGCTTTCATTAGGAAGCATATCAAGATTTCTTGCGTCACCTTGTTTGATTTGAACAGTGCCACAATTCTCTCGTTCAAAATTGACCTTATCTCTGCATGTTTCAAGTGCAACGGGATTAACATCAATACCGATTATATTTCGATTTAATAGCTTTGCTTCAACGAGAGTTGTACCACCACCTGCAAATTGGTCAAGGACATAATCGCCCTCTTGGGAGTATCTCAAGATAATATTTCTCGGAATATATGGTGACCAATTACCTCGCCATTTTGCATCATGAGTAGCCCACTTGCCACGATCTGGGAATGACCAAACTGTATTGGTTTCTAACTCAAAATCATCAGGCTCCCATTTAGTTATCTTTTTTGCCATTATTTAAAAACCTCATTCATAATGCCGTTATCCATATCGTTTATATTATAAATGTGCTCCATAACATCAAAGGTTTCTTCAAGGTTATGCCTTGCACTATTCCAACCCTTTCCATCTGTAAACCATACAAAAGTAAAACCATCAATAGTATCAACCTCTTGTGCTAAGGTCTTATAGCTTCGGGCAGTTTCATTTAATTTAGAACCGCCGCTTGCATAGAAATTAGTTTCTATTGCATAAATCATTTTATCTGTTTTTACAACAAAGTCAAAACGCTTTTCCATTTTGCCTTGATTTGAAATAGCTGATAAATCTATGCCCCATTTATCAGTTATTTCGTGAATATACATTTCTTTAAAGTAATCAGTATCTTTCTTAAATCCTGCCTTTTGTATGAAATCTTCAACGAGATTTTCCATTAAATGACCGCCACGATTTTTTCTTCCGTTTGAATCAAGACCTGTTTCAACGCCTGTTACATAATCAACAAGATTAGACACAATTCTATTTGATATAAGGTCAAATAATCCTGTCTTTTTCATAAATGATTTATATTTGTCAACAGATAATGTCATATTCTTAAAATCATAGGTACATTCGCCTTCGCTGTCAATAGCATAAATCTCATTGCTTCTTACCGCAAGTAATAAAGGAATACATTTTAAGGTTTTAGGATATTCTTTTATGATTTTCTCAAAATCTTCTTCAATATTTTTAGAGCCTACAAGAGAATTAAGTATATTAAGTTCAATCTTTATGCTATCAACATTTCTGTGCACCTTTTCAAAATCTATGTAATAATCATAGCTTGCAATACTATCTCTAAAGTTCTCAAGCCATTTATTAAAATCTCTCATAATCATCCTCCTTAATAGTTACAGATAAGCAATTCGCTTACATTGCCTCTATTATTTCCTTTACTGTTAATTGAACGCTTAGCTGTAACTCTGTTAATGTTCAACGGTTTATACAAATCATCGAAAAAGTTATCATCAGGATTTGTATTTTTTGGATCCGAATTACTTGCAAGTGCCTTTGCACCTTTGTTTGATAATTCTTTTATATACTCTGCAAGTTCAATTTGGTTTTCGTCATTAAATTCTGCTTCGGTATATGATGTAAATTCTGCAGTTTTTGACAATGGTCTATATGGAGGATCAAAATACACAAATGTGTTTTCATCAATAAAATCTTTGGTCTGCTTATAATCTCCTGAAACTATTTGAACCTTTTGTAGCTTATCTGACACCAACATCAAATTTTCAATATCGCAGATTGTAGGACTTTTGTATGCTCCCATAGGTACATTGTATAAACCCTTTTTATTCACTCTATAAAGTCCGTTAAAACAGGTTTTATTAAGATATATAAACAATGCTGCTTTTAGTGTTGCATTCGATTTTTTATTTGAAATTAAGCTGTTATATAATTCTCTTTGCGAATAATAGTATTCTTTTCTGTTTTCTTCGGCACAGGATAAATGCTCCTTTTCGAACTGTTGTAGCAATTGAATAAGTTCCGAAACATTATCTCTTATTTGAATATATACATTCATCAATTCAACATTTGAATCGTTAATCAGTATCTCATCAAGCTCATAATTATTGAGTAGATCAAACATTACTGCACCTGCACCAACCATTGGCTCACAGTATTTTTTGATTGTTGTACCTAATCCTTTAGGATAATATGTACGGATTGTATCAAGAAGCTGTCCTTTTCCGCCTGCCCATTTTACAAATGGCTTTGCATTTACCGTTCCTTCATAACGAGTAGTTCTTGCATCAACCGGTTTTTCAGCATCTGCCGGAATTATCCACATATTTCCAAGCATTGCAACATTACTAATTCTGTTTTCGCTACACAGTGTAATAACTCGTCTATGTGAAATATTCCACTTTTGTGCTGCTTCACTTGCAGTCATATATCCAATCATTTATAGCACCTCTCAAATTTATAAGTATATTATATTCCATAATTGGAACAATAGCAAGATCCAAAATGTAAATTGTTATATTGCATTATTAAATAAAATGTGATAAAATACTTTATTAAATACTAAACTATTGGAGATATAACTATGGCAGAGTACAAAAATATGACTAAAGAGGAGCTTTTGAGAGAGCAGGATGTTCTTCTTGAAAGATTCGAAAAATACAAGGCTATGGGCTTAAATCTTGATATGAGCAGGGGTAAGCCGTCCAAGGAGCAGTTGGATTTATCTATGGACCTGCTGAAGCCTATTGATTATGTGGACAACGGCTTTGATGTAAGAAATTACGGTCTGCTTGACGGTGTTAAAAGCTGTAAGGAGCTTTTTGCACAGCTTATGGAGGTTGATGTGAAAAACATCATTATCGGCCCGAGCGCAAGCCTTAATTTGATGTACGATTATATTTGCCAGTGCTATACGGAGGGCGTTTTAGGCTCAACTCCTTGGTGCAAGCTTGACGAGGTTAAATTTTTGTGTCCTGTGCCGGGATATGACAGACATTTCACTATATTGGAGCATTTCGGCATAAAGATGATTAATGTCCCCATGACTCCTCAGGGTCCCGATATGGAGGTTATAGAAGAATATATTAAGGACGAAAGCGTTAAGGGTATGTTCTGTGTGCCTAAGTATTCTAATCCGCAGGGCATCACCTTCAGCGACTCAACGGTTGAAAGACTTGCTTCAATGAAGCCTGCGGCAAAGGATTTCAGAATTATTTGGGATAACGCATATTGTATTCACGATATAAAGGAAGAGGGCGACGAGCTTCTTAACATATTTGATGTTCTTCCTAAATATGATAACGAGAATATGGTTATTGCCGTTTGCTCTACCTCAAAAATGACCTTCCCGGGTTCAGGCGTATCAGCGCTTGCGGCAAGCGAGGCAAACATTGCACAGATAAAGAAAAGACTTAATTGCCAGACCATCAGCTACGATAAGATGAATCAGCTTCGCCATGTAAAATTTTTCGGCGATGTTGACGGAATTAAGGCTCATATGAAAAAGCATGCGGCTCTTATGAAGCCGAAGTTTGATATGGTAATTGAGCATCTTACAAAGGAGCTTTCCGGCAAGGGAATAGCAAGCTGGCTTGACCCTGTCGGCGGATATTTTATCAGCCTTGATGTTATGCCGGGATGCGCAAAAAGAGTTGGCGAGCTGTGTAAGGAGGCAGGCGTTACGCTGACAACCGTCGGCGCAACATATCCTTACGGAAATGACCCTCAAAACAGCAATATCCGTATTGCTCCGTCACTTCCTCCCGTGGCAGAGCTTGATTTAGCAACACAAATTCTTTGCGTAAGCGTTAAGCTTGCCTGTATTGAAAAGCTGGTGGGATAATGCGGGTAGGTGCATCATCAGCCTGTTTCTTTCCTTTGGAAACAGAAAAATCACTTCAAAACATCTTGGATTTAGGCTTTAAGGAATGCGAAATTTTTTTCAACACAACCTCCGAGCTTCAAACGCCCTTTGTTTTGGATTTGAAGCGCAGGGCAGATGAAAAGGGTGCAAAAATTATTTCCGTTCATCCATTTTCGTCCGCTTTGGAAAATAATTGTATTTTCGGCGAATACCAAAGACGGTATGAGGATTTTATAGATTTATACCGTCAGCATTGTCACGCGGCGGCATTGCTCGGCGCGAAGGTTCTTGTTATCCACGGCGCACTTGCCGTTCAAAAGCGAGAAATAAGCGAGGATTTCTATTTTGACAGGTTCCGTTCTCTTATTGAGATAGGCAAGCAGGAGGGCGTTATGGTTTGCCAGGAAAATGTTGTAAGATTTCGCTCGCAGTCGATGGACTTTCTTAAACAAATGAGGAACGCCTTGGGCGATGACTTTCATATGGTTTTTGATGTTAAGCAGTCCATCAGGTGCGGATACGATCCGTTTGAGGTTGTAAACGAATTTAAAGACGATATTGTGCATATTCACCTTAGCGACAACAGCGACGAGGGCGACTGTCTTCCGCCCGGACGGGGGAGCTTTGATTTCAAGCGTCTGTTTGACACTATGAGCCAAGCAAACTATAAGGGCGGATATGTTATAGAAATATATTCCAAGGGATATAATGTTGAAAAGGAGCTTGCCTTTAGTAAAGGCTTTATAGAGAAAATTTAAAATGAATAAGTTAAGCGACAAGTCAAAAGGAATTATATGCATATTGCTGTCGGCATTTTGCTTCAGCGGTATGAGCACATTTATAAACCTTTCGGGAGATGTTCCTGTTTTTCAAAAGGTTTTTTTCCGTAACCTTGTTGCTTTTATTTTTGCTTCGATTGCGCTTCTTCGCCGTCACGAAAGCTTTAAGCCTGCAAAGGGCTGTATGCCCTATCATTTGCTTCGCTCGTCGGTTGGCCTTTTGGGCGTTTTCGGAAACTTTTATGCAACCACACATATGGCTACCACGGCTGACGCCGCTATGCTAAACAAGCTGTCGCCGTTTGTTACCCTGATTTTTTCTGCCATTTTCCTAAAGGAGAGGGTTAAGCCAAAGCAGGCTATTGCCATTGTTATAGCCTTTGTGGGCGCAATGTTTGTTATTAAGCCCACAATGTCAAATGTGGAGCTTATACCGTCGCTTGCAGGTCTTGCAGGCGGAATAGGCGCAGGAGCCGCCTATACCTGCGTTCGTCATATGGCAAATAAGGGAGAAAACGGACGCTTTACAGTATTTTTCTTTTCACTGTTTTCGGAGCTTGTAACGCTTCCGTATTTGCTATTTAATTTTCAGCCTATGCAGGCTAAACAGATTGTTTATTTGCTTCTTGTCGGCGTGTGTGCGGCAGGAGGACAGTTTGCAATAACGGCGGCATATTCCTTTGCTCCGAGCAGGGAAATTTCCATCTATGATTATTCAAACATTATCTTTACGGCGATTTCGGGATATTTCTTTTTGAACCATCAGGTGCCCGACATATTCTCTCTTGTGGGTTACTTTATTATTTGCGCAATGGCTGTTTGGATGTTCATCTACAATAACAGGGAATGCTCACTGAAAAAGCAATGATATAATCAATATATTGTTGTAAAGCAAAACACTTGCATTTATCTATATATTGTGTTATAATGTTTTTCGGATTAATATGAATGGAGGCTTCATAATATGAGATGTCCGTTTTGCGGTTACACTGAAAGCAAGGTAATTGACTCTCGTCCGACTGACGAAAACGAGCGTATCCGCCGTAGGAGAGAATGTATTCAGTGCAGTAAAAGGTTTACAACCTACGAAACCATTGAGGATGTTCCTATTATTGTTGTTAAAAAGGACAAGTCCAGAGAGGTGTTTGACAGAAACAAGATTTTAAAGGGTATGCTTCGTGCGTGCGAAAAAAGAAAGGTTACTGTTGCCGATTTGGAAGCAAAGATAAGCGAAATAGAAACAGCGCTTCAGTCCTCTGTTGACAGAGAGGTAACCTCTGCAAGAATCGGTGAGCTTATTATGGAAAAGCTTAAGGATATCGATGAGGTTGCTTATGTTCGCTTTGCATCTGTATATAAAGAGTTTGACTCTGCCGAGTCCTTTAGGGAAGAACTTGCAAAATTAGCCGAATAAAACTATAAAGGACGGAATACATTCCGCCCTTATATTTTTTGGAGAATATATGAAACTGAATTTTAAAGACGGAAAATTCCGCATTTTGATGATAGCTGATACCCAAGAGGGTAAAAAGGTAAACAGCGACACACTTAAGCTTATTGAAGCGTCGTTGGAGCGCTCACAGCCGGATATGGTTGTATATTCGGGCGATCAGATTTGGGGCAAACGAAGCTTTAAGGGCGATAAAAAAGAGGTTGCCCGTGTATTAAAGGAGCTGACCGAGCCCGTTTCAAAAAGGGGAATAACCTTTGCGATATGCTTCGGAAACCACGACAGACAGGTTGGTCTGTCAAATGAGGAGCAGTTTGAAATATATAAAACGCTGGACGGCTTTATCGGAGAAAGCGATGAGGGAATTGACGGCGTAGGTAATCATTGCTTTGAAATTACCGACGGCGAGGATGTAAAATTTTTGCTCTACACCATCGACAGCCATTCAAACCTTAAAATAGGCTATGACTCCGTTCACGAAAATCAAATTGAATGGTATCGCTCTGTTCGCGACAGCTATGAGCAGAGGCTCGGCAGGGTTGTTCCGAGTGTTGTTATTCAGCACATTCCCGTTTGCGAGGTGTTTGAGCTGATGAAAAGAGTTAGGCGCACAACCCGAGGTGCCGTGCGCGGCTTCAGAACTCACGAGGGTGAATACTTTGTGCTGAAAAGGGACAGAGTAAATGAGGAGGCGTTTATGAAGGAGTCTCCCGCCGACCCGCAGGAAAACAGCGGGGAGTTTGGCGCTTTTTGCGAAAAGGGTGATGTTAAGGGCTTGTATTTCGGACACGACCATAACAATTCCTTCCACGGAGAAATCAACGGCATAGATGTAGGCTATACGCAGGGCGCCGGCTTTAATGTGTACGGTCCGGGTAAGGACAGGGGCACAAGAGTTATTGATTTATTTACCGACGGCTCGATTAAAACCTACGATATGCGATATAAGGATATCGTGGGCAAGCGTGTCGATAATCCCGTAAGCTATGCTGTTTTTCAGCTTTGCCCTACAAATATGTTTGATGCTGTTACAAGAATAGCAAAGCTTTGCGTAACGGTTGCGCTGACGCTTGTAATTGCAGTTATAATTATGACATTTCTAAAATAAAGGCTGGTACAAAATATGAAAAAGCTATACAGAAGTAAAACGGAAAGAAGAATAAGCGGTGTTTGCGGCGGTATTGCAAAATGGATGGGAATAGATGTATCGCTTGTCAGAATTCTCTGGGTTATCATTTCTCTTGCAACAACGGGAATACCCGGCACGCTGGTTTATATTGTTTGTGCCTTAATTATTCCCGAAGAGCCCGACTATATGGAATTTGATATGAAATAGCTTAAAGTAGCTGTGAAAAAGTGCTGTTGAACAATGCTTTTTCACAGCTCTTTTTTTATTTTAAAAAATTTTTTATCATTTTTAAAAATAGTTATTGACATAAGTCAAAAATATAGTATAATGGTTTTGGTCGAAAGATTAATGAATAATTTGGAGGGAATTATGGCAAGACCGATAAAGCTGCGAACAATATGCTCTTATCCGCAGATTATGGAGCTTCATCCGCTTGGAGCATATGCCGAAACGGTTGATTTGTCGTTTGGCGAATATGAGGTTGTGCGACTTTTAGATACCCTTAATTATTCTCAGGAGGAGTGTGCACGTCAAATGGGACTTGCCCGTTCGAGCATTACCTCCATCTATGATTCGGCAAGAAGAAAAATATCCGACTCCATCATAAACGGCAAGGCGCTCGCCATCCACGGCGGCAGTGTTGAGCTTTGCAAAAACCGTTTAAGATGCTGCGGAAAATGCGGAAAAAGCACCTGTTCAAAATGTATGAACGGCACCTGTTCGAAATGTAACGGGAAAATAAAGGGCGAGAATGAGTGCGAAAACTATTATGGTATATAATATGATTATAATATAAAAGGAGATATTACTATGAAGGATGCATGGAGAGGCTTTAACCAAGGCGTATGGTGTGACGGAATTGATGTTTCAAATTTCATCAAAATGAATTACACCCAGTATGACGGTGACGCTTCATTTTTGGAGGGACCGACGGAGAGAACCAATGTTGAAATGGCAAGGGTTAAGGAATTACTGATTAAAGAAAACGAAAAGGGCGGCGTGCTTGATGTTGACACGGAAAGAGTGCTTTCCATTTTGTCGCACGATGCCGGCTATGTTGTTGATAAGGATACGGATATTATTGTAGGCTTGCAGACAGATGCACCGCTTAAAAGAGGTGTGTCACCGTTTGCCGGCTTCAGAAATGCAGTACAGGCTTGTAATGCATACGGCTACGAGCTTTCCGATAAAATCAAGGACGAGTTCACATACAGAACAACTCATAATACAGGTGTTTTCAGAGCATACACAGACACAATGAAGCTTGCTCGTCACGCAGGTATTCTTACAGGTCTTCCGGATGCATATGCTCGAGGAAGAATTATCGGTGACTATCGCAGAATTGCTCTTTACGGTATGGATTATCTTATCGAGCAAAAGAAGCTTGACAAGAAAAAGATTGGAAAGAAAAGCATACTTGACGAAGAAACAATTCATATTTTAGAGGATTTGTCAAAGCAGCTTGACTTTATGAATCAGCTTAAGGGACTTGCGCTTCGCTACGGCTACGATATTTCAAAGCCGGCTACAAATGCATTTGAGGCTGTTCAATGGCTGTATTTCGGCTATCTCGGTGCAATTAAGGAGCAAAATGGCGCTGCAAACTCAATCGGCAGAATTGCAGAGTTTATGGATGTTTATATCCAGAGAGATATCGAAGAGGGCACACTTGATGAGGTTCACGCACAGGAGCTTATCGATGACCTTGTAATCAAGCTTCGCTTGGTTCGCCACCTTCGTACACCCGAATATAACGATTTGTTTGCAGGCGACCCTGTTTGGGTAACACTTGCACTCGCAGGCGTAACAGGCGAAGGCAAGCATATGGTATCAAAAACATCCTACCGTATTCTTCAAACTCTTTACAATCTCGGCTCATCGGCAGAGCCAAACATTACTGTTCTTTGGTCTGACAGATTACCGCAGAACTTTAAGGATTTCTGTGCAAAGGTTTCTATCGATACAGACTCCATCCAGTATGAAAACGACGATGTTATGAGAAGAATGTACGGCGATGACTATGCCATTGCCTGCTGTGTGTCTGCCATGAAGGTTGGCAAGCAAATGCAGTTCTTCGGCGCAAGATGCAACCTGGCAAAGATTCTTCTTATGGCGCTTAACGGCGGTAAGGACGAAAACGAGGGCGCACAGATTGCACCCGAGGGCGATATCTTTGAGGAAAAGGTGCTTTCCTACGACGAGGTTTACGCGGCATATAAAAAGTATCTTTCCTGGATGGCACGCCTGTACGTTAACACAATGAATATTATTCACTATATGCACGACAAGTATGCCTATGAAAGACTTATGATGTCGCTTCACGATACAGATGTTGAAAGACTTATGGCTTTCGGCGTATCCGGCTTCTCTGTTGCCGTTGACTCGCTTTCGGCAATCAAGTATGCAAAGGTTACTCCTGTTAAGGACGAGCGTGGCATCATAACCGATTTCAAGGTTGAGGGCAAATTCCCTAAATACGGCAACGACGACGACAGGGTTGATTTAATCGGTAAGGATTTGATAGAATATTTTTACAGCGAGCTTTGCAAGACTCCTTGCTATCGCGGTGCAAAGCACACCCTGTCCATTCTTACCATCACATCAAATGTTATGTACGGCAGAAAAACAGGCGCAACACCTGACGGCAGAAAGGCAGGCGAGCCTTTCGCTCCGGGAGCAAACCCGATGCACGGCAGAGATGCCGAGGGCGCTCTCGCTTCTCTGAACTCTGTTGCCAAGCTTAATTATGCTTGCTGTCAGGACGGTATCTCAAATACCTTCTCCATCACTCCCGATGCTCTCGGCAGAGATGATGAGGACAGAGTAACAAATTTAACAACTATGCTTGACGGCTATTTCGAGCAGGACGCACATCACCTTAATGTAAATGTTCTTAACCGTGAAAAGCTTATTGCCGCTATGGAGGACCCAACTCTGTATCCTTCACTTACCATCCGTGTAAGCGGCTATGCAGTAAACTTCAACAAGCTCACAAGGGACAAGCAGGAAGAGGTTATTGCGCGTACCTTCCACCAGGCTATGTAATTGCATAAGTAAGGCACTCTCGCTCGAGGGTGCCTTTAAATTTCCGCATATATCCGCATTGTATAGCTTATAGACTTTTGTTTTTATATGTGATATTATTATTTAGTATGTAGGAGAACTGGCTTGCGACCTTATCTTACTGCTGTTTCGGGCAAAAAAGCAGATGAGTTTGAAAAAGATGTTTTTGAACAGCTTAAAAATGAATATCCTGTTCAGGAAAATGGATAAATAATTTGCGGATTTCCGAGATTTTTCTTCATCGCAACAAAGTAGGAGAATAATGAAATGATTATTAAAGTCAATACTAAAGAAAAACTTAATATTTGCCTCGATATAATTCACAAGAGCTTCCAAACGGTTGCAGATGAACTGAATTTGACAAGGGAAAATTGTACGAGCCATACGGCATTTATGCCTATTGATAAGCTTATCTCGCAGTTTGAGAACGGTACAGCTATGTTTTTGTATCAACATAACGAATGCTTTGTAGGATATTTTTCATTGTCAAAAAATAATGACGGCGTTGAGCTGAACAATTTAGCAGTTTTGCCTGAGTATCGACATCTTGGAATAGGCAAAGAGTTAGTCGATTATGCAATTACATATTCCAAAAATACCATTGGTGCAAATAAGATAAGCATTGGTATTGTTGAGGAAAATTCAGTTTTGAAAGAATGGTATGAAAAATTAGGTTTTGTTCATATCGGCACAAAGAAATTTAAACATTTGCCTTTTACAGTTGGATTTATGGAAAAGGATTTTATAGAATAAATGAGGATGAAATTAAATGAACAATAAAACAAAAACCATTCAAACAAACATACCGGCGAAAGAAATGACACAATTATTTATTCAATAACAAAAGAGGAATTGAATAATGAATAGATATTTGAAAAATCTAAACAGAATTGAGTTTGTTGTTACTATGGCTTGCAGTGGCAGGTGTAAGCATTGCTCACAAGGCAGTCATATATCGAATGAACATATTGACGCTGAAATAGCCGAGCATGCAATTTACGATATTTGCAGGCATTACAAAATTGAATCGCTTATGACCTTTGGCGGAGAGCCTCTGCTTTATCCCGAAGCAGTTTGCACAATTCATTCTGCCGCAAGAAAAATGAATATACCGCAGAGAGAACTGATAACAAACGGATATTTCAGCAAGGATATTAACAGAATCAAAGAAGTTGCTCATATGTTAGCGCAAAGCGGTGTTAACGGCATTTGCCTTTCTGTTGATGCCTTTCATCAGGAAACCATTCCGATTGAGTATGTTAAAGAATTTGCAAAGGCTGTTCTTGAAGAAAATATTTCAATACATACTCATCCTGCTTGGCTTGTCGGCGCTGATGATGATAACCCATATAACCAAAAAACAAGGGAACTGCTAAATGAATTTAGCACAATGGGCATTGAGCAATCAAGCGGTAATGTTATCTTCCCGAGCGGAAATGCGCTAAAATACTTGGGTGAGTATTTTGATAAAAATATCGAATATCATAATCCGTACAGAGACAATCCAAAGGATGTGAAAACGATAAGCTTTTCTGCAAACGGTGATGTGCTGGGCGGAAATATATACAAGAATTCGATTTTAGAGATTATTGAAAATTATAGGTGGGGCAATATGGAGCTTGTGAAGGGAAGACCTGCCTGCATTGAGGGCAGGCTTGAAAAGGAGATAAGAGTTTATGATTTTTTGGATAGCTTGGGCATAGAATATTACCGTACCGACCACGGCGAAGCAAACACTATGGAGGTTTGCCGTGAGATAGATAAAATTTTGGATACGGTTATTTGCAAAAATCTGTTTTTGTGCAACAGACAAAAGACGGAATTTTATTTGCTGATGATGCCGGGGGATAAGCCGTTCAAGACAAAGGATATCACAAAGCAGATAGGCTGCTCGCGCCTTTCCTTTGCAGATGCGGAATATATGGAAAAGCTTTTGGATATAAAGCCGGGCGCAGTGTCTATTATGGGGCTGATGAATGATAAGGAAAATCGTGTACAGCTTCTTATCGACAGACCTGTTGTTGAGTGCGAAACCTTGGGCTGTCATCCCTGCGTTTCAACATCCTCTCTTAAATTTAAAACTATTGATATACTCGAAAAATATCTGCCGGCTGTAAATCATAAGCCTATTATAGTTGATATGCCGAATTACGAGGAAGCTAATGATGATTAATGCTAATGTACATTCATTTGAATCTCTTGCCGCGGTTGACGGAGAGGGAATAAGATTTGATATATTCTTTACGGGATGCCCACTGCGCTGTGCCTATTGCCACAATCCCGACACCTGGCATAAGGGCGAATATGATATTTCGGTTAAGGATGCGTTTGATAAAATAAAAAGATACAAGCCGTATTTCAAAAAGGGCGGCGGTGTAACCTTCTCGGGCGGTGAGCCCTTGCTTAACGCCGATTTCATCAACGAGCTGTACCCTATGCTTAAGGAGGAAAATATCGGATATTGCTTGGATACCTCAGGCTCCGTGCCGCTTACCGACAGCGTAAAAACAGCTATCGACAACGCAGATATGATTATCCTTGATATAAAATTCCATAATAAAGAGGATTATCAAAGATATACCAAGGGCGATTTTGAATGTTTTGTTGAGCTTGGCAGGTATGCAAGCGAAAAGGGTAAAAGAATGTGGCTGAGAACCGTTGTTGTTCCGGGTATAAACGATACAAAGGACGATATGGACAAATATGCCGAATTTGTAAAGCAGTTTAAATTTGAAAAATACGAGCTTCTCGGCTTTCACACAATGGGATTTTTCAAGTATGAAAAGCTTAATTTGGAAAATCCTCTTGCAAACACCCCTGCGTTAGACAGCGAAAGGCTTAAGGAATTGCAGGAATATTTGAATAAAAAGCTGGTAAAATAATTATCAGCTTTTTATTTTTTCGCATATAATTAGCACTCGAAAGCATAAATTGCTAACAAATTGTTAATTATATGATATTTTTGGCAAAAAAGACTTGACAAATGAAAGCTTCGGATATAATATATTAACAGAGTTAGCACTCGGGTATGCAGAGTGCTAATCGGTAAGGAAGGAGTGGGAATATGATTGGCAACAGACGCTCGGATATTCTTGGCTTGATTATCGACCACTATATTAGAACGGGCGAGCCTATGGGTTCTAAAACCCTGTGTCAGCTTTTGCCGTATTCCGTATCCTCTGCAACTATTCGTAATGAGATGGCGGCACTTACCGATATGGGCTTTCTTCAGCAAAGGCATACAAGCGGCGGTAGAATTCCGACTAAAGCCTCATACAGATATTATGTTGATAATTTAATTCGTTCAAACGAATTAACGCCTTATGAAAAGCAAAAAATAGATGAGACCTTAAGCGTTAATGCATCCGACCCCGAAAGATTGCTTGCAGATGCCTGCGAGCTGCTTATTCAGGCAACGGGCAGTGCGGCGTTTTACAGCACGGTTAAGGATAGCCTTGATTGCTTGCAGGGTGTTGAGCTTATACCGGCAGGAAACGGCAAAACAATGATAGTTATGCTGACCGTCGGCGGAAAGATAAAGTCCTCGGTAATTAAGCTTAACTGCACGGTTGACGACGAGTTCAGACAACTGTTCTACTATATCGCAAGAGAATATTTTGTGGGCACGCCGTTATGCGATATTAATATGTCGCTTATTCAGTCAACGGCTCCGGTTTTAAGGGACAGAATGTTTGATATGATTCCCGTGCTAACCTCCCTGTGCTCATTGTGTAACGAGGCCGCCCAGGGAACCCTAATTATAAAGGGTATGACAAATTTGCTTTCTCAAGCAGAGCTTGGCACAAGCGTATATAGCCTGCTCACCGTTTTGGCAGAGCAGAAAAAGCTTGAGGAGCTTTTGACGGGCTTTGCTCAAAGCAAGCTTGACAGGGCATTATTTATCGGAGACGAAAATCCGGTTTACGAGCTTAAAAATACATCTATGGCAGTTGCAAGCTTCAAGTATTATGACGACCAAAAGGCAACGCTCGGTGTTATAAATTCACTTAGAATGGATTATGAATCTGTTCTCCCCAGAATAGATTATATAACTAAATCAGTTGCAAGGCTATTAGAAGAATGATAGCCGGCAGCAAAGGAGGGTGGAGAAAATATGGGTAAAAATGAAAAACAAAATGAAAAGCAAAAAGAAGAGCTTAATGAAGAAGTAAAGGACACAGCTCAACAGACAGAGGCTGAACCTAAGGAGGAGGCTAAGGAGCCAACTCTTGAGGAGCAGCTTGCAGATATGAGAAGCCAAATGCTTCGCACGGCTGCCGAATATGATAATTTCAGAAAAAGGTCGGCAAAGGAAAAGGAGCAAACCTACTCAAACGCTAAGGGCAATGTAATAAGCGAGCTTCTTCCTGTTATTGATAACCTTGAAAGAGCGTTGCTTCAGGAAACAGAGGATTATGAGGCTCTCAAAAAGGGTGTTCAAATGACTATGGACGGCTTAATGGCAACCCTTAATAAACTCGGCGTAGAAGCCTACGGCGAAAACGGAGATGCGTTCGACCCTAATTACCACAATGCAGTAATGCATATTGAGGATGAAGAATTAGGCGAAAATGTAATCGTAGAGGTTTTCCAAAAGGGCTATAAAATAAATGACAGGGTTATAAGACCTGCAATGGTTAAAACCGCAAACTAACAAAAAATTACAATTAATCAAAAAGGAGATAAGATTATGGGAAAGATTATTGGTATTGACTTAGGTACAACAAACAGCTGTGTATCCGTTATCGAAGGCGGCGAGGCAGTAGTAATTCCTAACGCAGAAGGTGCAAGAACAACTCCGTCAGTTGTTGCTTTTACAAAGGACGGCGAAAGAATGGTAGGCGCTGTTGCAAAGCGTCAGGCTATCACAAATCCTGATAAGACCATTGCTTCCATCAAAAGACATATGGGCTCAGATTATAAGGTAAACATTGACGGTAAGGATTTCACACCGCAGGAGATTTCATCTGTTATTCTTCAAAAGCTGAAGACAGACGCTGAAAGCTATCTCGGTCAAAAGGTAACTGAAGCAGTTATTACAGTTCCTGCATATTTCACAGACTCACAAAGACAGGCTACAAAGGACGCAGGTAAAATTGCAGGCCTTGATGTTAAGAGAATTATCAACGAGCCGACAGCCGCTGCTCTTGCTTTCGGTATCGATAAGGAAGACGACCAAAAGGTTATGGTTTACGACTTAGGCGGCGGCACATTCGACGTTTCTATCATCGAAATGGGCGACGGCGTTCAGGAGGTGCTTGCCACAGCAGGTAACAACCGTCTTGGCGGTGACGACTTCGATAAGAAGGTTATGGACTGGATTGTTGCACAGTTCAAATCCGAAAACGGCATCGACCTTACAGGCGACAAGATGGCTATGCAGAGAGTTAAGGAAGCCGCTGAAAAGGCAAAGATTGACCTTTCGGGTATGACAACTGCACAGATTTCACTTCCGTTTATTACAGTTGACGCTTCAGGTCCTAAGCACTTTGAGGCAACTCTCACAAGAGCAAAGTTTAACGAAATGACAGCAGACCTTGTTGAAGCTACAATGGGTCCTGTTCGTCAGGCAATGAGCGACTCCGGTCTTACAATGAATGACCTTGATAAGATTCTTCTTGTAGGTGGTTCAACCCGTATTCCTGCCGTTCAGGAAGCAATTAAAAAGTTCTCCGGCAAGGAGCCCTTCAAGGGCATCAATCCTGATGAGTGCGTTGCTATGGGTGCCGCTATTCAGGGTGGTGTGCTTAACAACGATGTTGACGGACTTGTTCTTCTTGATGTAACTCCGTTGTCACTCGGTATCGAAACAATGGGCGGCGTTAATACAGTTATCATCGAGAGAAATACAACTATTCCTACAAAGAAATCACAGATTTTCTCAACCGCTGCCGATAACCAAACATCTGTTGAGGTTCATGTTCTTCAGGGTGAAAGAGAATTTGCAAGAGATAACAAAACTCTCGGTATGTTCCACCTTGACGGAATTCTTCCTGCAAGACGCGGTGTTCCGCAGATTGAAGTAACCTTCGATATCGACGAAAACGGTATTGTTCATGTAACTGCAAAGGATTTAGGCACAGGAAAGCAGCAGAATATCTCTATTACCGCTTCTTCAAATATGTCCAAGGAGGACATCGAAAAGGCTGTTCGCGAGGCAGAGCAGTTTGCTGAGGAGGACAAGAAAAAGAGAGAGGCTGTTGATGTCAGAAACAATGCGGACCAAATGGTTTATCAAACAGAGAAGATGCTCAGCGAGGATGCTGATAAGTTTTCTGCAGATGATAAGTCAGCTCTTGAAACAAAGGTTGACGCATTGAAGGAAGCTCTTAAGGGCGAGGATATAGAGGCTATTAAGTCTGCACAGGAGGACCTTACAAACAAGTTCTATGAGGTTTCTCAAAAGATTTATGAGGCAACTCAGGCAGCACAGGCCGCAGGTCAGGCACAGGCAAATCCTGCCGACGCACAGCCACAGGGCGACGCAGGCTATACAGATGCCGATTACACAGAGGTAGAGGATAACTAATTCTGTAATAAAATAGAGGGGGCGGACTATGTTCGCCCGTTCTATGTATTCAATCAATATTTAGGAGGCTGTTATGCCTGAAGAAAAAAGAGACTATTATGAGGTGCTTGGAGTTAATAAGGGCGCTTCAAATGATGAAATAAAAAAAGCATTCCGCAAGGCAGCAAAAAAGTATCATCCCGATTTGAATCGTGATGACCCTACTGCCGCAGAAAAGTTTAAGGAATGTAACGAAGCCTATGAGGTTTTATCCGACAGCGAAAAAAGACAGCGCTACGACCAGTTTGGCTTTGCAGGTGTGGACCCTAACTATGCCGCATCACACGGCGGAGCAGGCGCAGGCGCATACGGCTTTGACGGAGATATTGACCTGGGTGACATTTTTAATAGCTTTTTCGGAGGCTCAGGCGGCTTCGGAGGCTTTGGCGGAGGTCAGCGTAATCCTAATGCTCCGCGCAAGGGAAATGATATTCAAGCCAATATAACCATAACCTTTGAGGAGTCGGCAAAGGGCTGTAAAAAAACCATTGAGGTTTCAAAGGTTGAGGACTGTTCTCAATGTCACGGAACAGGTGCAAATCCCGGCACAAATGTTACAACATGCAGTACATGTCGCGGAACGGGCTCTGTTACTGTTCAGCAAAGTGCAGGCTTTTTCCAGATGAACACAAGAAAGACCTGTCCGGATTGTAACGGAACAGGTAAACATATAGAGCATCCTTGTTCAAAATGCGGCGGCAGAGGCAAGGTTCGCAGAAAGAATAAGGTTGATATAAATATACCTGCGGGTATCGACAATAATCAAGTTGTCAACGCAAGAGGGCTCGGTGATGTAGGCTCAAACGGCGGTCCGGCAGGCGATTTAAGAGTTATCGTAAACGTAAAAAGACATCCCGACTTTGTTCGTGACGGATACGATATCCACTATAAAAAGCATGTAAGCATTGTTGAGGCAACACTCGGCACGGAGCTTATAATTCCTACGCTTGACGGAGATGTAAAATACAATATGCCGGCAGGCACACAGCCTGAGGAGGTATTTAGGCTAAAGGATAAGGGTATCCAGCGCCTTAACGGTATAGGTAAGGGCGATTTATATGTTCACATTATTGTAGATATCCCAAAGAATGTCAGCTCGGAGCAGAAGGAATTGCTTTTGAAATTCGACAAAACCTACGACCCGTCAAAGCAAAACAAGGAAGGCTTTTTTGATAAGTTTAAGAAAAAATAATTCTAAATTAACGCAAATAAACGCTCGTTTGAGCGTTTATTTTTTTGCCTTATTTCTGTTATGCGCTATATTGTGCATACTCGTTTTACGCTTGCAGGGACCGTGTGTTGACTGTGATTTTAAATAGATTATTATATAATTGTTCCCTGCCCGAAAGGAAGTGACTCAGTGCAAAAAGCAACTGAAATCATCATTACTGCAGGAGCAGTTGCAACAGCCGTTTTAACTGTTTTTTCAATCGTCAAATCTGTTTATTCGTATGTTCAAAAAAGACAGGAGAATGCCCGAAAATTAGAGGAGCAAAACACTGTACAGGAGCAGGATATCGCAAGGCTTAAGGAAGAAAACACCTTGATTTGCTACGGATTGATTGCAGCCTTGGACGGCTTGGAGCAGTTGGGCGCAAACCACATTGTTCCCGTTGCAAAAAACAAGCTGGAAAAATATATAAATCAGCAGGCACATAAATAGATATAAGCGGAAAGGAGCTATTATGAAAATTACGGAAAATACAATAAAACGCGCTTTAAGAACTTTCATTCAATCGGCAATTGCATATATTACAGTAAATGCAGTTTGCATTAATTTTTCCGAAACAGAGGGTGGCGTTAAAAGCGCACTAATAGGACTTGCGGTTTCGGCTGTATCGGCAGGAATTGCAGGAGTTATGAATATGGAAAGGGTTGATAAATAATGTCTGTTTCATTTGAAGAATGGGTGTCAAAAAATATCTCAAGGGCAATAGATTATGACGGCGCATACGGCGTTCAATGCGTGGATTTGGCAAAGCATTATATCAAAAATGTTTTGGGAATAACACCGCAGAGCATCGGCAACGCAATAGATTATTACAATAAGCGCAACACGTCAAAGTATCTTACCGACAATTTTGTTTGGATTGACAACACGCCGGAATTTATACCCCAAAAAGGTGATTTGTGCGTGTTTAAATCGAGAAGCGGAAACGGTCATATAAGCGTTGCAACGGGTGACGGTACAACAAGCTATTTTTACAGCTACGACCAAAACTATCCTTTGGGAAAGCACGAGCCTATGACAAAGGTGAAGCACAGCTACAATTCGTTTTTAGGTGTTCTTCGCTACAAGGGTAAATATAATACGCCAAGCGGATTTTATCCCAAATACAGCGGTAAGTCTTTAAGCATTGTTGACGCGCTTAAAAGCCTTAAAATTGATTCGTCCTTTGAAAACAGAAAGAAAATTGCACTAAAAAATTCAATAAAAAATTATAAGGGCACGGCAAAGCAAAACGAAAAAATGCTTGCCTTGCTCAAACAGGGCAAGCTGAAAAAGTAATAAAAAGAGATAGGATGTTTACGATATCCTATCTCTTTTACTATTCCTCAATTAAATTGTTTTGCTTTAGAGTTGCAACAAAGCTTTCGATATCCGCCCTAACTCTTTCTTCCTCTGCGTCGTATTCGCTTAAAATTTTTTGAACAGCCTCGTCAATGGTTGTTTCCTTTTCAAAGCATTTCCAAAAGAATGCGCCCGACTCGTTGAGGGTAATCATTCCGTTGAACTCATCGCATGCTTTGCCGACAGGCACAACAATATCGGAGCCTGCTATATTGCGTAGAGCAAAGCCCTCTTTAATTTTCATTATCCCTTTAAGCCCCTTTCCTGTCTGTCCATATCCTCAATGACAATGTCGTAGATTTCGCCGAGGCTTCTGCAATATTCCAAAACCCTCCAAGGCTCGTTTGTATGATAATGAATTTTAATAAGTTCCTCGTCACCGACGGCAATCAGGCAGTCGCCCTTGAAGTTTTCAACAAAATAGTCGTTGATTTCGTCCTCGTCAAGACCTTCGCCCTCAATCAAAAGCTGAGTATCATATCTGTATTCAAGCATATTAATTCACATAGCCCTTCCTGTTATATTTGGTCTAAAGCCTGTTCAATATCTGCGATGATGTCCTCGCTTGCTTCAATACCACAGCTAAAACGGATTAAATCAGGGCTTACGCCGCATTCCTCAAGCTGCTTATCCGTAAGCTGTCTGTGTGTTGTTGAAGCAGGGTGCAGACAGCAGGTGCGTGCGTCGGCAACATGCGTTACGATAGCGGCAAGCCTCAGGCTGTCCATAAATTTAGTTGCGGCCTCTCTGCCGCCCTTAATGCCAAAGGAAACAACACCGCAGGTTCCGTTGGGCATATATTTTTGCGCAATCTCGTATTGGCTGTCGCTTGGAAGCATTGCACAGTTAACCCATTCGATTTTCGGATGCTTCTCCAGATATTCGGCAACTGCCCTTGCGTTTTCACAATGACGTGCCATTCTAAGATGCAGGCTCTCAAGACCTACATTAAGCAAAAACGCGTCGTTAGGTGACTGAACAGAGCCAAGGTCGCGCATAAGCTGTACGGTTGCCTTTGTGATATATGCGGCTTTTCCGAAGGTGTCTGCATAAACTATTCCGTGGTAGCTGTCGTCGGGAGTTGTGAGACCGGGGAATTTGTCGTTCTGCGTCCAGTCAAAATTACCGCTGTCAACTATCGCACCGCCTATGGTTGATGCGTGTCCCTCCATATATTTTGTTGTAGAATGTGTAACGATATCAGCGCCGAAATCAAAAACTCTGCAGTTTATGGGAGTTGCAAAGGTGTTATCGATTATAAGCGGTATTCCGTTGGCGTGCGCTACCTTTGCAAAGGTTTCAATATCCAAAATGTCAAGGCTCGGATTTGATACCGTTTCACCGAATAATGCCTTTGTGTTTGGCTTAATTGCCGCCTGTATTTCCTCGGCTGTTGCCGTTGGTGAAATAAATGTAAAATCTATACCAAGCTTTCTCATGGTTACATTAAACAGGTTAAAGGTGCCGCCGTAAATTGCCGATGATGCAACAATGTGGTCGCCTGCCTGTGCAATATTGAACACGGCATAAAAGTTTGCTGCCTGTCCCGAGCCTGTAAGCATACCGGCAACACCGCCCTCAAGAGCAGTGATTTTGCTTGCGGCATTGTCACAGGTAGGATTTTGCAGTCTTGAATAAAAATAACCGCTTGCCTTTAAATCAAATAAATCGCCCATTTCCACAGATGAATCGTATTTGTAGGTGGTGGACTGAATGATGGGCATAACCCTCGGCTCGCCGTTTTTAGGTTTGTAGGTTCCCTGTACGCAAATTGTATCAAGCTTCATATTATTTCACATGCCTTTCTCGGCTACCAAATATAATTTTTAAATCACGGTTTCCTCGTAGTAGCCGTACAAGGCGTGATGCATTTATGTTTACCCTATTTGTTTTTATCATAAATTATTTTTAATCCGTCTATTATCAGATTATCGTCAATAATCATATCGTGTCGGCAATTTTTTGCAATGGATTTGCCAAGACCGCCCGTAACAACCACAGTTGCTTTTTCGCCGAGCTCCTCCTCAAATTTGTCAACAAAGCCGTCAAGCATAACAGCCGTTCCTATAACACAGCCGGATTTCATACTTTCAATGGAATTTGTTCCGATAGCCTTTTTAGGCGCAGATATGTCAATCTGCGGAAGCAAAGCCGTTCCCGAGGACAGCGCATTGATAGATGTTTTTACACCTGTTGTAATTATGCCACCGAGGAAGTTACCCTCCCTGTCTAATACGGAGCCGGTTGTCGCCGTGCCTAAATCAAAAATTATTATGGGGCAGGGGTATTTTGCCTTTGCCGCTACTGCACCTACAACGAGGTCGGCGCCAAGCTGCGCAGGGTCATCAATTTTTATCGAAAGTCCTGTTTTAACACCGGGACCTACAATTATGGGATTAACCGAGCAAACCATCTTCACGGCATTTGCAAGGGTTCTGTTGAGCGCAGGCACAACAGACGATATGATAGCGCCGTCAATATCGGACGCCTTGTGAATATCCAAAAACGCATTAAGCTTCATTGCATATTCCTCATCGGTTTCGTTGATGTTCGTCGAAAGCCTGCCAGATGTTTTCAGCTCATCGCCGTCAACAACACCAAGCACAATATTAGTATTACCCACATCTATTGCAAGCAGCATACTCTCACCTCATTATATAAGATTTAATTATTATACCATATAAAACAGACTTTGTAAATTTATTTGATAATTAAATTTCTGTATATCTATAATTTGATAATGTCATATACATACATCGAGTTTTTCAGCGATGCAAATTTGCCCTCATCTATCAGCGACAGTATTTTATCACCCGATGCCCACATTGCGTCGCAGGCTTCCTCATCCTGCAAAACGATATCGCCTATATTGCAATTATGTTCAAATATCCATATGTCACAGAAATCTGCATAAACCTGCCTTTTGATAGATTTGTACATAGTTGCTTTATCAGCATCTAAATCCAAGCCCAGCTCCTCCTTTGCTTCACGCAATGCCGCCGTAATGCTGTCCTCTCCTGCAAGTGCCGACCCTCCTGTCATCGCCCATTTCAACGGCTCGCTTTTATTAGCCGATCTTTTTTGAATAAGCCATTCGCCTTTGCAATTTCTTATCCATATATGCACCACAATGTGATACTTGTCGGAATTCTTTTTGTGTTCCTTTCTAAGAATTGTTTTGCCTGTCGGATTTCTGTTTTCATCATAAACATCCCATAACTCGTACATATTATTTTATTATCCCCTTTTTATTTCATCAATAAAATCGTCTGCTTGTTTGTGTGAATTAAAGGTAATCACATTGCTGTTATACTTTTTAAACAGCTTTAATATCATCGGCTTAACATCGGTATCAAAGCTCTTGATGAAATCTAATAATTCTTCGTTATCAGGCAACTGACAGGGCATTTCCGGACGGTTGCCCTTTCTGTTTTTTGCACCCTGAATGCATACCTCAACAGGCAGTTCAAAGAAGAATACGACATCAGCCTGTGCTATTCGCAATTCAAGAGTGCTTTTAAAATTGCCGTCAATAATAAAGCTTTCCTTTTTGAAAATTTCCTTTTGCCTTTTTATCAGCCTTGCTCTGCTGATATGGGTGCAATCCTCGTTCCAGTAAATTGCGTCCAAATGAAACAAATCAATACCGGTAGCCTCGTTCAGCTTTCTGCTGAAGGTGCTTTTACCTGCTCCCGGACAACCAATAACGATAATTCTTTTGTAGTTAAACATTTTTTACCTCCTAAAATAAAAAGTGCTCTTGCACTATTTGTAATGCAAGAGCTTTACTTCTGTGTTCGGAATGGGAACAGGTATATCTCGTTTTTATGCCGGTTACGGCTGGCATTCGGTATAATATCACAGCGCATAGTCTGTGACAGATGGCAGGACTTACAGCCTTTGCCGAGAAATAAAAGAAGAGAAATAGAAAAATCTAATTCTCTTCTTTTTGGTGGGAACAACAGGGCTCGAACCTGTGACCCTCTGCTTGTAAGGCAGATGCTCTCCCAGCTGAGCTATGCTCCCGTCAGCAAGAATAATTATATAACAACGCAAATCGTTTGTCAAGTATTAATTATGCAAAACAGTTCTTTTATTCTGTTAGTGTTGTTTTGCAGATAGAGATAGCCGAACAATGCCTCAACACCTGTTGCACAATGGTATTCTCCCTCGGTGGCGCTTTTGGGCGAGTGACCGACCTTTGCGTTTCTTCCTCGTTTGAAAACCGACATTTCCTCATCTGTAAGGCAGTCCTTTATTTTTTCAAATGCCTGTGTCTGCGCCTTTGCCGATACAAATTTAACGCTCTCTCTGTGCAGATCGTTTACAGGTCTGTTTGCATCAACAACAAGGCGCTCTCTTACAAGCATTTCATATACGCAATCGCCGATAAATGCAAGGTTTAACGGACTTAACTGCTTTGGATTAATTTCTTCATCTATAAATCTCATCACGGAATATACTCAAATTCAACATCATAAAGGCTAACAATATCGCCCTCTTGAATTCCTCTTTCTCTTAATGCGTCAAAAACACCGCTTTTTTCAAGCACTCTTTGCATATATTGCAGTGCTTCGTAGTCGGTAACATCTATACCCTTTAAAACCTTGGGGAACCAGCTTGCCTCAACAAGATAGTAGCCCTCGTCCTCCTCGGTAATTGTAAAGTCGTTGCTGTCCTTAAGCAGAGCCTCAAGCGGAATTT
This sequence comes from Eubacterium sp., assembly GCA_051881135.1. Taxonomy (GTDB): domain Bacteria; phylum Bacillota; class Clostridia; order Oscillospirales; family Acutalibacteraceae; genus Eubacterium_R. The sequence continues at coordinate 61,387 of JBJEPH010000014.1, forward strand.
CCTCAACCTCGTATTCCTTTATAGGCGGCAATTCCTGAAGCTTTTTCCAGCAAACGTTCATAAGCTCCTTCGTGCCCTCAAGAATGGGCGCACAAATAGAATAATATTCGTATCCCTTTGCCTCAACATAGCTTTTAAATTTTTCAATCTGTTCAGGCTCTGCCATATCGATTTTGTTTCCTGCAACAATCATCGGACGCTGTGCAAGCTCGGGATTAAACTTAACAAGCTCCTCGTTGATTTTTTCAAAATCGTCAATAGGGTCCCTGTATTCGCTTGCGCTTACATCAACAATGTGAATAAGCAGTCGGCATCTTTCTACATGGCGCAAAAATTGATGACCGAGACCGACGCCCTCGCTCGCGCCTTCAATTAGTCCGGGAATATCGGCAATAACAAAGCTGTTGCCTTCGCCCATGGATACAACACCGAGATTCGGGACAAGGGTTGTAAAATGGTAGTCGCCGATTTTCGGCTTTGCCTGTGAAACAACTGAAATAAGGCTCGATTTACCTACGGACGGATAACCCACCAAGCCGACATCGGCAAGAAGCTTTAGCTCTAAAACAACCTCCCATTCCTCACCCGGAACACCCGGCTTTGCAAATCGAGGAACCTGTCTTGTTGATGTGGCAAAATGAGTATTGCCCCATCCGCCTTTGCCTCCTCTTGCGGCAATAAAGCGCTCGTTTTTGCTCATATCAGCCATAACGGCGCCCGAATTTGCTTCCTTGATAATTGTGCCTCTTGGTACCTTGATTTCTAAATCCGCACCCTTTTTTCCGTTGCATCTCGAGCCTCGTCCGTTTTCGCCGTTAGGGGCAGAATATTTGCGCTTGTAGCGAAAATCCGCAAGCGTTGCCAAATTATCGTCAACAACAAAAACAACATCGCCGCCCTTGCCGCCGTCACCGCCGTCGGGACCGCCCGACGCAACATATTTTTCTCTGTGAAAGGCAACAGCGCCTGCGCCGCCGTCACCGCCCTTAATTTTGATTTTTGCAATATCTACAAACATATTTATTACCTGTTTTCTTAAAGCTCGTTTTTGTATTTCACAATAGTATATCATTAAAATATGAATTTTTCAATATAATATACAATAAAAACGGAATACGCCTCCCTTTGCCTGTTGCTGTCACACAGGCAGGAAATAACTCATATTATGAAAGCAGGGAGGTGTTATTATGAGAATGAATAATAGAAACGCAGGCACCGACGATTTCGGACCGGAGCCCTTTGTGGTAAATATTGACCGTATAACAGAGCAAAATCCGTTTTACAGAAGAACCCTGTGGACGGGTTGCCATTTGCAGTTAACCTTGATGAGCATTAAGCCCTGCGGCGAAATAGGTCTTGAGGTTCATCCTGATGACGACCAGTTTTTGCGCCTTGAAAGCGGCAGGGGAGTTGTGATGATGGGACCGAGCCGTAACCGTTTGGCATTTCAGCGAAGGGTGGGCGCAGGAGATGCGGTTTTTGTGCCCGCAGGTACATGGCATAATATAGTTAATACGGGAAATGTTCCGATAAAGCTGTATTCAATCTATGCCCCGCCCCATCATCCGCACGGCACTTTGCATAAAACCAAAGAAGAAGCGGATATGATGGATGACTGAGAATAATATGCAGTCAAAAACAAATCCGACAGCGAAATGCTGTCGGATTTCTGGCACCCACGGGAGGATTTGAACCTCTGACCCCTCGCTTAGGAG
>JBJEPH010000015.1:0-5472 GCA_051881135.1 Eubacterium sp.
GTACGGTTGTAACCTTAAAGGCTGATTATGTAGCAACACTTTCAGCCGGCGAGCACACAATCGGTATTGTATCGACAAACGGTACAGCGACTACTACATTTACCGTTAAGGCTAAAACGGCAAATAAAGATATGAAATCACCACAAACAGGCAATGACGAATCTGCACTTTATTTTGCTATGCTCTTTGCTCTATGCGGAGCAGGTATAATTACTAAATCTGTTTACAGCAAAAAGAGAAATCACTCTGTAAAGTAATATAAGAATAACAAAAGGGTAGGAATCGTCTGATTCCTACCCGTCTTTTTGCGTTATAAACAAACAAAAAGAGCTGAAAATCAGCTCTTTTTTTATGGCAGCGGTGAAAGGATTCGAACCCTTACAAACAGAGTCAGAGTCTGGTGTGCTACCCTTACACTACACCGCTATGTATTAAATTGACTTGAACATTAGAGGTTTGTCTCTCAAATGTCTCTGTGATTATTTCCGTAAATTTACTTAAATTTACGTTTCGATTTTCAAAATATATGGATTAAAACTCATTTTTTAGTGACACTCAAATGTCTCACTAACGATTTTATCATATTTTTAAAAGTCGAAAAATTAGGCAATTTTGGGCAATTTACAGTAATTTTAGAACATTAAAAGGGCAGAAACGCCAAAATTTCAGCGGTTTCTGCTCTGAATGGCAGAGGTATAAGGATTCGAACCTTAAATGACGGAGTCAGAGTGTAAAAATTGCTTTCAAAAATCCACATTTCAAGCCATATTTGAAGGCTAATATCTCTAAAATATCTTCAAGTTGAAGCATTAAGAAAATTTGGACAAGTGAGTAAAAATATTAGGCGACCACCGGTAAAAAAGCTTTACAAAAAGAATAGATTAGATCTCTGAAAAAAACACCCTCAACCGATTGCTCGGCTGAGGATGTTTTCATAAGGGGGGTTATTTATGAAAAATCAAAAGTAAATGTTGTATATGCTGAAGCAACATAATTCACTGTACCGCTGTACTGATAGGTTATGTAGTCAACATTAAGAGTAATGGTATCAGGTAAACTGTTTTCAATTGTTTGATTTTCAACAGTCAGCACCATATTATATGCCACATCTAATGCCCATGTACCGCTTGCGGCCTCGGTATATCCTTCTCCTGCATCAACAAGCATTTTGAATGTATTGTCATCATACATATCAAGCTTTGCGTTAGCAGTTATTTGCATACCGCCCAAATCAAGTGTGTCAGTTGCGGTTAGTGTTAACTGTACTGTCGGTTCGGGTTCAGGCTCCGGCTCTGTTGCAGGTGCAAAGTTGAATGTAAATGTTGTATATACAGATGCAACGAAATTTACTGTACCGCTGTACTGATATGTTGTGTAGTCAACATTAAGAGTAATGGTATCGGGTAAACTGTTTTCAATAGTTTGGTTTTCAACAGTCAGCACCATATTATATGCGGCATCTAATGCCCAAGTACCGCTTGCGGCCTCGGTATATCCTTCTCCTGCATCAACAAGCATTTTGAATGTATTATCGTCGTACATATCAAGCTTTGCGTAGGCTGTGTAAGCTGTTCCACCTAAATCAAGTGTATCACTTGCAACGAGCTCAAGCTGAAGATTTGGATCAGGAGTTGGCTCCGGCTCCGGTTCGGGATCAGGATCAGGGTTTGTACTGCCAATTGTTAATGTGAATGTTCCGTTAACTGCCGAAGCGGTTGGATCCTTTACAACAATAGTGAATTTACCGTTTTCAGCAGTATAGGTAACTGCATCGGCTGATGTTGCTTCTGCGGTCTCAAGGTGAGGACCGTTTGCATTGAAGCCAACATTGAGAGTTAACTCACTCTTATCTGCATTAAATGAATATGTACCCTTAAACCAATCGGAAGCATCAAAATATGTTGTGTCAACATTCAAATGGAATGTACCATTTTCAAAAATCAGGCTCATTGGGAAGCCGTTGCACTTGTCATTTGATGTTGCTGTGTAGTATTCATCCTCGGCAGTTGGCTCTGTTACTGTAACACGGCAGGATGCAGTAAATCCACCGTCCTTTGTAGAAACAATAATGTATGAAGTACCTGCTGACTTTGCAGTAATTTTACCGCCTGTAACAGTAGCAATGCTTTCGTCTGTTGAACTCCAGTTAACAGCCTTGTTTGTAGCGTTGCTTGGGGAAACTGTTGCAGTCAGTGTATATGTTTTATTCACCGTTAATTCAATTGATTGCTTATCAAGAGTAACGCCTGATACTGCAACTGTTTGTTCAACTTCGTTAATTTTACTGCTTTCAAACTTAAGGTTAAATGTGTACTGACCACTGCATGTAAGCTTAACAGTACCTGTATATTTTCCTGTTGATGAATTGTAGGTAAGCTTGAATGGACTTTCAAGCTGTGCAAGCTCGTTAACCTTTGTAGCAGTTAGTGTTAATGATTTGTCGCTGTTTTCAACCCAAGTACCGCTTGCGGCAGACTCAATATAGTTGCCGTAAACATCACTTGACATATTCCAAGTGCCGTTCTTTTTAACGGTTAATACTGCTTTACAGGTGATTGCTCCGTCATAAATGCTGTCTGTTGCATTAAGAACAATGTCTCCTGCTTCGGCAGGCTTTTCAGGTGTTGACGGGGTTGTAGGTTTAGTTGGGTTACTCGGTGATTGAGGCTTGCTTGAAGATGAATTGTCTGAAGAAACCTTATCTCTTGACGGCTTAAAGCTGAATGTTGCCTTTCCGCCGCTTGGGAAATATGCATCAATAGAAAATTCGCCGTTCTTTGCAGTATAGGTTTTCGGTGTGTCAGCCTTTGCACCTGTTAAGCCTGCATCACCTGAGCCCTTTTGGGTTAGTGTAAGCTTTGTTTTATCGTCGTTTAGCGACCATTTGCCTGTTATCCAAGAACTGTAACCGTCGCCTGCGTCAACATTTACATTAAATTCACCGGTGCCCATAAATGATATGTAGGCATCGCCCACTATACCACTGTATAAACCGTGGAAAACAGGGGTTCTGTAAAGCTCGCCCTTTGCAACTGCGGCAGGTGTGCTGTTCTTTTTAGTGGTGGTTTTAGCTTCGGAGCCTGCAGTTGTATCCTTATTTACATCTGTGCTCTTGAAATTAAAGTTGAATACAATTCCGTTTGCCTTATCAGCTGTGAACTGAACTGCACCCGAATAAGTGCCGTCACTGTTCTTTTTGAAATCAAAAGACTGAGCAATACCGTCCTTGTAATCTCCGCCGGAAACGGTAAGAGTTAATGAACCGTCCTTGTTTTCAACCCATTTGCCGTTAACAGCAGGAGTGTAGCTTGGAACATATGGCTCAACCTTAACCTTCATTGTCCAGGTGCCGTCCTTAGCCATATCAATCTGTGCATAGCCTTTAACATCGCCGTTGAACAGGGAGTCCTCTGCAACAAGTCTTGCGAACAGATTGCCTGTGTTTTCCTCAGCCTTATCCTCTGTTGTAGGCTCGGTTGTTGATGTATCCTCCGGTGTAGGTGTTAAACTGCCCACCTTGTCTGTGGCAGGGTTGAGTGTAAATGTAACCTTTGCCGACGGAAGCTCAACAGGGATTTTATACTCACCGTTTTCAGCGGTGTAAATTTTTTCCTCACCTGAATTTGCATCTGCAAGCTTTGTCTGATTTTCAGCAGTTACATCCCAGCTTGCTGTCATCATAAGCTTTCCGTTTGCTTCGTCAAGATTATAATTACCGCTGAGCCACGGGTCAAAGCCTTCGCCGCTTGATACCATTATATAGAATACATCACCGTATAATTCGGTATCGTCTGCCACCTTGTTCTCCGGCTCCTCTTTGTGCTGAAATGAGATGTATGCTTTTCCCACTCCTGCCCAAAATGATTCTGTCTTTGTGCGATAGATTTCGCCGTCTTGGACTTGAACGTCAGCCGGTTCGGCTTTGCCCAAGCCCAATCCAAAATAAAGTCCGCATCCAACTGCGGCGGCAACAATTACAGCAACAAAGGCTATAATTATGCCCTTTTTGGTTTTAGTCATAAATTTTTACTCCTCTCTTTTGTTTGTGCGAAAATTGAATTTCCGTTGAAACGGGCTATTTTCAATTTTATTATAGCAACAGGTTGTCGTATTAACAATCATCAGTTTTGTTAATAACTGCTACAAAAACTACATATTTTCTCAAAAATGACGATATATTGAAAAATAAAAAAGTCTGACGAAACAAAAAAATGCTCCGTCAGGCTTTGTAATACCATTTAGTTAAGATTTAAATTTATCAACGCACTGTTATTTATTGAAAACAGCAAATTGCAAATTGAGTTTTCATCACACTCATAATCCGAACGAATCCATTGAATAAGAATACCCGTGCTACCGTTTAATATGTATGAATATATATATTGCTCAATTTCAGGCGAAAATGATATATCAAGATTTTCAATAAACTGTGCTATCGTCTGCTGCATAAATCGTGATCTGAAATCAGGGTCGGCAGAATCAATCAGCAAAGTTCTAAACTGCTTGTCGTTATCTTTAATATATTTTAAAAATGAAGCGATATATTTATGTGCACCCAAGTCGTTTTCTGCACCGATTTTTTCCAAATGCTCCTTTGTTGATTGTAAAATCTCGTCTTCAAGCTCAATTAGTAAATCCTTTGGCTCACTGTAATGGGCATAAAAGGTTGAGCGGTTAAGGTCTGCCCTTTCACAAAGCTCACGGACTGAAACCTTATTTACCGAACCCTTTTCCTTTAATGCGTCCATCAAAGCATTTTTAAGCAGCATTTTTGAAAGCCTTGTTCGCTGGTTATTTTTAGTATTCATTTATTATTCCACCACTTTTGCTTACATTTGTTGGTTTTGTATCAATCATTACACAAACTGATGATTGTTAATGCAACACCGCGTTGTTATAATGAAAGTGTAATATAAATTCTGCCTTTTGTCAAGCAGAAAAAAGAGAAGAGGTAAATGTTATGACAAACAAACTGAATTCTCCGCTTCTTCGAAGCAGAGTAAAAAGCGACGATGTTCAAAAAAGCGAAAAGTGGCTTGGATACCTTTTAGGTCCTGCCGGTGCATTGCTTTTAAATGCAGTTCTCGCAAGCTTTCTTAATGTTTATTACACGGATGTTTTGAAGCTTACAAGTGTGTGGGGCGGTGCATTTCTTGCAGTGTTCCCGATAGTATCAAAAATAGTCGACGCTATAACAAATATTGTTATGGGTCAGATTATTGACAGAACAAAAACCGCACAGGGCAAGGCAAGACCGTATCTTTTGCTTGCGGCTGTTCTTTTGCCGATAACAGGTATTCTTCTGTTTACCGTTCCCGAGGCATCACAGAATATTCAGGTAATATGGGTAATGATTTCATATAACCTTTTCTATTCCTTTGCTTTCACAATTTATAATATGAGCCATAACCTTATGGTTCCGCTTTCCACAAGAAATGTTCAGCAGAGAGGCAGTCTTTCAGTATTCAACAA
>JBJEPH010000016.1:0-5114 GCA_051881135.1 Eubacterium sp.
TTGCACTTTAGTGCAAAACAAAGCCCCCACTTTAGTTAAATACTCGTGGGGAATTTAGAAGAAGAATTAAATTCAATATATGCAAATAGCGAGTTCATAGAAAAAGGCTTCCTTTCGGTCAATATGATGAAAGGAAGCCTTTTGGCTGTTGTCTTTAATAATCTGTCGATAAGCATTACGATATAATTTTAACTATTTTCTTATGATTAAAGAACAGATGCCTCTGTGATCTCTTGCGTTCGAATTTGTTTGCCTGACGAAAATCAGAATGTGATCCACGAGCATAGATGATCGGTGAGGTTTATTTAAGAGTATTATTTGTAATCTCATGTTCACTTACTATTGAAGCCTAAATATAATAAAATTTATATTGATACACAATAAAATAGTCGAATAATAGACATATAGCCCGACTTCTTGCATAGAAATCGGGCTAATTTTATGTAGGCTGGGTGGTTTTGTAACACTGGTATAAAAAATTGAAAGCGTTTGCTTTGAGTAAAAAACCTTTATAACTAATAAGGGATAGTTTAATTTTTTCTTTATTAAAGCGTTTGCGCATAATTTTAGAGATAATTCTTTGCTTAGTCGATTTTCTTAATTTTTGAATTATTTTTCCGTTTTCGGCGACAAAAAATTTCCACCCTAAAAAGTTTATGCCGTTTTTAAAGGTTATAACTTGTAGTAGATATGCACTTCTCGTTCTATCGTGATATCAGTAATTTATATTACTGATTTGTACTTACGATTATAGTATAAGAATATTCATCAAGCTCTATTAAAATAGCCGAATACCGTATTGCTTGTTTACAAGTCAAAGCATAATGCTTTATTTCTCCGTCGTTTGGCGTTACAGATTGAATTTCCAAAGCGTCGGTATCATAATTGAAAATGACGCTTTCGGGATTAGTAATTACGGGGTATTGACTACCGCCGCTGGCAGAATAGGCAACCAAAATGTGATATATTTTGCCGACTTCTAAAACATAATCGTCTTCCACAAGCGTTGTTTTATCGGCATAGGGCGAATTATAAACACCATATGCTGCGTCATCATCTTCGGGCAAACCTATACAAGCAACTATGCCATATATTTTTGCTTTGGTAGAGCCGCACGCCGTCAATGTCAACGATAATATTATTAATAACAAAAAAGACACAAATATAGATAATTTCTTTTTCATACTACAAATCTCGCTAAATGGTAATTTACATTTCTTCCAAAATGCCATAGGTAGTTTACTCGTTTTCTGTATTTTCAGTTTTCTTTATTTTCATAATAAGTCATTTATTACCATTTATAATCTTTTACTACTACGAACGTACCAAAACCTTCATGGATTAAGTCAAATGAATAACCGTCGAAATCAATATAAGTTGTTGCACCTGTACTACGCCAATTATCATTCATTTCCATAAAATGTTTTGATTCACTCCATTTTATAAACCAAATTTTATGGTCTTTTTTATAAGTTTTGTATCCTTTTACAACCATAGAATGGTTACTGTAATTACCTCTTGCTTGGTTCCACATAACTGGATATCCTGCATCTATGTTTTTTACAACTTGACCATTAAATGTCCAAGTCAAATACATATATACATAAGAATTATACCAATCGGATTTATAGCCCAAGCTTGCAAGTGCTTCATTTCCCCAACGAGCCATTGTAACTGATGTCCATGCACTTGATTCAACAGTATAACCATAATTCATTGCATTCTCACGAATTTTAGCATATATTTCTGGTACAGAAGTACGGCTTACTGTATGACCAGTGCTAAATGAATCACCACTTGTATTTACTGTTACATTTGCAGTAGGCAAATTATTAAGGTTTTTATTATCTCGCAAGTATTGAAATATACCATAGAAAGCTGACAGCGTACAATTCCCCTCGCTCCCATCATAAATAGCGTAGTCGTTTTGATAAACATCAGTATAACCACTCAGGCTCTTACTTGCATTATTATCACAATACCAATTACCGCCATATCTACTATTTAAATAGCTAGGAATATCGTTAATTACATCGCTTCCACTACTATATTTTGAATTTGCTTTACCTGAATAATTAAACGAATAATCGTTTAACTCTTCTTCTGTAAGATACTCTGTATCATATCGCACGTATTCATCATTCTCTTGATAAACAAAACCATCATAACTACTCCAATACAGTTTATCAGGTGTTTTAGTATATAACAAGTCTCCAGTAGTAGAAAAATCCAAGAAATTATATTCGTTTCCTACTAAAGCGTAACCATTATCATTGTCAAAATCTAAATATATGTACTCTTCTTCTGTATCAATGTCGGTTACAGTCTTTTTATCCTCAATACTTGAAGCGAGCCATTCATCTTCAGAAGCTTCATTATATTCGGACACAAATTTTTCGAAATTATCTTCGATGAAATCCGCAACAGCGACACAATCGGATGCAATATAATCTTCAATGTTTGATTAATTTACATCTGAAACACCAATATCTCCAAGCATAGCAATTAAAATAAACACTATGCTAAACCCACAAGATATGACCTTCATTTTACATCTCCTAGTGTAATTTTTAATTACATTATTTATATCAAATAAAAATCAAAATGTCAAGATTTTTTCAAATTTGGTACAATTTTGCTAGAAGTACGGAAAGCTTTATCCCAAATTAGTGGAAAGATTAAGTGACGTAACGAGCTTTTTTAGCTTTTATGACTTCCCTGAAAGTATTCGTCCGAGCATTTACACTACGAATCTAATTGAGAATTTCAACAAGCAAATCAAGAGCCAATGCAAGAAAAAGGTACAATTTCCCAACGAAGCTTCGTTGGAGCGATTTATTTGTGGACTTGTGTTGGAATACAACCGAGAAGGATTAGACCGAGTTCACAAAGGTTTTTCTCTTGCCCAAGCTCAATTAACTGATTTATTTAGCTAAAACACCAAAAAATTTGCAAGGCGTTTACACAAAATTCTTGACATTACCGAAATAGCGGTGGTCCTGTTTTTAATAAAAATGGAGAGTTGCTTGGAATTATTAGTTTTAGATTAAAAGATAAATATGGAGAAGTTATACAAGGTGTTTCATTTGCCTTACCATCTTCTACAATTAAAACATTTTTACAAGACTAGCAAATGAAATCAACCTATAACCGGGATGGAATGACGAAGTATTTCCTGTAAGGCTTGTAAAAGAAAGCAGCAGTATTTCCGCTCTCGCACATTAGCAGTATATAATATTTATTCAAATGTCCAGAAACGTGGACATTTGGGGCTTGACAAGTCGGAAAAGATATGCTAAAATAAGAATACAATTACGAACATATGTTTTAATTGTTGCTATTGTGGGTATATATAAGTTATAGAGAGTTTACCCATTATTCCTTCCTTGATGTGGAAGTGAATATCGCTACGGCATAGAATTGTAGCGAGGAATTACTGTCGCTTTCCATAGGGTTGCCTTTCAAGAAAGGCAATTACTGCGACAGGCATTTCAACCGTAAAAATGCGGTTTGGAGTGTGGGTTTTATTGTAGTACAATTTTTTAAGTACAACCTACAATTTAATAAGCGGAACTAATCCGCACGAAGAAGATTACCGTTTAACGGTTGATTGGCATTCGTGCGGATTTTTTTATTCTTAGACAAAAACAAGGAGGCGTAATTATGTAAGAGAAACAGACAATTTAATACCGCGTTATGGCTTATGCCAACGCACTCTCAGGTCGGTGATGAAGAAATTCAGCGACCTTTTTCACGCCAAAAATCAGGAGGTTATATGAAAAACTACGAGCAATATCGTCCGCCATAGACTGGTGCAACTTTGGAAGCAAACGGGAAGCAAAAAGAGAACAGTTTGGGCAAAGTGTAGCCCACTATACTTCGATTCCGAAGTAGTGGGCTCTGCGAGGCTGTATGTCCACTAAAAAATCACAGCAGAAGACGAGTTACTACACACTTTGCCCAACACCACTAAATCAAAATGAAAGGAGGAAACCACAATATCTTATTTAGTATGTCACATGGAAAAATGCCATAAGCAAGACGTCGCTCCCATCGAACGCGAGAACGAACGGGACGAGCATTACAAGTCGGATAATCCGCAAATAGACAGTTCAAAGACAAAGTACAATTATCATATGCACAGCCCCGACGGGACGTACACCAAGTTCATCAATCAGAGAATAACCGAGTTGAATCTCTCTCCTCGCAAAGACGCAGTCGTGATGAACTCTTTCGTTGTGGGCGCAGATAAAGCGTTCTTCGACGGACTATCGAAATTATCGCAATACCCCTTCTTTTCGGACTGTACCAAGTTCTTTGAAGAAAGATACGGAACGGAAAACGTAATATCGGCGGTAATCCACATGGACGAATCCACGCCGCATATGCACCTGAATCTTGTCCCTATCACGCCGGACGGAAGACTTTGCAGTAAAGACCTATTCGATAAATCTAAACTACGACAATTGCAGACTGACTTTTACAACGCCGTCGGTAAAAAATACGGCTTACAACGCGGCAAGGAAGGCAGTCAGGCAAAGCACCTGTCCACGGCAGAGTTCAAGGCGAAAAAGATAATCGAACAAGCCGAGGCGATACGGCAAGAAAATCAGATCTATGCGGACGCTCTTGCCGAGGCGAAAAGCGGAGACATTTCCCGTAAGCGCGGACGGCTGCAAGAACAGGTCGTTGCCTTAACGGCAGAGAATAAAGACCTGACAAAACGGCTTGACCTCTCTATGGGCGAAACGCTCGAATACGCGAAAAAAGCGGAAACTCTGCAACAGGAAAAGGACAGCGATTTGCATTACGCCCGCGTCGGAAAAACGCTCGCAAGAACGAACCCTACGGAATACAAGCGCATAAGCCAAGGCAAGCCGAAAACCATCGGCACTTTCTTTGACTCCGTTCTTTCTATGTTCACGCCGGACGTAACGACGCGGATTCCACGGCTACAACAGATAGAGCGAGAAATCGAAGAAGAACGTAGAGAATACGAAAAGCACAACAAAAACAACAATTATAAGTAAAATTTAATGGCTATCTTCCCTCTATTACCCATCAGAGCTTGACTTTTTATCTGAAACAGGATAAAATATGTATCAATACGAGAA
>JBJEPH010000017.1:0-57306 GCA_051881135.1 Eubacterium sp.
AAAATAAAAGAGAGGTAAAATTATGAAAAAAGTTAAAAAGATTTTTTGCTCACTGGTAGCATTTATTCTATGTATAACCAGTTTAGGTATACCTATATCTGCTGTTGCTAATACAGATGATGCAACAGTTTCCTCTGTTAGTGAAGAAAATCACATTTTATTCAGTAGACTGTTTTTTGATAATCATGATGACATTGAAAAACTAACCGAATATTTTAATGATGATATTACAATAAAAAATGATTTTCAATCAATTGAAACATTGAATATTGACAATATCATTTCGGAATTGGGCTTAAATACAGATGCACAAGAAACAATTTGTATTCTTAAAAACATTTTTGAAATAAATGAATATGTTGAAGAAGAAAAAATTGCTGATGCTACAGAAGGTTTTAATATGTTTGATCATATAGGTGGTTTGTTCTCTGAAGAACTAACATTAAATGGTGGAGTTCAGCCTTTATGGGGTGCAGGAGTTCATAGGGACGATACTACATCTCTTGCTAAATCCTATTTCAGTGCTGCGGTTGCTGAAAAAATAGGAAAATACAACAGAGAAGTTGATATAAAATATAGTTCAGGTTGGGGTGCTATAACCGGTTCTGCCAATCAGTATATTCATTTCAATGAATATGCTTCAGGAAGTGATGACAGCAGAGATTATGCTGCAGCTACATGGTTTGTTGCAAGCGAGTTAGCGTGGAAAAAAGGGCAAAAAGAAAATGCTTATATGTATCTAGGCTATGCACTTCATCCGTTACAGGATAAAGAAGCTCACGGACAAATCGGCAGAGGAAAATCAACACCGCAACACTTAGTATCTTATACGAAAGGTGATAATATTACCCACGCAGATGATAAAACTGGTTGGGAATGGACAAATAGTAATAGAAATGCACTTAAAGCGGTTAGTGGAAGTAAAAAAAGATATAATGCAGCTGTTGCAGTAACAAAACAGTATCTTGCGCAATACTCAAAAATACTTAAATAAGCATACCTTATATAAATATAAGTATGTTCCTTGCGCTGTTGTTTATTGATGTGTTATGTAGATTCTAATCATAAAATACGGAAGATGGTTCTTCTTTTGAAGGGAGGGTTAACATTATGGGTGTAATTTTTAATAATTTAAAGCCCTTTATTGCTTATTGGATTTCTTTTGCAATTTATGTAATGATTAGTTTACTTGAAGTCTTTAGTTCCAAGAACTTAATTATTGCTTTTTTTATAGTATATATAATTTCAAGTATCCTCATTGGTTGCTCTACGAATATAAAAGAAATTCGTTTTGGAATAATCCTATTTGAATTGCAATTAATAGTATGTGCGATTATTTTTTCAATAAATACAGAATCCTCTGGATTAAACACCTTTGTTTCAGCAGGAAATATTTTTTATTCAACATTTTTTGAAAGAATAAACAACGTTTTTAATTTTATTCTATCAATTCTTCTTCCTGTTTTATTTTTAGGAATCGGTTTCGGTTTAACTGAACTGAAGAACAAAAAAAGTAATAGTTATAAATAGAAAATTTTTATAGTAAGTTATTAACATAGTTTACTTTCACTATTTCAATATTTTTATCTTTATTTAATTATTATTTGCATACGGAAGTTATTTTTCCATAAGTCATAATAACTTCCGTATGCAAATTTAAAAATCCACAACATTAGAAATAACAACCATCAATTAGAAAGCTCAATAAATAGAGTTAAAAGTTTATACTTAAAACTTATTCATACTTATACAAGGTTAAATCAAATATATTTTTCTGAATTCCATTGACAGAAGTAAAAGTATCTGCTAATATTTTGGATATAAATTAAATATGTGTTTATGTTTTTTATTCGGTATGAGCAGTACCGATACATAGTCAACTTGTTTTTTAAAGCAGTTGAGATTAACATACAGACTTAAATTAAGTCGTTTACATAGTGAGTAAAAACGCTATGCCGGCAGAGTTGAAAGGCTCTGCTTGTTTGTGCTACTCACTTATGTAAACGGCTTTTTCTTTTTGTCTTTTGATAGAAAATGACAAACTTTTCTATCACTCGGTTTTACAATCATTCTGCCCAATAAACCATTCTTTTGTAAAACTTTCCAATTCCATTTTTGCGTTTATCGTTTTTTGCTCGGGGGCGGTTATGAAGGCTTCCAAAAAATCGTAAGATTTTTTGGAAAGAGGAGAAACAAGCGTAGGATTTATTTATATTTGCTTGCAAATATATTCAAACCGTAGCTTGTTTAGACGAACAGCTCCCACTCGCAAGAAAACGATATTCAGTTCCATTTCTCGAAGTCTGCCGGTGTGTAGAAATCTATTAATTTAACTTTTTCAAAATCATACAAAAGAAAAATGCTTGGGCATAACACCCAAGCATTTCCCTCTCTGTCTATAACAAACTATAGGAGGACAGGTTACCCACCTCGGTTGCGGCTCCGAAGTGGGTGTATTGTCATTATAGTAAAAGTTGCACATTATGTCAAGTGGAAAATCATTATTTTATCTGCAAATTTAACAAAATTATAAAATATTATGTAAAAAATGGTAACACATAATTTTTTTATCCGTATATACAATGTGCAGGTTTTAGGACTCAAAACCGCCCTGCATTGACTTTGAACATTTGTTCAATTAACATATAGATAAATCGGCTCCCACTCAAGCCGATTTAACAACTTAAAGGAAGGAAGGGCAAAGGATGACAATAGACGAATTAGCATGCGAATACGAGGCTCAGTACAGAATTCTTTCTGCAAGGCTTGACGCATTAACTCCCCTGCTGTGCATTTACAGGGGCGAGGATTTAAGGCTTTTGAGAAGAAAAATCAAGATTTATTACGAAATGGCATGCGAATGTAAAAGAGTTTCGTCCATGCTCAAGGGAAAATATCCGGAGGACTTTATCTATGATTGATTTTGTTGACAGCTTTTATTATAAGGATTATTCTGCATTGGACGGCTACGACAGAGAAAAGGCAAAGCAAAAGGCTTTTTCCGTAATCGTTCCGCTTATTATGAAAAACGAATTAACGCCAAAGCAGAGTGCCTGCCTCCAATACAAATACATAAATCATAAAACACAGGCTCAAATTGCAGAATTGCTGAAAATATCCCAGCCTACCGTATCACGCCATATTAACACGGCAAAGGATATTATGAATCACTCTCTGCAATACTGCTATATTGCGCTTTCCAAGGCGATAGACGAATATGAAAAATTGAGCAATTCTTAGGCAGCAATCCAAGTCGGACAGGAATATATCCCATCCGACTTATATAATCAGGCTGCGCGATATGCTATCCTGAGGACATAGACAGAGAAAACGCCGTGCTATGCCACATAAAACACAATTATGCCTGTTGTTTTACAATTTATACTATGAAAAAAGAGCCCGGTCGGTGCCGGGTTCTTTATATTTTGTTTGTATTATTGATTATAATATGCTATAATACTAAATTAAATAAGTATGTTCTTCTGTGCGAGGTAATAAAATGCAGGAATTTATTAACAACGCCAAGGGCGAAGCCCTTACGATAGTCAACAACACAAACACGGCTGTTACGGCGGAAAGCGGCTCGCTTCCCGTGTTCGCAACTCCTTTTATGGTTTCACTTATGGAAAAGGCAACCTGTAACGCCATTGCAGATTTTCTCGACGAAAACGAAACCTCCGTCGGCACAAAAATTTGCGTTACGCACGATAAGGCAAGCGGTCTCGGAGCCGTAATCAGAGCCCAAGCTGTTTTAAAGCAGGCTGACGGACGAAGGCTCACCTTTGATGTTACGGCATACGAGGAGGACGGAACGGTTATCGGAAAAGGAAGCATTGAACGATTTGTTGTTGATATCGACAGATTTATGAAAAAAACGGAGAAAAGCTAATGACAAAGGCAGTTATTTTCGACTTTGACGGAACATTATGTGACACCGGCATAGGTGTTAAAAAAAGCGCAAAATACGCTTTAGACACCTTTGGCATACCTGCGCCCGATTGGGAGGAGCTGGACTTTTTTATAGGTCCCCCGTTGCTTGTAACCTTTCAGGAGCAGTTTGGACAATCTGCGTCCGATGCTGAAAAGCTCGTTAAGAAATATCGTGAGCGATATACAAACATCGGTCTTTACGAGAGCGAATTTTATGAAGAAATACCGTCTCTTTTGCAGTCCTTAAAATCGCAGGGCTTCAAGCTCGGTATTGCGTCCTCAAAGCCGATAAACTATGTTGAGGAGCTTCTTATAAAGGCTGATTTAAAGGATTATTTCGACTATATTTCCGCAGTCAGCTTTAATGCAGACTGCGAATCAAAGCAAAGCATAATTTCCCGTTGCCTTGCAATGCTCGAAATTGAGCCCGAGGATGCGCTGATGGTCGGTGACAGATTTTACGATATCGACGGTGCAAGAGAAACGGGCGTTGACAGCATAGGCGTGCTTTGGGGCTTTGGCAACAAGTTTGAATTGATAGAAAGCGGCGCAAAATATATCGTTGAAAATGTTGAGGACATAGAAGCAATAGCGCTCGGTCTGTACGAGAGAACGGAAAATGTCAAGGGCATTTTTAACGGCAATATCATCACGGTTCATCACGATGACGCTCTTTTATGCGATAACACACCCGTAAAAAGAGAATGTGTTGACCACCCGGGCGGCGTTGGAATTATTGCCTTAAACGACGACGATGAGGTGCTTCTTGTGCGTCAGTTCAGATATCCGTACAAGCAGACAATTTACGAAATTCCTGCAGGAAAGCTCGACAAGGGCGAGGAGCCGCTTGAAGCAGGAAAGCGAGAATTCAGGGAAGAATGCGGCGCCGAGGCAGAGGAATATATTTCACTGGGCAACATTTACCCCTCACCCGGCTACACAAATGAAATCATTCATCTCTACTATGCAAAAAACATCACCTATACCGAGCAGGATTTGGACGAGGATGAGGTTCTTCAGGTGTGCAAAATGAAATTTGATACACTTATTTTAAAAATTATGAACGGCGAAATTACAGATGCAAAAACCGTAGTCGCCGCACTAAAGCTAAAGGAATTGAGAAGCAAAGCATAATGAGTGCATATTTAGACAACAGTGCAACCACAAAGCCTTTAAAGGAGGTTGCCGACAAGGTTTACGAAATGCTCAGCGATAACTTCGGAAACGCATCAAGCTTTCATAAAATCGGGCTTGACGCAAATGCACAGGTACGCAGGGCAAGAGAAATAATTGCAAAGGCGCTTTCCTGCGAAGCCGACGAGATATATTTCACCTCGGGCGGAACGGAAGCAAACAACCTTGCCGTTTTAGGCGCAGCCACGGCTAACAGGCGCAAGGGAAAACGAATTGTAACAACAGCCATAGAGCACGAAAGCGTTATGCAGGCTTGTGACGAGCTTGAAAGGCAGGGCTTTGAGGTTATCAGGCTAATGCCCGACGGCAACGGTAATATAAGCGAGGAACAGATTATTGATGCCGTTAACGGTGATACCGTTTTGGTAAGCATAATGTATGTTAACAACGAGGTTGGCACAATTATGCCTGTTAAGGCTGTACAAAAGGCTGTTAAGCGTGCAAATGCACCTGCCCTTATCCATATAGACTGTGTTCAGGCATTCGGAAAATTTGAAATAAAGCCGACAAAGCTCGGAGCAGACCTTGTTACAATCACCGCCCACAAGGTGCACGGTCCAAAGGGCGTCGGCGCTTTATATGTTAAAAAGGGTGTAAGAATTTTACCGAGGACCTTCGGAGGTGAACAGGAGAAAAAGCTTCGTCCCGGAACCGAAGCCTCCCCGCTTATTGCCGGCTTTGGAAGGGCAGTTGAGCTTTTTCCCAATCTAAAGGAGCAGGCTCTGAAAATTAAGGAGCTAAACGCATACGCAAGAGAACAGCTTTTGGCTATTGACGGTGTGAAAATCAACAACAGCGACAGCTCAAGCGACTATATTTTAAATATTTATGTTCCAACCTTTATGACAAGCCAGACCGTTGTTCAGCATCTGTCAAGTCAATACGAGGTTTATGTAAGCAACGGCTCCGCCTGCGCAAAGGGCAAAAAGAGTCACGTTTTAACTGCTATGAGGCTCAATGACAAAATCATTGACAAATCAATAAGAGTAAGCCTTTGCGCATACACTACGAAGGAAGACATAGACGCTTTGGTGTATGCCGTAAAGGATACCGTAGAAAAATATCCACTGTAACGGAGTATTCAAATGAGAGAAATCATACTGATAAAAAACGGCGAGCTTGTTCTCAAGGGCTTAAACCGAAACACCTTTGAGGATGTGCTTATTAAAAATATGAAAAAGGCGCTCAGGGAAATAGGCGAATTCAAATTCACAAAGAGCCAATCAACCATAATGGCAGAGCCTTTAGATGAGAATACCGACCTTGACGACGCAGTTGACGCGCTGAAAAAGGTGTTCGGCATTGCAGCATTATCGAGAGCAGCCGTAACCGAAAAGGATATCCATGCAATTAAAGCAACTGCTTTAGATTATCTTAGCGAAGCGCTTGAGGAAGCAAGAACCTTTAAGGTTGAAGCAAAGCGCTCCGACAAAAAGTTTCCTTTAAAATCGCCTGAAATATGCAGGGAATTAGGCGGCTTTTTGCTTTCAAAATTTCATCATCTGAAGGTTGATGTGCATAACCCCGATGTAACCGTAACCGTTGAGGTTAGGGACACCTATGCCTTTGTGCGCGGAAACAACATCAAGGGTGCGGGCGGTATGCCCGTCAGCACAAGCGGTCGTGCCGCAGTTTTGATTAGCGGCGGCATAGATTCTCCCGTTGCCGCATATATGATGGCAAAGAGGGGCATTGAGCTTATTTCCGTTCATTTTGCCTCCCCTCCCTATACAACCGAGCTTGCCGAGCAAAAGGTTATGGATCTGCTTCACAGGGTTGCCGCATACAGCGGACCTATCACAACCTATGTTGTGCCCTTTACCGAGCTTCAGGAGCAAATCAGGGATAAATGTCCCGAGGAATATTTTACCCTGATTATGAGAAGATATATGATGAGAATAGCCGAAATTTTGGCAAAAAGGCAAAACTGCTCCGCACTGATTACAGGCGAAAGCGTAGGTCAGGTTGCAAGCCAAACAATTTACGCATTGGGTTGTACCGACGCTGTTACAACTATTCCTGTTTTCCGTCCGTGCATCGGTATGGATAAGGAGGAAATTATAAAAATTTCAAGGAAAATCGACACCTTTGAAACATCAATTCAGCCTTATGAGGACTGCTGTACCGTGTTTACTCCAAAGCACCCGAAAACCCGTCCGCATACAGACGAAATTGAGAAAGCGGAGCAGGAGCTTGACAGCGAGGCTCTTATAGAAAGAGCCGTTAATAATGTAAGAAAGACAGTGATTAAGTAATGAACAACGATAACGAGCTTGACGAAATACTCGAATCAATAAAAAAGCATAAGGAGCAAAGGGACAGCTTCACTATTGAGGATATGCCGCTTGCACCTCCCGAGCCTTCCCCTATAAAAAGGGCAGAGCACAGAACCGAAGCTACGGAGCCGAAGCGCGAAGCAATAAAAAAGCCAAAACGAGAAAAGCCGGTAAAGGCAAAAAAAGAAAAAACGCCAAAGCCTAAAAAGGATAAACCGGAAAAGCCGAAAAAAGATAAAAAACCAAAGCCCGAAAAAACAAAAAAGGAAAAAACCGGCTATGGCTTTAACCTTAAAATTGCGGCAATTTTAGTTGTTACGATAGTTGCTTCTATCCTTATAAATCAGGGAATTGTTTATGCGCAAATAGGATATTTGCGCCCATATGAAAAGCAATACGGCATAAAATATCCAAAGGGCATCAGCGAGGAATTTTGCGATGCCTACGGTCAAAATCAGGATATCACGGGAAAGCTTATTATTCCCGATTTAGACAAGGAGATATATGTTTGTGAAAGCTATTCCTCCAATTACGGATATCTTGAGATAGGCACGGATTTTAACAGCAAGCAGCAATTTCGCGCTATCGCCTTAAACAAAAGCCTTGCCGACCTTGAAGGTGTTTATTCAACGGCTGACAGCTATGAAAAATCAAGCCAAAAAATCGAGTATAAAAACATCTACGGCGATACCAAAACCTATCAGGTTTTTGCTTCATATTATGTTACGACAAATGCCGAGGACGACAACGACTTTCTTTTTCCATACAATCTGTACGGTGATTTAGTGGAAAACGATTTCGATAATTTCAAGGACAAAATCGCAACGCGTTCGCTGTTTAAAACAGGATATAATATGTCCTATTTCGGAAGCTATCTCACGCTTTCCGTTGACAGTGATTTTATGGAAAGCTTTAGGTTTGTCATTATCTGCACAGAGGTTGATAAGGTTACGCCGATAACCGAAACCACGGCAAACGAAAACATCCACTACCCTCAAATCTGGTATGACAAAAACAATAAGCACAACCCGTATTGGCTGGCTTCAAAATGGCAGCCGCATATCTATATTGACGAGGAGCATACGGAATCTGCACCTCTTGAAATGCGCTAAAAAAGCAGATTGGCTTATGCCAATCTGCTTTCCTTTTTTTGTTAATGGTATAACTACATCTGCGGCTTTTGCAACCTCTGCAGAATGAGTTACAATTATTATGCATTTTCCCTCATCATACGCAAGCGATTTAAAGATATCCATTATTTCATTTTGTGTTTCGAAGTCAAGATTACCCGTGGGCTCATCGTCAAGTATAATACGAGGATTATAGGATATGGCCCTTGCTATTGCCATCCTTTGCTGCTGCCATTTTATTCATATTTTTAAAGGATATTTTCCAAATCATAAATATTTGCAAAAGTTTTTTTGAATGAACTATAAATAACGGACATTATGTCCATTAACGACATAATGCTACTGTGATGCCTCATTTTTAATTCTGTATGTTATCGATGACGGATGATTTTTGCCTATGCAGATATATACGATAATTGACAGAATATTTGCTGTCGCAACAATACCGAACATTCTGTTGTAGCCTATGGAGTCAATTAAAACGCCTGCAATTCCTCCGCCAAGGCCTATGCCTATATCATATGCACATAAGAATGTTGAATTTGCAGAGCCTCTTTTTTCGGGCAAGGCTATGGAAACAGCCATTGCCTGTAATGCAGGCTCAATTCCGCCGAAGGCATATCCCGACAATAATGCCGATATTATGAATGTAATATTATTGGGGATAATTGAAAGCAGAAGTAATGCAACAAGCATAGCTATATTACAGGTGTAAACGAATATTGCCTCTCCTTTTTTATCCGAAGCCTTGCCTATTGTTATTCGGGTTAAAAACAAAACGACTGCCATAAGTGTAAAATATATTCCGCCGTTTACGGTTATTTGACTTGCAGATGACGCATATTTTAAAATATAGTTTTCAAGCGTTCCGTAGGTCAATAAAAATATCAACGCCGTTGCCGACGCAGGCAGTGCGTTTCTGTCTAATAAATCCGTCGGCTTAAAAGCTTTTGCGCATATATCCGGCTTGGGTGCTTTCAAGCTGAAGCACATTAGCAGTGCTATAAGCATTATTGCCGCAGCAAACAAAAATAGAACATTAAAGCCCTTTTTCATCAATGCTTCACCGAAGGCAGGCGCAACAGCGGTTGCAAGGGCGGTTGCCATACCGAACATACCCATACCCTCTGCAAATCTCTGCTTTGGCAAAACATCAGTTGCTATTGTCGCAGTTGAAGTGTTTGAAAACGCAAGTGCCAATCCGTGCCCCATACGAAATACTATGGCAAGCGCTATCGAAGACACAACGTAATATGAAAAAAGATAGCCGACAGGCATCAAAAGCATACCTGCAATACCGATAAGCAATATTGCCCTTCGTTTTCCGTTATCAAGCAACCAACCCACAAACGGACGGCTAACCACCGACAACAGTGTAAAGCATACAACACAGGCTCCCGCAACGCTTTCGCTATACCCAAGCGCCGAAACAAAAAACGGAAATGTTGCTAAAATCATAAGATGATTTAGAAAAACCAAAAAATTAATAATTATAATCAGCACAAAATCCTTAGTCCATAATTTAACCTTTTTCTCTTTCATAAATACCTCCTAAATCATAATACAACCTATTTTAATCAAGCCGTATATCATTGTGTAAAACAAAAAAGCGTAGGCCCGGATATCCGGACTTACGCTTTCGCAACACGATGGCTGTATTATATCACTCAAAATTCGAAAAAGTCAAGATTTTTATTTTTTGCAATAGTTAAATATAAAAGCCGTTACTGATTTTTTGTAACGGCTTAACACTTGTGAACTTATTTATTAAATCTGTATCCTTTTCCCCATACGGTATTAATGTATTCCATATTTTTATCCACGGAAAAGAGCTTTTCTCTAACACGGTTTATATGCACGGTTACGGTTGACGCATCTCCCATTGAATCGTACTGCCAAATATCCTTTAAAAGCTGTTCCTTGCTGAACACCGAATCGGGATTTTCCGCAAGACAGAACAGCAGGTCAAATTCCTTATTTGTAAACATTATTTCCTGCTCGTTAAACTTAACGCGTCTTGAGTTTTTATCCATCACCAAGCCGCCTATTTCTATAACCGACACATCCTGCTTTTGCGGGCTTGTCAGTCGCTCATAACGGCTGATATGCGCAATAACCCTTGCAACAAGCTCCGACGGGCTGAACGGCTTAACAATATAGTCGTCTGCGCCGAAGCCCAAGCCTTTAATTTTATCAAAATCGTCACGCTTTGCGCTCACAAAAATAATTGGGATATTGCTTTTTTCCCTTATTTTCAGGCACATATCAAGTCCGTTAATTCCCGGAAGCATAATGTCCAAAATAATTAAGCTATATTCATTTGAAAGTGCCTTTGCCAAGCCGTCATTTCCGTTCTTTGCACTGTCAACAAGAAAGCCGTTTGCCTCAAGATAATCCTTCTCAAGCGCTAAAATATTGTCATCGTCCTCAACAATTAAAATAGTTTTATTCATAATAATTCACATAGCCTTTCCGGCTACAAATAGTTTACAAAAAATCTAACACCTTGTTGTAGCCGGACAAGGCGCGATGTGAATTTAGCCATCTCAAAATTATGCCACAGGCAAATTTTGAGGGGTTCGTTTGCGACCGCTCGCAGTGCGAGATGAAGGAAGCAAAAAGAACTGGCAGCGGTCAAAATTCCTATTGGAATTTGGGGTACCGCAACTGAGATACAATCAGATTTAGTGTGATTTTTCACACTAATCTCCCACATTCTTTTCAAGTGATATTAAAACGGTTAAGCCCTCGCCCTGCTTGCTGGTTGCCCAAATATGACCGCCGTGAAGCTCCACGATTTGCTTACACACGGAAAGCCCTATTCCCGAGCCCTCCCTGACTCTTGTTCTCGCCTGGTCGGCACGGTAAAATGTTTCAAATATTCTGCTCAGATTTTCTCCGCTTACGCCTATGCCGTTGTCGGTTAAGCTGATGATAACCGATTTTGAATAGCTTTGCAGCTCCAGCTCAACCCTGCCCTTTCGGCTTTTGTCGGCATACTTTATTGAGTTTGACACTATATTAGATATTACCCTGCCGAAACGGTCCGTGTCAAGCGATACCATAATTTTTTCTTCCGAGTAAGGATTGTTATATACAAAATCGAAGCCTGCCTTTTCCATCTGCACCGATAAATCCTCTGCACAGTCGCGCATAAAATCATTTATGTTTATGGTTTCGCGCTCAAGCTCTATTTGTCCGAGCTCAAGCCTTGATGTAGTTAAAAGCTCATCGAGCAGTCTTTCCATATCCAAGGTTGAGGAATAAATTGTTTGAAGATATCTCTCCTGCTTTTCGGGCGTAGAGGCAATGCCGTCCCGAAGTCCTTCAACATATCCCTTAACCGAGGTAAGCGGAGTTCTTAAATCGTGGGCAACTCCGGCAATCATTTCCTTTCTTGACTGCTCTATGGTGTCCCTCTCCTCTATGGAGCGCTTCATCTGCTCTACCATATAGTTAAACGATTTTACGGTTTGACCTATTTCATTTGTGCTGTCATAATCAATAACATAATCAAAATTGCCCTTTGTAAGCTCCTCGGCGCCCTTTGCAAGCTTTGATATCGGCTTGCTGATGGTTTTTGAGGAAATAAGCGAAATGACAAATATTGCAACAACAAAAATCAAAACCATCAAGCCTATTATCAAGCCCGTTCTGCCAAACAAAATAGATGTGATATCCTGATTTACCGTTCTGTCGTTATAGTTTTCCATTGTGTAATTATCATTTACAATCAAAACCGTGTAATTTTTATCGTTGCCTGCAATATGACTTACTATAACCAAGCCGTTTTCGCCGAAATAATTCATATTTCTGTCAAGGCTTACCGAGGTGACGGAGTTAGCAAGCTCGATAATTTTGTCGGGATTTTCGGACGAATAGTAAACCCCGTCTTCACTGATTATGTAAATCATTGAGCCTATGCCCTCAAGACTATCCGTTATTGCCGTAAATTCCTTTTGGCTCGAATCATCTTCGCCGTTTTTGGAAAGCACATCTGCAAGCGAGGTTACGCTCTGACTCCATTGAAGCTGATTAAGCATAGAATAGCTTTTAGTGTCAACACGCGATATGTTAAAAACAGAAGGCAGAGTACCCCTTACAGCCATACTTATGATTGCCACCAAAATCAAAACAAGAACGGCGGCTATTGTGTTTGTAAGTATAATCCTCGTGTTTATTTTCAAATTTTTTGAGGAATGGTTTTTCCCTTTTTTAGACTTGTTTTTTGCCATAGCTTTTTCCTTCAATATGTTCTGCTTTCATATTATAACATTTGAGCGGAATAATCAAGAAAATAAAAAATTACAAATCCTTGATAGTGTATAATAAATTTTAAAGTTTTATTGACTTTGTTTTAGCAAATATTATATTATTTAAAATAAGAGGGAGTTCGTCTTCTATCGAAGGGAAGTGATTTTACGGCGATAGCAACATTTAAACGATACGAGAAAAAATATCTCATATCAAAGGAAAAGCTAAACAGCATTATGCCAACGCTTTTAGAGTATATGGAGCTCGACCCGTTTTGTCTTAACGGCAACGAATATCGCATATACAGCATATATTACGATACGGTAAATCACGATGTCATACGAGATAACTCGGCAGGTATGGCATATAAGGAAAAAATGAGGCTTCGTTCGTATTACGACAGAAAGGACCCCGAGGATAAAATCTTTATGGAAATAAAGAAAAAAAGCGAGGGCGTCGGAAACAAACGAAGAATTAAGCTCAAAATTAAAGAAATTGATCCTTTTGTAAATGAGGGCATACTTCCAAAAACCAAGGACTACCTTTCTGCACAGGTTGCAAAGGAGCTTGCCTACTATTTCAAAAGAAACAAGGTAGCCCCTGCGCTTTATGTTCAGTATGACCGACTTGCTCTGTTCGGCAAGGAGGATAAAAATTTCAGAATGACCTTTGACAGAAATGTACATACAAGGCGTTCAAACTTTGTTTTCGGTGAAAGCGACGAGGACGAACTGCTTTTACCCGACGACATCTATATTATGGAAATAAAAATTTTGGGCGCAATGCCACTGTGGCTGACAAGGCTTTTGAGCGAAAACGAATTGTTCAGTCACGGCTTCTCAAAATACGGCGTTAAATACAAGCAGGACGCAAAGGACAAAAAGCTGAATTATTATCTAACTGATAAAGACGGTAATCAGGTAGATTTTGATTATTTTACTAACTTTTAAGGAGAGTAGCTATGGATTTCAATCAAATTATTACAGACGCCATCACAGGCGCAGCAGCCGAAGCACTAACGGTTAAAAGCATATTGCTGATTTTAATTCCTTCAATTATTATCGGATTTGTTATCAGCCTTGTTTATATGCTTACACACAAAAAAGAGGGATACAGCCAGGCATTCTGTGTTGCACTCGTTATTCTTTCGCCTATCGTGGGAATGGTTATTTTACTGATAGGCAATAATGTTGCCCGTGCCTTCAGCCTTGCAGGTGCATTTGCACTTATAAGATTCCGTTCGGCGCCCGGCGACCCGAAGGATATCGCTTTTGTATTTATGAGCGTTGTTATGGGTCTTGCCTGCGGTATGGGATATTGGCTGTATGCAGGTATTGCAACCTTAGTTATTCTTGCAGTTATTATAATTCTTCACTTTACAAACTATGCCGGCAAAAAGGGCGAAACATATTCCTTAAAGATTACTGTGCCCGAAACGCTAAACTATGTCGGTGCATTTGATGAGGTGCTTAACAAGTACACAACTAATTTTAGGCTTTCAAGAGTTAAATCGGTGGATTTCGGCGCATTGTTTGAGCTGACCTTCGATATTGATATGAAGGATAAAAATCAGGTAAGAGAAATGCTTGACGATGTCAGAGCAATTAACGGAAACCTGAAAATCCTTCTTTCAACAGAGCCTACCGCAGTAAAGAACTTCCATTTCCAATAAAAATAATTCATCTTTTATCATTATCATTTAAAGCATCAATTAAAGCGGGTGATTATTTGAAACAAAAAAGAGCAATGGCGCTGATAATTGCAATGACGCTGACCTGTACGGCGTTGACAGCCTGTTCCGATACAAAAACGGTTGAAAAGCCAAGCACAACGGTTGTCGAGGTTACGGACAGGGACGACGGCACAAAGGAGGTTGTTGAGAAGGACGAAACCAACACCTTTGAGATAACCGACAAAAACGGTAATGTGCTTACCCTTGTGCCTGTGTATAATGTTGACGGCAAAACAATTATTGCAGGATACATAGAGGCCATAAAGTCCAAGGACGGCAGGACAGACAGCGAGCAAGCCAAGAAATATCTTAAAAATGTTATTGCATTAGAGCCTGACAGCGAAGGCAATATGGTCATAAAATATGACGAAAAAAATAATTATATCGTTATGAAGGCATTTTCCGATAAAAACGGATTTATAATTGCCCTGCAGGACGCTGTTGATATTGATAAGGACAAGGACACCGAGGAATATTTCCAGGTTACCTCCAAGCTTGATACAAACAATAATCTGTTTATCAAGATAAACGGCGACGCAAAGGGCAAGCCGATTAATGTTACCGTTAAGGAGGATACAGAAAAGAAAACTGCACAGGTTGTTGACAGCAAGGGCAACAAAACCGATGCAAAGGATACCTCCAAGAGCGAGAACATAAAGGATATAACAGATAAGGCGAAGGAAGAAGAAAAGAAAAAGGAAACCACTACAAAAAAAGAAGAAAATAAAAAGCCTGAGCCGACAACCTCAAAAAAAGAGGATACACCCACAAAGCCAAATGAAGAGCCAACGACTGAGCCTGCGGTTGACTATATATCAATTGTTTTGAAGAAAAACGGACAGGTTGATTCCACAGGCGACAACATAACCGTTGAGGGCAGTGCGGCAGAGGGCGGCACAGAGGTTAAAATAAGCGGTCCCGGTCCGTACAGCAAATATTATGTTACCTCCGAAACCGACAGCTTTTTAGGCCAGCTTGAGTTCGATTTATCTGTCGGCGACGATATTGAGGTTAAGCTTAATAATGTGGATATCTCCACAATGAGAAAAACGGCATTAAAGTTTGTAAACCTCGACTCCACCGAAGAAAAGGAGAACGACAGCGAGGGCTCGGGAAGCGGCGACCTCGGCAATTCGGGTTCAAGCGCTGTAAGCTCTGCTCCCAATGTTGAGCTTTCATTTACCGGAAGCAACTCGATAAAGGCAAAGGGCAGCGGTAAAAACGGAGCAATTTACAGCGAATGCAAATTAGCAATTAAGGGACACGGAAGTGCGGAAATTGACGGCGGCGATAACCTTAGCGGTATATGCTCAACGGAAACAATGAGCATTAAAAACGCCACTCTTAATATAACCAGCCGTGCAAAGCAGGGTATCTCCTGCGACAAGAAGGTAACGGTTAATTCCGGCGCCACGATTAATATTGAATCAAAGGGCGACGGTATTCACTGCAACAGATTTGTTTTTGACGGCGTTGACAATGACGGAATAGAAAAAACATCAGCCATATCAATAAAGTCAATTACGCAAACAGATTCTGCCGACGGTATTGACGCAGACGAAGAAATAACCATTCAGGGCGGCAAGCTCGACATAGTTGCTTTAACGCCCGCAAAATACGGCTTAAAGGTCAGAAAGATTGAAAAAGGAAATCCGAAGGGCATTTTTGAAATCAGCGGCGGAACAATTAAAGCGAGCAGCTATTTTAACACTAAGCCGAGAACAGTCAGCCAAAAAACCATTTACGCAACAGCCACAGACAAAGAGGGCACAACCTTTACGGTTGGCAGTGTAAAATCTGCATCGGGTGCGAAATCCTTTATATGCACACCGGCAGATGTAGATACGGTTTCAAAATCTAACGGTACATCAAAGGATGTTAATTGGAGCGATAAATTAGGTTCGGTAATTTTATAAAGTTATATGCATTTTGATAACCGTATAAGGAGTTAATTATGAAAAAAAGAAGCTTTAAGATTAAGGTAACATCGTTTCTGCTTGCTATGGTATTAGGCATTACCTCAATAGTTGCCGTACCTATAACGGCATCTGCTGTCAGCACCCCTGCAAGCGCGGAAAGCTCTTACATTCCCGTATGGGCAGACCCCGAGAACACACTGACTTCGGCAGATATAACTCAGTTTAATGCAGGAACAAAAACCACTATGGTAGGCGCAGTAGGTGTTTTCAAAACAACAACGAGCGACTCGGGCTATTATCTGTTTCTACCGTCAAGCACCGATTGCAACAGCCTGAAAATTTGGTATTCCGAAGCATATTCCTCGCTTAAAATCGACGGCACGGAAATTCCAAACGGACAGCCGACAGGTGCATTAGCCGATGCAAACGAGGGCGGAGTGGCAAAAAGCCATACCTTTGCCCTTACAAGCACCTCCGGCTCCACAACAAGCTATAATGTTACGGTTTTAAAATCAGGTGATGTCGGCACGGTTTATATTGATACCGAAAGCGGTTCAATTTCTTCGCTGAATGTTGATGATCACACAACAAGCACAACCGGTACAATTATGGTAGTAAACCCGGACGGCACTATTCAATATGACGGCATAATGGCAAAAATGAGCGGTCGCGGAAACGGTACATGGGATAAATCCAATGTTAAAAATCCATATAATGTTAATCTTGCTGTTTCCACCTCGCTTCTCGGTATGCCAAAGGCAAAGAAATGGGTATTGCTTGCAAATGCCGGTGACGCAACATTAATTAAAAATCAGCTCACATACGATTTTTCAAAATATGTCGGCGTAAAATATCAGCCAACCTGTAAGCCTGTTGACCTTTATGTAAATCAGCAGTATTACGGCTCATATTCTCTTTCGGAAAAGGTTGAAATCAAATCTAACAGAATTAATGTTTCCGACGCATACGAAAATCTTGAAATAGCAAACGGAACAACCGATGCCACAACAGGAGCAATCGTTCCTGCCGACCTCACGGGCACCTCGGTAAAATCCGTTACCAGCTCCGGCACAACAACAATAGGCTTAACAGACGCCTTTGGCTGTACTGTCGGCAACAGGAATTACAGCGACAGCTTAACCGAGCCATCGGATTATACAGGCGGTCTTTTGTATGAGCTTGAAATCTCACAACGATGGATGGACGAAAACGCAGGCTTCTGCGCATATAACCGTCAGGGCTGGGTACTCAAAAGCTGTGATTATGCATCAAAGAATATGGTGAATTACAGCTACGATTTGCTTTACGCTATGGGCTCTGCCGTTTATAACGGTGGTACTGTTCCAAGCAAGGAAAGTACAACAACCTGCAACAGTGCAAGCATTATAAAATCACAAATAACAAGATCCTGCACAAACCCTGCTCCTGCTTCTCAGTATCAGGGAAAGAGATGGAGCGACATTCTTGATGCCGATTCGGCTGTAAGATATTACTGGACACAGGAATATTTCAAGAATATGGACTCCTCAACATCATCAACATATTTTTATAAGGAAAGCGACGCTATTGACACAAAGGTATATGCAGGTCCCGTATGGGATATGGACAACGCATTGTGCTATAACGAAAATGCTTCCCGTTGGGGCGCGTCCTATACATCCTCGGACGGTTGGTACACAAAGGTTGCAAGAATTTATCGCTGGCGTACCAACGACTCAACAATGACTTACAGCTCAGATAGTGCGGCTCCTTTAAACTTCTATGCCGCGCTTGCGTCAAACTGCTCTGATTTCTGGACTCAGGCAGAAAGCTATTGGTACAGCATAATTGAGCCTGCTACCCAAATACTTCTCGGCAACAAGGTTGACCCAAAGGGCATTCTTCACAGCACGGATTATTATGTAAACACTGTTGCAAAATCAGCCTTGATGGATGCATACAGAATTAAGGGTACAAGCTCCTATGACGCATCAGGCATTATAAGCGGAATTAATAATTGGCTGACAGCCCGTAATCAATGGATTAACAATCAAATTCCGCAGGCAGATATCAGCTCTGCAACAATAAGCGAAATTCCCGACCAGGTATGCACCGGCTCGGCTATTGAGCCTAATATCACAATTACAAACAACGGCGCTACTCTTACTGAGGGCAGAGATTACACTGTTGAATTTTCAAACAATATTCAGGTGTCAAGCGTCGCAAAAGCAGTAATTACAGGTATGGGCTACTATACGGGAACAAAGACAGTATTCTTTAATATCGTTCAGGGCAATATTTCACAGGTTAAGATAAATCCCCTTGCCTATGCCGATGACACGCTGAAAACAACGGTTATCACAGGCACGGACGATATTCTTACAAATTACTGTACATATCAGTGGTATGCCGACGGAGTTGAAATTTCCGGCGCTACGGAGTCTGCTTACACAATTGAGCAGGATAAGCAGGGCTCGGTTATTACAGTAACCGTAAAGGGCGACGGCCACAACTTCTCAAGCACAGCCGTTACATCAAACGAATGTCAAATTCAGTCCGGTGTTCGTCCCGAAGGCTTTTCAAAAACAATCGCTTCGTGGGATTACGACTATACGGCTAACGCAGACGCATTGGTAAACGGAGATACAACGGGCACAACATATTTCTATAATGCTACCTCCGGTGAAAACGCAGATACGGCAATACTTGTTGCCAGCGTTGATGCGGCTGATGTAGCAAACATAAAATGGTCCGGCTCGACCGACCTATACACAAATTCCAAAACCTCTATCGGCGTTGACAGAGCGCCTATTATGGGAACCTCTAAAACCGACCTGCTTGGATGGGGCTACTATCCTTACTTTGATACAACCGTATCAACCGTAGGCTATGAGGCTATCAAATTCTCTGCAAAGCTCGGCGGTACAAATAAGGCTCCTAAAAATTGGAATTTGCAGTATTCCTTGGACGGCGTCAACTATGTTGATGTTCCCAACACCTCATACAGCATCACAACAAACAAGGCGCTTGAGGATGCATTTCAGGAGGTATCACTACCTGCAGAATGTAACGATGTTGAAAATCTCCATATTCGTATGGTGGTTAACGAGGACCTCGCCATTAACGGCGTAAACACGATAGTAAACCAGCTCAGCGGTGACGCCGCCGTAAATAACATTACCATCCAAGGCTCGTCAACCGATGTTGTAACAGAGCTTACCGATCCCTTATTTTCAACAACGGCACAAAACGGTGATTTAACCGCTATCTTCCACAACGAAAATGTTGTAATTACGGATACAAACGGTGGCGCAGATATCTTCTACACCGTAAACGGCGGAGAGGAAAAGCAATACAACGGACCGTTCAATCCGTTCTCAAGCTTACAGGCAAAGGGCGAAAAGGCAACAATTACCGCTTGGGCAAGATTTGAACAGATTGAATCGGGAAAGGTTACATTTGAGGTGACAAACGCAGGAACCGCTATCGGTGAATTCATTTTTGACACCTACTCACAAAATGTTTCAAACGGCGCCGTATTCTCAACAGGCGGTATTTACGGCGAAAGCTCAAAAATGACCGCTGTTGCAGACGGCAGCTCACAATATGTTCCTTTGTGGAACGAAGCAAACGGAGCGTTTAACCTATCTCCCGATGACGGTGCAAAATGGAGTGCAAATTCGGGCTTCTATTTTGAAACAAGCACAGCAGGCTATAACAATATCTGCTTCACGGCTAAAGCATACACAACGGCAAGAGGTCCAAAATCCGTTAAGCTTCAATATTCACTTAACGGCAACGACTGGACAGATGTAACAGATAACACGGCTCTTGCTATGAATGCACAGCTTGAGCAGCTGTATATGACAACAGAGCTTCCGAGCGAATGTGCAAACAGAGCAAAGCTTTACATCCGTATTGCAACTGTCGAAAACCTTAATGCCTCAGGCGAAGCGCTTCACAATAATGAATCTAAAGGTAATTTATATATTAATAACATTGTTATCTCCGGTACGGACGATGCAACCCTTAAGATGCCTTATACAAATAAGACAACATCTTATTTCGGAAGCGGATTTATAAAGTATTATTCACCGGACAATGTGCCGATGCAATATGCCGTGCTTGACGCAAAATCAAATGTTATAATGTCGGGCACTTATCCTGAAACGGGTATTAATATCTCAACCTACGCAAACTTTAATGCAAAAACAGCAGGTCCTTACACCGTATCCGTTTGGGCAGGCGATGATGACGATAAATCACTCGTTAACACAAAGAAATACTACTACAAGGGTGAAACGGTTGTTAAGTTCAACTATAACGACAGCCTAAATCTCTTTGCAAATTATGTCAGCGAGGACGGATTATCCGTAAGCAATACCTCGGGCGCAAACTCAGGTACGCTTTCAATGAGTCCTAACGGCATAGACAAAACCGTGCTCAGCTATACTAACCAGTACGGCGTTAAGGCATCGTGGGCAAGCGACAATATGTTCTATTCTACAAAGGTTCTTGATAATCCTGAAGCAAACGGCTACTGGCTGATTAAGACCAGCACCCTGGGTTATACGAATACCACAATTAATTTAGAGCAGATTTCCTCAAATAAGGGACCTCGTGACTGGGGTATTGCCTACTCGACAGACGGCGTAAGCTACACCTATGTTTCTAACTCAAATGTCAGAGCAATAAGCAATGATGCATCGCCTGAACCTATCGAAACCTATAATAACCTGCCTCTTCCCGAGGCCTGCGATAATCAGGAGGAGCTGTATATTAAGGTATTCATCAACGGCGGTGAATGTGTTGAGGGCGATGAGCTTGAAACCTTGCTAAAGGGTAACACGGGCATCAACGGAATTGAAATCTCCGGTGTGGCAAATCCCGAAAACTACACTGTCACCTTTAAGACAGTTGCTTATGAGGATATGAACAGAACTGTCGGCACAACCCCCGTAAATGCAAATATCTATATCAACGGCAAAGCCTATGCAACCGAAAACGGTCAGCTTCAGTTTGATATTCTTGAGGGAGAAGCCTTCACCTACTATGCAAGCGTTGCAGGAAATACCTTCGCAAGCGATAAGGTAACGGAATATGCCGCAGGCAATAAGGAAATCGTTATTCCGATTGTTGCGCTTGATGTTACAGGCGACGGATATGTCAATGCAAAGGACTTTGCAAAGATTAGGCGCGAGGCACAGTACAGCACTCAAAGAGATTATCTCTTAGAGCTGTATCCCGGCTTCCATAATATAAACGAGGAAGCCTTTAACAGCTATACTGCCGACGCTGTATAACAAATAAATACCAAACCCGATTTCAGACCATTCTGAAGTCGGGTTTTATTTATACCGTATATTGACATGCACTTCAAAATATGAAACGGCACCGAATATCAAAAAGTTTACAAATTGTAATATTTTATTCTGCGCACATAGCCGAATACGGCTAAAATAGGGCATTCGTGGATTTTTGCCCGTACTACATTTCGTATAGAAAAGTTACAATTTCAAAATCAGCCACTATATCTTGTATTTTTTTTGATATTTTCTATTGACAACACCACAATGTTTTGATATTATTAAAAAGGTCATTAAAATTTGTAACATTTTCAGAATAAAAAGGGGAAAATCATGAAGATTATCAAGAGAAACGGCAGTGAAGCAGATTTCGACTTAAACAAAATCGTAGTCGCTGTTTCAAAGGCTAACCAGGCAAGCGAAAAGGATGAGCTTACACCGTCACAGATTAACGACATTGCAGAATATGTTGAATTCAAAATTCAAAAGGCAAACAGAGCTCTGTCCGTAGAGGAAATTCAGGATATCGTAGAGGACCAGATTATGGCACAGGGTGCCTTTGAGGTGGCAAAAAGATATGTTAGATATCGTTACACCCGTTCTCTCGTCCGTAAAGCAAACACAACGGATAACCAAATTCTCTCGCTTATCGAATGTAATAACGAAGAGGTTAAGCAGGAAAATTCAAATAAAAATCCAACCGTAAACTCCGTACAGCGTGACTATATGGCAGGCGAGGTTTCAAAGGATATCACAAAGAGAATTCTTTTGCCCGAGGACATTGTTGAGGCACACGACAACGGTCTTATCCATTTCCACGACGCAGACTATTTTGCACAGCATATGCACAACTGTGACCTTGTAAACCTTGAGGATATGCTTCAAAACGGTACGGTTATTTCCGACACTATGATTGAAAAGCCTCACAGCTTCTCAACAGCCTGCAATATCGCAACGCAGATTATCGCACAGGTTGCGTCAAACCAGTACGGCGGTCAGTCTATTTCTCTTTCCCATCTTGCACCGTTTGTTCAGACAAGCCGTGAAAAAATCAGAAAGCAGGTTATTGCAGAGGCGGAGGACTTCGGCGGAAAGCTTACTGAGGAAAAAATCGAAAAGATTACCGAAAAGCGCTTGAGAGATGAGGTTGCAAGAGGCGTTCAAACCATTCAATATCAGGTTGTTACACTGCTTACAACAAACGGACAGGCACCCTTCGTAACCGTATTTATGTATCTTAACGAGGCTAAAGACGAGCAGGAGAAGAAGGACCTTGCCCTTATCATCGAGGAAACTCTCAAGCAGCGCATTAAGGGTGTTAAAAACGAAAACGGCGTTTGGATTACTCCTGCATTCCCCAAGCTTATCTATGTTTTGGAAAGCGATAATATCGAGGAGGACTCACCTTATTTCTATCTTACAGAGCTTGCCGCAAAATGCACGGCAAAAAGAATGGTGCCCGATTACATTTCCGAAAAGGTTATGATGGAGCTCAAGGGCGATGTTTACACCTGTATGGGTTGCCGTTCCTTCCTTACTCCCGACAGATTTACAGAGGCAGGAGTGGGCAATATTGCAAATGCTAAGAACTATGTTGAGGGTCAGCACAAGTATTACGGCAGATTTAACCAAGGCGTTGTAACACTTAATTTGGTTGATATTGCCTGCACCTCCGGAGGCGACGAAAACAAGTTCTGGAAAATATTTGACGAAAGGCTTGACCTTTGTTACAGAGCGCTTCTGTGCCGTCACAACAGACTTAAGGGCACTATGAGCGACGCGGCTCCTATCCTTTGGCAGCACGGCGCACTTGCCCGTCTTAAGAAGGGCGAAACAATTGACCGACTTCTTTACGACGGTTATTCAACAATTTCTCTCGGCTACGCAGGCTTGTATGAATGTACAAAATATATGACAGGCAAATCACACACCGACGAAAACGGCGGCAAGGAATTTGCCCTAAAGGTTATGCGTTATATGAACGATGCCTGTGCAAAGTGGAAGGCTGAAACAAATATTGATTTCTCAATCTACGGCACACCGCTTGAATCAACAACATATAAATTTGCTAAGTGCCTGCAAAAGAGATTTGGCATAATCAAGGGCGTAACAGATAAGAACTACATCACAAATTCCTATCATGTTCATGTATCTGAGGAAATTGACGCCTTTACAAAGCTTAAGTTTGAGAGCGAATTCCAGGCTCTTTCACCGGGCGGCGCTATCTCATATGTAGAGGTACCTAATATGCAGGATAATATCCCTGCCGTTCTTCAGGTAATGCGTTTCATATATGACAATATTATGTATGCAGAGCTTAATACAAAGAGCGACTATTGCCAATGCTGTGGCTACGACGGAGAAATCAAAATCGTGGAAAACGAGCACGGCAAGCTTATTTGGAGATGCCCAAGCTGTGGCAATGAGGACCAGGACAAAATGAATGTTGCCCGCCGTACCTGCGGCTATATCGGCACACAGTTTTGGAATCAGGGCAGAACACAGGAAATCAAGGACAGAGTGCTCCACCTATAAAAAATCCCCACTTGAGTAATCCTCAAGTGGGTTTGTGTTATTATTGATTAAATTCAAAATTGAATTTTTACTCATCTTCGCTTTCCTGCAAAGGTGCCATATATTCGTCATCTGCGCGGTCGTTTTTAATCGGTGAAATCGGCTCGGCAGGTGCAACAGGCTTCTGATGCTGTGGCTGATACGGCTGTTGTACAGGTGGCTGATATTGCTGTTCGGGCGTGTAGTAATTAGGCTGTTGCGGATTATAATAATTCTGCTGTGGTGGCTGTGCGCTGTAATAATTGCCCTGCTGATACGGATTATACGCATTATCCTGCGGTTGATACGGGTTTGAGTAAGGGTCAACATATGCCGGATATTTTGGGCTGTCGCCGTATTCGTTCATTCCCCTATCGCTGTCCGTGCAAACCCATACCAAAACAATAAAAAATCCAACAATAGGAATAAGTATAACCAGATAGCTCCAACCCGATTTACCTATATCGTGCAATCTTCTTACAACAAGCGCTATGCTTGGAATTAAAATTGCTATTGACCAAATCACAGACAGGCTTTCTGCAATTATATCCTGCTGATATTCGCTTGTTAACGGCAAAAGATAAGCAAGGAATCTTCCTATTCCGCTTAACGCAGATGAAACGATAATGTTAAACAGCGTGAAATACCAATATTCCGAGCGCCTTGCTCTGCCATTAAAATCTGCATAATGGCTAAACACATTTTTTATTGCATCAATAAATCCCATAATTTTCCTCCTCGTTGGAATTTATACTATTATAAATCATTTTATGATTTTTGTATAGATAAAATATTGTTCTTTAAATTATTTTTTTATGTGGTATAATTATATTAGAAAATTAAGGAGATAAGCTATGAATATTTCTGAAATTAAAACAAACGATATTGCAAACGGTGAGGGTGTCAGAACAAGCGTCTTTGTGTCGGGATGTCGCCATCACTGCAAAAACTGCTTTAACGAGGTTACATGGGATTTCGGCTACGGCGAGCTTTTCACCGAGGAAACGATGAAAAAAATTTTTGACAGCGTTGAGCCGTACTGGATAAACGGCTTATCCCTGCTTGGAGGCGAGCCGTTTGAGCCCGAAAACCAAAAGGCGCTTCTTCCGTTTTTGGTTATGTTCCGTGAAAAATTTCCAAATAAAGACGTTTGGTGCTACACAGGCTTCACCATTGAGCAGATACTCGGCAAAACCGAGCCCAAAAGCAGAGCCGCAACGGAAATTGCTCCCGAAATGCTTTCTCTTATTGATGTTCTCGTTGACGGTCCCTATGTTGAGGAGCTACACAACATAACGCTCAAATTCAGGGGCTCGTCAAATCAGCGAGTAATCGACATAAAAAAATCCATAAAGCAGGGCAAAATCGTTTTATATCTCGACTAAACAAAAAGGCTATGGAATTTGGTTTCCATAGCCTTGATTTTTTGGTTATACTAATTAGCCAAGCTCTGAGAAGTACTTGATTGTTCTAACCATCTGTGATGTGTAGCTGTTTTCATTGTCATACCAAGAAACAACCTGAACCTCATAGAGTCCCTCTCCGATTGGAAGAACCATTGTCTGAGTTGCGTCAAACAATGAACCGTATCTCATACCAACGATATCCGAAGAAACGATTTCGTCTGTGTTGTAGCCGAATGATTCGGTTGCAGCAGCCTTCATAG
Source organism: Eubacterium sp. (assembly GCA_051881135.1). Classification (GTDB taxonomy): domain Bacteria; phylum Bacillota; class Clostridia; order Oscillospirales; family Acutalibacteraceae; genus Eubacterium_R. Next base: position 25,940 of record JBJEPH010000017.1, read on the forward strand.
CAGCGTTGATGCCGTCAACTGTAACATTGTCGCCCTTAACAACAGCAGTAAGAATTGTTGTTGAGCCTGTTGGAGTAGGAACTCTCTGTGCAGAGCCGATAAGCTTGCCGTTGAGCTCAGGAATTACAAGACCGATTGCCTTAGCCGCACCTGTTGAGTTAGGTACGATGTTTACGGCAGCAGCTCTTGAACGACGAAGGTCACCCTTTCTCTGAGGACCGTCAAGAGTCATTTGGTCGCCTGTGTAAGCGTGGATTGTGCACATAATACCTGACTGAATCTCTGCATAATCATTGAGAGCCTTAGCCATAGGAGCAAGGCAGTTTGTTGTGCAGGAAGCAGCAGAAATTACTGTATCATCAGCTGTAAGTGTGTCGTGGTTTACATTGTAAACGATTGTTGGAAGGTCGTTGCCTGCAGGAGCGGAAATAACAACCTTGCGAGCGCCTGCCTTAACGTGAGCAGAAGCCTTCTCCTTTGAGCAGTAGAAGCCTGTGCACTCAAGAACAACGTCAACACCAAGCTCGCCCCAAGGAAGCTCTGATGCGTCAGCCTTTGCGTAAATCTTAATTTCCTTACCGTCAACAATAATAGAATCCTCAGTAGCTGAAACTGTATCAGCAAGAGCATACTTACCCTGTGATGAGTCATACTTTAAAAGGTGAGCAAGCATCTTTGGGCTTGTAAGGTCGTTGATAGCAACAACTTCGTAGCCTTCAGCGCCGAACATCTGACGGAAAGCAAGACGACCGATACGGCCGAAACCATTAATAGCAACTTTTACCATTGGAAAATACCTCCGAAAATTAATTTAATAAATTGCTTTATTATTTTTGCACTATTATTTTATACTCTTTCATTCTAATAATCAAGAAAAAAATACAATTTTTACACATTACACAAAAACGAAAGGCATACTTGTTATTTTTGTGACGATTATATCAATTTGGCATAAATATCCTGTATATGTTTTTGTCAAAGTTATAGCAAAGCATTAATAATGCTGTTTGAAACAAGCATACCGTTTGGAGTAAGGCAAAGCCTGCCGTCCCTTTCCTCAAGAAGCTTCATTTCAATGAAACGGGAGCAATCCTTATCCGTTAAATCCCTGTCTATGCCCTCGCACAAGCGAAGACCGAGCATAATTTTTTCCTCACGGCTTCCGCCCTCGCCGTCCGAAATTTTATTCCATTCCCTGTCGTAATAAAACCGTTTTCCGCGCCAAAACGAGTGGGCAGATTTGCCAAGACCGAGATATTGCTCAAGCCTCCAATACTTTAAATTATGCCTGCTTTCAAAGCCTTCCCTTGCAAAATTGCTGATTTCGTACTGCTTTATCCCCATTTCCTCGAGGGCATAAACTGTTTTAAGGTACATTTCGGCAACCTCGTCGTCATCGGCGAGCGCAAGCCTGTCCCCCATTTCGTAAAACCTTGTGCCCGGCTCAAGCTTCAGCATATATGCAGAAATGTGGCTTACACCCATTGCCTTAATAAAATCAAGGCTCTCGTCAAGACTGTTAAGGGTTTGCTTCGGTGTTCCGAGCATCAAATCAAGGCTGATATTTTGTATGCCGGCATTTCGCGCGTCATTTATTGCCTTTTCCACCTGCACCCTTGATGCACTTCTGCCGAGAGCCAATCTTTCCCTGTCAACTGCACTCTGCATACCGAGGCTTATACGGTTTATGCCGTAATGCGCATAAATTTTAAAAGCCTCTGCCAAATCCTTTGACGGATTACATTCTATTGTTATTTCCGAATTTTTGTCTATATCAAATTGCTCTCTTGCACAGGATAATATCCTGCCTATAAGCTTAGGCTCTAATATGCTCGGAGTTCCCCCACCGAAATAAACAGTATCAAAGGAGCCTTGATACTGTTTAATCTGCGTTTCTAATTCGTCAACATATTTTTCGCCCAAGCCTGCGTCATATTTTACGCTGTAAAAATCGCAGTAAGGGCATTTGCTTTTGCAAAACGGTATGTGAAAATATAGTCCTGCCTTTTCTTTCATAAATTCAAATTATCACTTTCATTAATATGGTTATGATAACACTACATACCATAATCTGTCAAATATTCACAATTTTGAATTACATTGCTTCAAATCATTTACAATACTTTGTATATGCGTTAGTTGTTCGTCTGTCAGTCCTGAAACCTCAATATATTTTCTGTTATCAAGTCCCAAAAGATAATCAGACGAAACATTGAAAAAAGATGTCAGTTTAATCAGCATATCAACAGATGGCTGAATATTATTATTTTCCCAGTTTGAAACGCATTGCTTTGTTATTCCGAGCTGATTTGCCATTTGAACCTGATTTAAGCCTTTTGCAATTCGTAGTTTTTTTATTTGTTCATTGAGCATACATACACATCCTCTAATATTTATATACTATTGTAAATAAATAATTGACATATTAAAAATACTATGGTATATTAATAATTGACTTATGTATGTTGAAAGGATGATTATATGAAAGAATGTATAAAAGAGGCATATGAATATTATCATAATCCTCTCTGCAAGGAATGTGAAAATGAATTTAAAAATTTACCAATTTTATTTGGTCGCAAGAAGCAAGAAAAAACTATTAGAGAAAAATACAAGCAAAAAGGTCTTAATGTTGTTAGATATGAAGATTTTTTGTACTCAGAAGGCAAGTTAGAATTTGAAGCTCGTGGCGGACTAAAAGCATGTGCTATTTTTATGGGCAATGGATATTATATTTGCGGAATTGATGGTTCGGAAGTAGGAAATTGTGATTATTGCAGGCATGGTAATCATTGCAAAAAACTTCAAAGCTTTCTTTGGTCAGATTTACATGGCTAAAATAAATATATGTTAGTTAGCATATAAATTGCTTGTAAAATAATTCATAAAAACTGTTTGTAAATACTATGTATTTATAATTATTTATTATGATATATCAAAATAAAAATGTATTTCGTTATTTTCAAAACTACATAAAAAGGAGGGAAAAATATGGACTGTCCGTATTACAGATATAAAAGCGGAGATTATTATTGTGAGCTGTGCCAAAACTGTGTAAGCGAAGCGAAGCACGATAATTATTGTACCGATTATAACGGCACTAATTATGACAAATGCGACACATATAAAAAATATGCTTAATCAAAAAATCAGGTAAACACAAAAAATCACTAATATTGACATTATAAAACAGTATGTTATAATATTTTTGAGCTTCGGCTCCGAGGAGTTATCTAAAACGGTAGGTGGTTTGCCCTTTCGAGAGGGCTTTCGTTTCTGCCCTCTTAGTATTATACAAGGAGGGCGATAAGATGTATTTGACAGTAACAGAATTGTTTTTATTCGTTAGTTTACTTATTTCTCTTATTTCTCTTTTTGTGACAATTTACAATCACAAAAAGTAAAAGAAACAACCACCCATTCTGCACTTTGGGTGGTTGTTTCTAACTATCCGTAGGGCAAACCGTCTATCGGTAGCTCCTTTGTATTTCTATTATATACTTAACATTTTTGTTTGTCAACATTTGATTCTAAAATAATAAATATTTCGTTAAAGGCCTTGCAGAATTTTCTGCAAGGCCTTTTATGCTATGTTTATGTTACTTTTTTCTGCTTTCTGCCTTTAGTCTTAATTCCTTATTAAGAATTGTTTTGCGCAGGCGTATGGATTTTGGTGTAACCTCCAAAAGCTCGTCGTCGGCAAGAAATTCCATACTCTGCTCAAGCGAAAGAGTTGTGGGCGGAACAAGCTTCAGCGCCTCATCCGAGCCGCTTGCACGGGTATTTGTGACGTGTTTTTTCTTGCAAACATTGCAAACGATATCCTCGTCCTTTGCACATTCGCCGACTATCATACCCTCGTAAACCTCAACACCGGGGCCGATAAACAGCTTGCCTCTGTCCTGAGTGTTCCATAAGCCGTATCCCGTAGTTGTGCCTGTTTCGTGAACAACAATGGAGCCTCTGCTTCTTGTTTCGATATCGCCCTTCCATTCCTCATAGCCTACAAAAAGCTGGTTCATAATTCCGTTGCCGTTTGTATCGGTAAGGAATTCGCTTCTGTATCCGATAAGTCCTCTTGACGGAATTTTGATTTCCATATGTGTCATACCCGTAGGGCGAGTGTCCATATTAACCATTTCGCCCTTGCGTGAGCAAAGTTTTGTCATAACAGCGCCCACATACTCCTCGGGCACCTCGATAATAGCCATTTCGATAGGCTCGAGGGTTTTGCCGCTTGCGTCCTTCTTTAGAATAACCTGCGGACGCGATACCTGAAATTCGTAATTTTCTCTGCGCATTGTTTCGATAAGTATGGAGAGGTGAAGCTCGCCTCTGCCCGACACCTTAAAGGTATCCATAGAATCGGTTTCCTCAACACGCATGGAAACGTTGGTTTCAACCTCCTTGAAGAGCCTGTCACGCAGATTTCTCGATGTGACATACTTGCCCTCCCTGCCTGCAAACGGAGAGTCGTTTACAATAAAATTCATACTGATTGTAGGCTCGTCTATTTTGATAAACGGCAGTGGCTCGATATGCTCGGGGTCGCAGGCTGTTTCGCCAATATTAAGGTCTGCCACACCTGCAACGCAAACCAAATCGCCGAATTCTGCGCTGTCGCAGGCAACTCTCTTTAAGCCTTCAAACTGATAAATCTGTGAAAATTTTACATTGCTTTGGACTCCGTCCTGACGGCATAAAACATAAGGTGTGTTAACCTTAATTTTTCCTCTCTCAACTCTGCCGACGCCTATTCTGCCCACATAATCGTCATATTCGAGCGATGAAAACAGAATTTGCGCAGGTCCGTCAATATCACCCTGAGGTGACGGAATATGCTCCAAAATAGCGTCAAGCAACGGGCGCATATCGCCCTCACGCACATTTGGGTCAAGGCTTGAATAGCCATTTCTTGCAGACGCATAAACAACAGGAAAATCAATCTGGTCGTCGTCTGCGCCAAGCTCGATAAACAAATCAAGCACCTCGTCGATAACCTCCTCGGGTCTTGCACCGTCCCTATCCACCTTATTTACAACAACAAGAGGAGTTTTGTGAAGCCCTAAGGCCTTTTTCAAAACAAATCGGGTCTGCGGCATACAGCCCTCAAAGGCGTCAACAAGCAGCAGAACGCCGTCAACCATAGTAAGTATGCGCTCAACCTCTCCGCCAAAATCGGCGTGGCCGGGGGTATCAACTATATTGATTTTAGTGTCCTTATAATGTATTGATGTGTTTTTGGAAAGAATTGTAATTCCTCTTTCCTTTTCCAAATCGTTAGAGTCCATAACTCTTTCCTGAACAACCTCGTTGTCACGAAAGATGCCGCTTTGATGCAGCATTTCATCAACCAGGGTGGTCTTGCCGTGGTCAACATGGGCAATGATTGCAATATTCCTTATATCTTTTCTTTCCTGTTTTGCCACAATAATGCCTTCTTTACTTCTTTTTGTTAAAGCTGTCTCTCAACTGAACGGTTCTGTTAAATACGGGCTTGTCCCCTGTGCTGTCGGTATCCGTGCAGAAATATCCTATGCGCATAAACTGATATTTGTCGCCCGGCTTCGTATCTGCCAAAGCCCTTTCAACATATGCCTTTTTAACAACAAGCGAATCGGGATTAAGGTTGTCCTCAAAGGAGCTTACGCCCTCCTCGTCGCTCGGATTTTCAACATTGAACAAACGGTCATACAGTCTTACCTCTGCCTCAACATTATCCTTGGCATATACCCAATGGATAGTGCCCCTAACCTTTCTTCCGTCTGGTGCGTCACCGCCGAAGGTTTCGGGGTCGTAGGTACAGTGAACGGCAGTAACCTCTCCGTTTTCGTCAAGGTCGTAGCCTGTGCAGGTTACAAAATATGCCTTATAAAGTCTTACCTCGTTGCCCACAAAAAGTCTGCGATACTTTTTGATAGGCTCTATCATAAAGTCGTCACGCTCTATCCAAAGCTCTCTGCCGAACGGTACAGTTCTTGTGCCGTATTCCTCGTGGTCGGGGTGGTATTCAACCTCCAAATCCTCAACCTTATCCTCGGGATAGTTGTCGATAATGAGCTTGATAGGATCAACTACGGCCATAGCTCGCCTTGCGCTCCTGTTAAGGCTGTCACGAACACAGCTTTCAAGAAGAGCAAAATCAATTACGCTGTATGCCTTTGATACGCCGATTTTATCGCAGAAATCACGGATTGCCTCTGCGGGATATCCCCTTCTTCTCATACCGCTGATGGTTGCCATACGGGGATCGTTCCAGCCGTCCACGATATTATCCTGAACAAGCTTCAGGCACTTTCTCTTTGAGGTCAGCGTGTAGTTTAAGTTCATTCTTGCAAATTCGATTTGCCTTGGCTTTTCGCCGTCTATACACTCGTTGCAAACCCAATCATACAAGGGTCTGTGGTTTTCAAACTCAAGCGAGCAAAGCGAATGGGTTACCTTTTCACAGGCATCCGACAACGGATGAGCAAAGTCGTACATAGGATATACGCACCACTTGTCGCCCGTTCTGTGATGATGTGCATACATAATTCTGTAAATAATGGGGTCGCGCATATTAAGATTAGGCGAAGCCATATCTATCTTTGCACGAAGCACCATTTTCCCCTCGGGGAATTCGCCCTTTGTCATTCGCTCAAATAAATCAAGGTTTTCCTCAATAGGTCTGTCCCTGTATGGCGAATTCTTTCCCGGCTCGGTCAGCGTTCCGCGGTATTCTCTCATTTCCTCAGGCGAAAGCTCGCAAACAAATGCCTTGCCCTTTTTGATAAGCTTAATTGCACATTCGTAAAGAAAATCGAAATAGTCGGATGCGTAATAGACATTGTCCCAATCAAAGCCGAGCCATTTGATGTCCTCCTTGATTGCTTCTACATATTCGGTGTCCTCTTTTGTAGGGTTAGTGTCGTCCAAACGGAGATTACAAACACCGTTGTACTTGTTTTTTACACCGAAGTTTATGCATATTGCCTTTGCGTGACCAATATGAAGATAGCCGTTAGGCTCGGGAGGAAAACGGGTTTGAACTCGGGAATAAACTCCCTCTTCCAAATCCTCATCAATGAAGTCGTGAATGAAATTTGATGCAATAATTTCTTCGTTCTTGATTTCTTCTGTTGACATTATTTCTCCTCCTTATAACGCTTTAATGCGGCATTTAGTCTGCTTTTTACGGTGTCCTCACCGAGCAGAGCCGTAATGCAATACAAATCGGGCGTGTTTACTCTGCCTGTCAGGGCAACTCTTATAATTGTTGAAACATCGCCCACATGTCCCTCGTATGCGTCGGGATTAGCCTTATATTCCTTAACATTAGGCGTACAGCCAACGCTCTCGCACATATCCTTTATACGACCGAACCATGTGTCCTTATCATCGGACAGGTTTACCGTGTTGATATATTTTTCAAGCACCTTAACTGCAAGTGACGGAGTAGCATTTCCGCAAAGCTCATAGCAGGGGGTAAAGGTTTCGTCGTACATATAGCTGATATATTCGGGGATATCGCTCCACTTTGCAATATCCTTTCTCGGCTTCTTGTTTTCTCTGTCTATGTTCAAAATAGCCGTTGCACGCGCCTTATCCTGCTCGTAGAGAGCAGCTAACTGACCGTTATATTCCTTTGCCCAAGCGTATGAAAGGTCAAACACCCTTTGCGCAGGCATTGTGCAAATAACATTTTTTGATACATCTGTCAGCTTAACAAGGTCAAACAAAGCGCCCGATACAGACATCTTTTTCAAATTAAACGGGAAGGCATTTATGTCTGCGTCCCTGTTAATCCTTCGCCAATCCTCAAAGTTTGAATTAGCAAGCGTCATCATATATTCGTTAACGCTTTCCTGGGGATAGCCCTCCTCGGCATAATATGTTACCGCTGCCTCAGGGTCCTTGCGCTTTGACAGCTTCCTTTTACCGCCGTTTTCCTCCTTCATAATAGGGGCAACATGCGCATATTTAGGCGGTTTAAAGCCCAACACTCTAAATAACTGAAGATGAATAGGCGTTGAGCTAATCCATTCGTCACCTCTGACAACATGTGTTGTTCTCATAAGGTGGTCGTCAACGGCATGCGCAAAGTGATAGGTAGGAATTCCGTCGGATTTAAGAATAACAACATCCTGAACATTCTCGGGCATTTCAATCTTGCCCTTTATCATATCGTCAAAAAAGCATTTCTTCTCCGTGTCGCCGGGCGACTTTAAGCGAAGCGTCCAGCTCATACCCTTGTCTATGTTTTCCTTGATTTGCTCAAAGCTCAAATCACGGCATTTAGCCCATTTACCCCAATAGCCTTTGATGCTTTCGTTCTCCTGTGCATTGCGTATTTCGTCAAGCTCCTCGGCAGAACAAAAGCAGGGATATGCCAAATCCTGTTCAACAAGACTTTTTGCAAACGCTTGGTAGATGTCCTTTCTTGCACTCTGGTAATACGGACCGTAAGCGCCCTTTTCGACATTTTCGCCCACAACACCCTCATCGGCATTGATTCCGTAAACGGAAAGTCCCTTGAGCATAACGTCAATAGCGCCCTCAACCTTTCTCTTTTGGTCGGTGTCCTCAACCCTTACATAGAAAACGCCGTCGGTCGTCTTTGCGGTGTTATAAGATACCATACAGGTAAACAAATTTCCAAAATGCAAAAATCCCGTAGGGCTCGGTGCAAATCTTGTTACCCTTGCGCCCTCCTTGAGATTTCTTGCAGGATACATCTCCTCGTAATCTGTCGGTGTTTTATCAATATTCGGAAACAGCAACTGTGCCAAATCTTTATTATTCACAGTAATTCTCCTTAACACATAATAATAGTTATACTATTATTGCACAATTTTTGCCAATATTCAATAAAAATTTTAAATTAGTATATAAAAATAAGGATATGGAGCCGTATTTCCATATCCTTATACAATAAAATTAATAATTATGCTTCCTTGGCGATTACTCCGTTTTTGTATTTTTCAGCCTGCAAATTGAACATATAGGCGTATGTTCCGTTTTTCTCCATAAGCTCGCTGTGGGAACCGCTTTCAATTATCTGTCCGTTTTCCATAACATAAATCTTATCGGCGTTTACGGTTGTGGATAATCTGTGGGAGATAAATATAACCGTCTTGTTATGCGCCGCCTCAAGCATAGCCTGATTAAGATTATATTCTGCAACAGGGTCGAGATTGGCAGAGGGCTCGTCAAGAATTACATACGGGCAATCCTTGTAAAACGCTCTTGCAACGGCAACCTTTTGGCTTTCTCCGCCCGAAAGCATAATGCCCTCGTCGTCAAATTCTCTTAAAAGCTCGGTATCAACGCCGTGCTTTAGCTCTTTGGTAAATCCGCTGTGCTTCAATGCCGTTTCTACCCCGTGCTTATCTACCTCATCGCTGAGCGCAACATTTTCACCCACCGTACAGGCAAAGGTTTGAAAATCCTGAAATACTGCCGCAAACCTATCCCTGTGACTGCTTACGGAAACATCTCTTATGTCCTCGCCGTCTATCTTTATTGAGCCATCGCCTGCGTCATAAAGCCTTAAAAGCAGGTTTGTCAGCGTGGTTTTGCCTGCTCCGTTGTAGCCAACAAGGGCAATTTTTTCGTAGGGCTTAACCGTTAAATTAATATTATTAAGGGTTGGCTTGCTGTTGCCCGGATAGGTAAATGACAGGTTCTCAATCTTAATTTCCTTAGGCTCTGTTTTCGGCGCTTCTTTTGCACCGTCGGCGATTTTGAAATCCGCAGCCAAAAATCCACGGTATTTTTCTATCATTTTTGCACGCTCCTCAAAACGCGCAATTGCCCAAACGGTTAAAAAATTAATGCTCATGGCAATAGAATATGCGCCGTTAAAGGTTGCCACAAAATCGCCTGCGCCGATAGTCTTTTTAACCATAACCAAATATCCGAGATAAAGCGGCAGGGCAAGCATAAAGCCAAACACCTGAACGCCCATTTCCTGAACGCAGTACAGCCTTGAAATTTTTGTCCAGTATTTGTCCTGATTTTTAATAACATCATCTGCCGCATCCTTATATCTGTCTATCAAAAGAGGATGAATATTATTCATTCTTACCTCCTTTGCATAATCCTGAAGATAGAAAATGCGCTGAAAATAGTCTGACCTGCGGTGGTATTTAGTGTTTTCAATCTGCCTTTGCATCTGCAAATTGCCTATCTTTTTTGAAAGAGGCATAAAGACGGCAATAACCGCTAAAATTATTACCAGACACCACGGGTCAATGGTTAAAAGTATTGACGAAACGGTAATCAGCGCCACAACATTGCCGAAATAATTTCGCACAAGTCCCAACAGATTTTGAATATTGTCGCTTGAAGACTCGATGGTTAATATGAAATCGTTATAAAAATTAGGATTATCATACGATTCCAAATCAAGCGCCTTTGCCTTTTCATAAAGCCCCTTGTTTAAAGCGTAGTAGCATTTTTCCCTTTCCGTATTCCAGAAAAATTCCCTAAACAGCCAGCACAAAAGTCGGCTGATAATTATTACTGCCGCAATTATGCCTACGGCTACGAAAATTCTGTACTGTCTTTCTCCCGAAAGCATTACATCAATTATGTATTTTACTCCCAAAACGCTTATAAGCCTGTTCGGCAAATTCAAAAGTATTCCCCAAATCATCTCACCTATAACCAGCAAGGGAGAGGCCTTAAACATAAGCTTAATAAAAAACATCATATTTGAAGGCATAGAATGATTTGCTTTGATTTTTTCATTATTCATACTGCCCTGCCTCCTCCGAATTATAGCTTGATGCCTGCAAGGCAAACATTTTTGCATATTCGCCGTTATTATGCATCAGCTCGGTATGCGTGCCCGATTCAATGATTTCGCCTTTATCCAAAACAAAAATTTTGTCCGAGAGAGTAGCGCTTGAAAGTCTGTGTGATATGTAGATAACCGTTTTATCCTTTGTTACCTCCACAAGATTTTCGTACATTCTGCTTTCTGCAATGGGGTCAAGCGCCGAGCTTGGCTCGTCAAGAATTGCAATTTCAAAGCTTCTTGCAAACAGTCGTGAAGCCGAAAGCTTTTGATTTTCTCCTCCCGACAGACCTGCTCCGTCGTCGTCAAATTCACGCGTAAGCACGGTATCCCCCTGCTTATTAAAGCTTTTTATTTTATCCCAAATTCCGCCGCGCTTTAATGCCTCAATCGCCTCTGTTCTGTCCTCGTCGGTGCAGGGTCTGCACATAACATTTTCATAAACAGAAACGGCAAAGTTTTTGTAATCCTGAAATACCGTGGCAAAAATATCCCGCAGGGAGCTTATATCATATTCCTTAATGTTTATTCCGTTAAGCAGAATTTCTCCATCGCTCGCATCATAAAATCTTAACAGCAGCTTTACAAGAGTTGATTTTCCTGCACCGTTAACACCTACAACGGCAACGGTTTCGCCCTTGCTTATTTTAAAGCTGAGGTTTTTGAGCGAGTATTTATCTGCACTCGGATATTTGAAGCTAACATTTTTAAATTCCAGGCTTTCAAAGGCTTCTATGCTACGCTTTCCCGAAACTATTTTAGGCTCATAATCGAAAAAGTCCCTCAAATTCTGAAAATACAGTGCCATCTGGTTCATTTCGTCAAAGCATTCCGTAATTGCCATTGTTGCGTCACGCACCGAATTTATCGAGGACAGCACAACGCTGAAGCCGGAAACGGTCATTGTGCCTTTTTTTACAAATTCATAGCCTGCATATGCGTAGGTGCCCACAAGCGGTATAAATTCCTCAAACAGTGTGCTAATCATACTGTAAATAAACAAGCCGACACCGTATTTTTTCAATATCACAACATTTGAGTCGATAGCCGCCTTAAACCTGTTCATAAGAACGGCGAAAATATTTGATGTTCTTATGTCCTTTGAATATTCCTTCAAAAACATAGTTCGCTGAATATATGCTTTGATACGGTTATTTGTTGTCATTTCCATATCTCTTTTATACACATATCTGCTTTTCGCCGTTTCAATAACAAACACAAGAAATACGGGAATCAAAAACAGCATATATACGGAATTTATGGAGGCTACCGTTGCGATAACGCAAACCATCAAAATCGCACCCGACAAAAGGCCGAAGAAATCGTAGCATATAATATCGAAATAGCCTGCCGTAACAACTAATGTTGCACGCTGATATTTGTCGTAAAATTCGGGATTTTCATAGCATTCGACATCAAGTGATTTTGCTTTCTCGAAAATCATATTGTTAACCTGCTTGAGTACATTTTTTGTTGCAACCTTCTCAAGTCGGTTTCCGCTCCAGATGACAATCTTCATTATCGCCGACACAGCGGCAAACATACATAAATCAAACACATACTGCTTAAATGTTCCGCCACCCGTGATAACCTCTAAAAGCACCTTCAAAAACAGAACATTTCTCACAAATGATGCAAAAACCGCACCGAAGGTCTGTTGCATAAGATACCCTATAATGAGCCTTTTATCTGCTTTCCAAACAAGTGACAGAGCATATATAACATTTTTAAACACGGGAACCTTGAATTGCTCCTCGTGCATTCTTATATATCTCATTTATCCTCCTCCTAAAATAATAAAGCCGTCGGCGCTTCGCCAACGGTAAAAAACATAATATCCTAATTAACAAAGGGTTAATTCGCAAGATAGGGTATTGCTTTATAAGGTCGGCAAAACATAATATCAGCATGATCCATTGGGTAATCATACTTAAAATCGACATAATTATTCATTTCAAAATTAACTCTGAGCATCATTATATTTTACCTCCTTTATAAATATTTTTTGTCCTTTGGCTTAAAGCGGGACAACCTGCTTTTTGTTATTTTAAACATCATTCCATAATTTGTCAAGGGGTTAACAGGGATAAGTTTAAAATAACAAATTCTTGCACCTATATAGGTGCAATAAAATAATATCACAAGTATAAAATAATGTCAAGAACATTTTGCACTTATATTAGTGCACACAGGGGTGAATTTATGAATTCGGCTTACGAAAAGGAATTCGGTGCAAGGATAAGACAGGCGCGGGAGGAGAAAGGTATAACGCAGGATACCCTGTCGGCAAAAATGCAGCTTCAGGGTTGCGACATTACAAGAAGCGCCATAGCAAAAATTGAGGTAGGTCAGCGACATATTTATGCCGATGAAATAAAGCTGATAAAGGAAATTTTGGATATCTCCTTTGAGGATTTATTCGGCTGATAAACAAAAAGGGCAGGCAAAAACGCAGTTAATCCTTTCGGATTAACTGCGTTTTTGCCTGCTATTAATACCAATTCCAAATTATCTTTTTTGCATCGAGCGTTATGTAGCACATACCATACTTTTTATATCTTTTGTATTTATTCTTCGCATTGTAGTAATTTACACATAGCTCAATCCTAAATTCACCATATGTTGCCGAACACTCTACAAAAGTAGCGGATGAGGCATTATTTATTATATCAATAAATTCTTCCCTGCCTAAATCTAATCCTTTAAATTTTCCGTTCTTGCCGGGGCAAGACACAAATTGAAAATAATTGAATGGCTCTTCCTGCATTTCAACAATCATATCGCAATGCTTATAATCTTCATACTGCTTATAAAAATCATCGGTATAATTTTGAGGATATATTTCAATATCGAAGGTGAAAATCATTTTGTTATTATCGCTTGTGACCTTGCTTAATTTTTGGTCGTGTAATACGCCGTAAGGCATATCAACCCTTGACATATCGAATTCACTTGTCATATTGCTTCTCCTACAGCTTTCTATTGTTGCGCAAGCTACAATTTATGTTTCTTCCATATATATTTCTATCTTTGATACTTTTTTATCCTTCAGATATTGAAATGCTTTTGAGTCGGTAATTTGTTTCGCAATATCATTAGGCTTATCAAACCATATTGAACTGCTGAATTTTGCATTTTCATCAGTTGGCTCATATATAGCATCAATATGAATTTGAACATATTCATCGTCTTCATTTTCAAATTGCTTTACTAATGAAAAGTAAAACAATTCTTCACCTGTAAAGTTAAAGGTTCCCGTTTCAAACAGTGCAATATCATCATTTATTTTCATTTTACAGGCGTGCTCAAATGCCGAAACTATTTCCTCTAACGGAGAATCGTTGTTAATCGTGCCTCTGATATAATCTAATACTTCATCCGGACAATGCGGTTTTTCGTTGCTTGTTTTTAATTGTTCATCAGTATTAACTATACCTTTTCTATGAAATATATTTTTCAACATTGTTTACTTTTCTCCAAAATTCTATTTTCACGGTTTTATAATACCATATTATTTATAATTTAGCAACAAACAAAGGCGGCAGAACCCTGCCACCTTTAAATGCTTTTTTATCAAGTTGAATTACATATTTTCAAATTTTTGCACTCACAAATTACAAACGCCTATTTGCAAATGATAAATTGAATTACCGATAAAAGCACTTGAATTATGGAAAACCTAACCACAACCTGTGTATCGGACCAACCTTGATTTTTTCTCATTTCATCGTGGATAGGAGTACGAATATTTTTTAATACATCTATTTTCAGAAATCTTTTCAAAAAAATTTTTATTAGTCCTACTATACCGTCAACAAGCAATACGGCTGATAACAGCAGATAGCTCATAGGGTGCGACGATTTTAAAACCATTAATACAATAAGCAATCCGAGAGGTCTTGAACCCGCGTCACCCATAAGCTGAGAGCTGGGACCGGTATTGAAGCACAGATATGCAATTAATACGCCAACCATAATAAAGCTGTAGGCTGTGTATTGCTCCCCGATTTGATTGAAAAATATCAAAGAAATGCTGAGTAGAGATATTATACTTAATGTTGCGCATAACCCGTCAACGCCGTCGGAGCAATTTGTAACATTAATGCCAATCCACAACAGAATTGTTGAAAGTGCCGCAAATAAAACAGGATGTATATAAATTTCATAATCAAAAATCATAATTGTAGTTGAATTGTTATAAACAAAAACTACGGAAATTATAATGCAGATTATTAAGTCAATAAATCCTTTTTTATAATCTGACCAAGGTTTATCCGAGGCGTCATCAAGATAACCGCTCAACATTTCAAGAAAAAGTAACACATCATAGCATATAAATTCCTTGGTAACAGGTAACAGAAAAACGGAGCAAAGCACAAATGTGCTTATCATTATTAAGCCCACTCCTCTTATTTTCCCTTTAGATACCTCTCCGTTTACTGCAAATGCTCTGCCTTTGTCTTTTGGCAGAAACGGTAGCTTTAGTTTCAGCAACAAAAAGCAAACAGCAAATGCTGTTATAGATGCAATAGCAATATATTGCCGAATATTTATAAAGCTTTCAAAAATGTGAAACAGCATATTTTTACTTCCTAACAGTATTCACATAAATTTGTATTATAAATACGATGTCATTATATTACAATTTTCGACCATAGTCAACAAATTAAGGCGACAGAATCCTGCCGCCTTTTTCAACTGATTATTGCTTCTGCCTTAATTCAGCAAAATTATTTTTGGTATTCCAAAATATCTCCCGGTTGGCAATCTAATGCTTCGCATATAGCCGAAAGGGTTGAAAACCTTATCGCGCTTACCTTACCCGTCTTTATTTTTGAAAGATTAACATTTGCAATTCCAACCTTTTCTGACAATTCATTTAAAGACATTTTTCTGTCTGCCATAACTCTATCGAGTCTAAGTACAATATTTCCCATAGAGCACCTCTTATAATGTTTCGTCAGACTCTTGCTGTAATATTGCGCCATACTTAAACACATATACCAGCGTTATTAAAACTAAAATAACCAGCACCTTGCCTAAATCCAATCCAAGATTTATATCGACATTTTGATTTATCGCAGATGCAGAAATGCTTTGAGCTATACCCTGAATAAACATCCACGGTATCAGCGCGATAGCAAGCTTCTTCATTTTATCAATTACATTTTCTTCAAAGGGCGATTGACAATTAGTTATTGCCTTGCATAATGCAATAATAAAACAGATTAAAACTATATCATTGATTAGTCCTGCACATATTCCTGCAAGCATTTTTGCAAAGCTTCTGACTGTCAGATTATTCTCTGTTGATTTATAGTTAATATTTATCTGATTTTCATTTGTATCAGCAGAAATGTATTCATATTCCGAGCCTGCAATTGTTAATGTTTGGCCTTCCTCTGTCATGCCCTCGTTAACATCTTGAATTATCATTTTGCCAATATCAAGATACTTTTTGTCTATGTTAACCTTGGCACTTCCCTCTACGGTAACATTTGCAATGCTTTCCGGAACACAGGCAGCAGCAATACTAACTGCTCCTACCATAACAGCACCAATAATTACAAATACTAAACAAATCTTTGCAATAATTTGGCTCGCTTTACCGATTTTGTTTATTTTTTCGATTTTTTCATTTGTCATAATTATCTCTCCTTATGAAATAAATTAAATATTTAATGTTTATCGTTAAATATCTACAACTGCATTATAGCAGGTCTATTTATGTTTGTCAACATATTTTTAACGATAATCGTTAATTTTTTTATTTTATCATTATTTTCCCAAGTGCAATATTTCAAAACACATTATCTAAAAGAAAACCACAAACCCCGACAAATAAAGGGTTTGTGGTATTTTTGTTTGTAATAATCATTTTGTAATAAGCTTATCGTAATCATCAATAAGTATTCCTTTTCCTGCAATAATCAAATCCTTATCTCCGTCAAGTGTATTAAGCTTCAAAACCGTGCAGTTTTCATAATAATACTCGGTGCTTCCCCCGTCTTTATATACCGATGATTTTATTACTCCCTGTTTTTCATCTGCTTTGCATTTAGCCACAATATCATCGGCGGTTATGATATTGTTATTCAAAGCGTCCTTAAGAGAATAAACCATATCGTTTTCAACGGTAATGCTTACCTCTCCGCCATAGGCTTTTACATCGTATTCTTCAGCTTTATATAATGTTACTGTTTCCAAATCATCTTTTTTATAATAATTAATTTCAAAATCTAAATTGGCCTTTGATATAACAACCCCTGCAAGCTTAGTTGCCTGTTTCTGAAAATCATATGGCGATACTCTGCTACCTGTTGAAACGCCGTAACAATACCCTTTCCAAGTGCAATACGCCTTGGTGCCCTCTCTTGAGCTTTCAACATATAAGGACGGCACAATTTCTGCGTCTGCGGAATCGAAAATTGCGCACTCTGTCTTGCCGGAAAAATATACGCCTGAAATATCGCTGTCTTCGCTTCCGTTATCCTTAGCTACCCTAATATTATATTGGGTTTCTTCTTCGGTTATATCAATACTGTAAATTGCATAGCCGTCGCCGCAATCAATTTTTGCACAATTATCAACTGTT
This sequence comes from Eubacterium sp., assembly GCA_051881135.1. Taxonomy (GTDB): domain Bacteria; phylum Bacillota; class Clostridia; order Oscillospirales; family Acutalibacteraceae; genus Eubacterium_R. The sequence continues at coordinate 43,315 of JBJEPH010000017.1, forward strand.
GCGTTTTCAAATTTAATTTTTCGCAAGCCAAGCTCATTTGAAATTTCGTCAAGGGTACAATCTGATACGGGATTTTCCATTCCTGCCCCTGCAAGCTTAGTTTTATTATCACTTGGCTTTTGAGCATTTGAACAAGAGCACAACAGCAATAATATAATTAGTATTGTAATAATCGCAAAGATTTGTTTCTTTATGTTTTGTTTTTTCATACTAATTCACTCCCTTCACTTATATAGTGTGAAAAAAGACGCAAACTGTTGCAAACAAAACAATATTTTATGAAATAACAACAATAATTCAATAGCTATCCTAACAGTATCCGAACCTAATCATGTTCGAATACTGTTAGGATAGGGTAACGGTAATAATTCGAACCACGGTTTATCGTGGCAGATATTGCCCTTACTCTTTGTTAAAATACTCGTTAATCCGAAAGGATTAACTGCGTTTTTGCCTCAATTAAGACCAAATCTGCACACGATAAACTGCAAAGCATCAAAAATACTTGTAGTAAAGATGAGATTTGTTGTCTTGAGATGGCAGCCTTGCTGACGCAAGGCAACAGCGAAAGCGACAAATGTCGCTTTAATACTGCATTTTTGACGGGTTAGGATTAATACCGTTACCCTAAAGGCGGCAGATCACTCTGCCGCCTTTAAACCATTATATTTACACCTGCAATCCACTTGACATCATTCCCACTCGGCTATGGGTTCGCTATTCCTCGCTGTTTACGGTTCAAAACAACGGTATTTCGCTATTTTTAATATAGCGTTATCGCTACATTATGCACCGTTTTCAAATTTTTGTACTCAAATTGTACTCACGACATTTATTAAAGCTTAGAATATATTGTTACATTTTAGATATTCTTTATCATCGCTCCAAAGTATACCTGCATTCTTTTTTGACAATTTTTGAAATGTTTTACCAAATCATCGGATATCTCCCGTACCATCGATTTCTTATATACTTCTTGTATTTTGTATTTGTTGAATTGTGTTTTTGAGACTACTGGGCAAGCAAAACACATAGTCACCAATGTGAAGTTCATTGTCGAGATTATCAAAAATAGGGAGCGCCTTCCCTTACCAATCGGTATTACCGTAGTTTACCTTATTGATGAGTTGTGCTATCATTCCTTACCTTCTAATTCATACATATACTAAAAATTTTTATTTAATATATAATCCTTTTATTATGCAAATATCTACTATTTCTATCAAATATTCGTATGAACTAATATTTATAGCATCAAAACAGTATCAAAAAATAAATCTTATTCATGTGTCTTCATTGCTTATTATGACCACTAATATGATATTACAAACAACTATAAAGAGCTGTAAAATCTATCTAATATTTATTTAGAGTTAATCAAGGTCTTTAAAGTAGTATTATTATGAAAACTATTTTTAATGCTATCTACCTTGTTTTGAGATAAATTATTTTCAAGCACCTTATCTATAGTATTCATTATTTTATCATACTTTGTTGGTACATAATATGTTTCCATATGAGCCAGCAATTCTTCAATTGAATCATATGCTATTTCATCTTTTTCAACCTCTTTCTTTAATTGCTTTATTCTTTCTTTATCTGAAAAAACCAAATATTTTGATAATTCATCTTCAATAATTTTTTTCTTTTCTTCTTCAGACATAATTGATGACCAATCGGTCGTTCCAACTCGAGAATAAATATTTCCTACTAACCATCCTAGTTTTGCTTTAAATTCATCAGTCAACTCCATAACTTTAGCTTCAAGGCATGTATCATAATGCAACTCGCTTTTTAGAGCTATAGAAACCTTCAAATAAGCGACCATGGATTCATCAAATTGATATTCTGGTTCCTTATACAGAAAAAAATAATCTGGTTCAGTGTTATTATATATTCTTTCAACCATTTGAAGATGTCTTGTTTTTTGTCGTGAATTAACAAATTTAAAATCATTAATACTTACACATGAATCATGTTTGTCGACTTCACGATATAAAAAATCTTGAAAACTATGAACTGCAGCTAAAGTTATATACTGTGATTTACAAGTTTTTTTATCTCTTCGAACAAGGTCACAACTTTGTGTCAAAACAATAAAATATTTATAATTTTCGTTTAGGAAATATGGATGAACCTCTTCTAATATTTTTCTAATTCCATCCGTAACCATTAAAACATCGCCTTGGCATAGAGAATTAACATCCATTTCTTTTGGAGATTTATATGTAAAATGCATTATACTTCCTCCCCAAAAAGTTTATTTAATTTTATATATGCCAATTCTTGTGCTTCTTTCTTTACACTATACTTTTTTGATATAAAAAAACTATCGTTATTAGTAATACTTAATTGTATAACTATTTTGTGTTGTGAATCAGTATTATTATTGTTATCAGGTTCAACACTTAACTCTTCTCCACTCATTTCATCACTGATAATTAAATTATGATTTGCATCAACCATTTCACTATCTGGTGTATCTGTGTTTTGAAGATCAATATTAATAAATAATTCTTCTCCCATAATTATTCCTCTTCAAAATCATAATCCATAGATGATAATATTCTCTTGCATCTATCAATAAAACTATTTATATCTCCTTTAGAAATTATATCTTCTGGATTTGAAGAAACATTATGATGCTCATTAAATGAAATCACCAATTCATCGCTTAAAGCTTCAGTAATGTTAAGTGTTTTTTCTTCAAATAATATAGTATGTTTAATCGTCGTATTTTTTATACTCGCCCCTAAATTCGAGAGCGAAATTCTATCTTCCATACTGTCTAACATAGAAGTAAAAGAAAAGACATCACTTTCTTTAAAATCACAATTAAATCCATATGCAGCTAACATAGGTGTTTTGGCTCTCTCTAAAAAAAGCAAAACAATATCTTCCAACTGATTTATACTTTCATCTGATACATCGGTAGTTTTAAATGTAAATTTATTTTGATTAGCTTCAACAATAATGTTTTTATGCTTGTATGACAAATTAGCACCAAGACCAATTCCATTTAAAAGTATTTCAATTTCCTCATTGTTAAATAAATTGTTTCCTATCCATTGAGGCTGAATGTATGTTTTATTCCAATCTCCGTTAATTACACAAGATAAACTATTGTTAATTATGTTCATATTTCCTCCAAAATTTAATTATTATTTCTTAACTCATTATATATTTCTTTTAAGAACACTTGCATTAGTTCACGCTTCTTTTCATCATTATCAAGAAGAAGTGAGAAAAATTCAGTATTCTGCTCATAGCCTTCAATAAGAGCATCTTGGACAGCATCAAAATATGCATATGCGAAATCTTTAAGAGTATTATTTCTAGCACTATCTTTAAGATGTCCGTTTTTCAATAAAATATCTCTCATTTGAAGAGCTGATTTTGATGCAACATCCACATCAAAGTTTTTGTTGTAAACAGCATTTATTTCATCGATAATTTCTGATAGCTTCTTTTTTGTATCCTCGTCAAAGAATACCTCGTTTGGCTTTGGCAATGATACTTCTGGTTTTGATTCGATTTCTGATGTCTTTTCGTCAGTTTTCTTCTGTCTAAAGTTACTAATAGTAATTTTATCAGCTATATCAAAATCATTTCCGCCACCAGTAATTTCAATTTCCTTAACCAAATATGATAAGAAATTATACTTCATATGCAAATCAACATTTTCATATGCTGTAGCTTGAATCAAAAAACTATAGAATCTAATAAATCTTCTAATTGTTGATCTGATTTCGTGCTTTTCTATATCAGAATATTTGTTTACTAACTTCAATGATTTATCAAGTAATGACCACATTCTTGCTTTGTCTTTTGCAAGACGCTTATCTTTATACAAATAATCATTAAACTCTGCTATATCATCGATATCAAGAATATTATATTGATCAACTTGAGCTTCTACAGTTCTAATGTCAGAAGGAGTAATTGTTTCTCCTAAAACTGTTTCAGTATAATATGGTGCAAATGCTGCTTGAATATCCTTATAATCATTTTTGAAATCAAGTATAAATGTTTTCTTGTCATAAGGTGCACATATTCTATTTAAACGAGATAATGTCTGAACTGCAGAAACACCACGAAGCTTTTTATCAACATACATAGCACAAAGCTTTTGCTGATCAAATCCGGTTTGATACTTGTTTGCTACAAGCAATACCTGATAGTTGTCCGTATCAAATGCCTCCGGTAATTTATCTTCAGCAAAACCATTCATAGCAGCCTCTGTATATTCTATGCCATCAACTGTAACTTTGCCGGAAAATGCTACTAAAGCATGAATATTTGTATAGCCATGTTCGTTAATATATTCAACAAAAGCATTTCTATATTTAACAGCGGCTTGTCTTGATGAGGTAACCACCATTGCTTTGGCTTTGCCATCAAGTTCCTTCATAATATTGTTTTTGAAATGTTCAATTATTATTTCAACTTTTTGGGCAATATTTGTGTCGTGAAGCTCAATGGCCTTTGCAATTTTTCTTTTTGCTGCAATTGTTTCAAGCTCCGGATCATCCTCAATAGCTTTGTTAATTTTAAAGAATGTTTCATATCGAATGTAGTTTTGTAATACATCAAGAATAAAGCCTTCTTCAATAGCTTGCTTCATTGAGTAAAGGTCAAATGCTACTTTCTTGCCTTTTTCGTTTAGCGTTCCAAACAACTGCAAAGTAGTTGGCTTTGGAGTAGCTGTGAAAGCAATCATTGAAACATTTGGTTGTTTACCGCTTCTTTGAATTTCTTCTTCAATTAAGTCGTATGATGTTTTTTCTTCTTCATCAATGCTCTCAACAGTTGCACCATTAGTCTTTTTGTTTTCAGACAGTGCATATGTAACAGCACTCATAGCAGAACCGGCAGTTGATGAGTGAGCCTCATCAATAATAACTGCAAAGGTCTTGTCATTCATTTCATTTACAAGATCTTTGATATACATAAATTTATGTATTGTTGTTACGATAATTTTAGTATTGTGATTCAATGCATCGGCAAGATCAGCAGATGTGCAATCTTCATCCATTACTCTGACTAATCCTGCTTTATGCTCCATGCCTAAAACAGCATCCTGAAGCTGACGATCAACAACCAATCTATCAGTAATAATGCAGATTGTATTGAAAATGATATTATCCTCTTTATCGTGAAGAGAAGCGAGTCTGTGAGCAAGCCATGCAATAGTGTTAGTTTTACCGCTGCCTGCCGAATGCTCAATCAAATAATTTTTATCAGTATGATTTTCAATTACATCGTTAGCAACCTTACGAACTGCATTAAACTGATGATATCGAGGAAAGATTAAGGTTTCTTTTACCTTTCTTTTGCCAGTGTTTGGATCTTTCTTAACCTCCTTTTTCAAAAAGATTATTTTCTCTATAAGATAAACAATTGTATCTTTTTTAAGAATATCTTCCCACATATATGAAACATTGATTCCATTTTCATTATGAGGGTTACCCTTGCCGGAATTTATACCTTCACCACTACCTTTATTGAAAGGCAAGAAGAATGATGAAGCCTTATTCAAATGAGTACACATATATACCTCATTCAAATCCATAGCAAAGTAAGCAAGACATCCAGACTTAAATTTTAATAATCTTGTTGAACAATCTCTTTGGTGCTTATACTGACGAATAGCGTCCTCGTAATTCTGACCACTTGTATTGCACTTGAGTTCAAAAGTAAATATAGCAATACCATTGATGAATATTACCAAATCAATTCTTTCGCCCTCTTTGTGGTAAACCTCCTCCATAACAGAAACAATATTCTTTTGATAAAGCTGTTCTGCTTCTTTATTTAGTGAAGTTGCAGGCTTACGATACATTAAATTAAGTGTAGTGCCATTGTCAAATTCAACCGGATGCTTTAAAACATCTAACAAACCACGATTTTTCTTGTTAATTTCATTATTGATATAATTTAAAACTGTAGTTTGAGTTTTATCCTTATAAAGCTTTGTTAGCTTCTCCATAGCTTCGGGCTGAGTATCATTAAGAAATTGAAACAATAATTCAGGATCCATTGCATAACCAGCATCAAACTCTGTTGAAGGTCTAACTATATATCCGTTTTCTTTTTCAAGCATTTCAAGAATATATGCTTGATAATCAGCCCTTTCTTTAAGCTGACCAGCCATAATAGCCATCAAACTACCTCCTTTACTCTTTTCTTACCAGTAACATATTCAAAGATAAGAGATTTTTTATATTTTTCCATCTTCTCAATTTGTGCTGTTTTGTCAGCAATCAAATCATCAATTTCAGCACATTTTTTATCAAGAAAATCGGCAATAAGTTCTTGTTCTTGTAATGGGGCAACCGGAACAAAAAAAGTTCCCAAAATTGTTCTGCTTACTCTTTGCATAGTTGAACCTCGTGCAGCTTCTTTTCCAGCCTCTGCATATCCCGGCGTATTCATACAATACATTAAATATTTTTTATTATGTTTTTTGTCTGGTCTTAATATAACATTATCTACTGCTACTACATAATAGTCCTCATCATTTGGAACAATACATGCCCTTCCGATTGGCTCATTTAATCTGGATATCATCAAATCGCCAGGATAAACCTTTAGACAGTTTAATTTTTTAAACGTTTCTTCAGTTATATATCCCGAACCTTGTTCTTTATAGAAACCATTTCCCACATTTCCAGTAGTAAGATACCTAATACCACTTTCAACGATGACATCACTTTCTATCCAGTCACCATCCATAAACAATGAATTGTTTGATAACGCAAGATTTTTAACTCTCATCGTTGTCCAATGCTCTGGTATTTTGCCAATCCAATCGATACCACTATCCTTTGTTGGTACATTTGGATTTAAGCCTTTGGTTACAGTTTCAGTAATAAGTGATTTTTTGTAAGCATTTAATATTTCAACCTGTTTATTCAAATCAGCCAAAATATTATCAATTTTAGCACATTTCTTATCGAGGAAATCAATTATCTCTTTTTGCTCATTCATTGGTATAACTGGCAATAATAAATCTTTTAATGTATATGAATAAATAACATCAATTGTAGTAGCATTACTTTTTCTCATTATCTGATCCATAATCATATTAGAATTATTAAAGATTAGTTCAACCAATTCATTATTAATTAAATCTTGATTCAATACAAATTTGATAATACATGGATGCAAAATACCAATAGGACAGTTTTCTGGAACTATAGCAACCTTACCAATTGTGCCTCTTGTTGTAATTAGCATATCTCCTGTATCGACTGTGAATGCGTTTAACTCTTTATATTTATATTCATCAACAAATGTATCGTTTGTTTCAAAATTCTTATCAAGTACACACCTTTGATTGTACACCCAGTATCCTTCGTCCTTGAAATCATCGCCTGATAAAGCAGAGCCAAAAGGTCCAACCCTCATATTTACACAATTAGATTTTAGCAAATACTTTAATTTTTTAATGTTCCAGTGCTCCGGTATTTCTCCAATCCAAGCGATTCCACTATCTTTCATTGCCATAATTACACCTCACTTGTAAGAGATGCAATTTTGCTTGCAAGTCCGGATTCAATTTCCATAAACTGTGCTAACAAATCATCTGCCTTTTCAGGTGCAGTGTATTTATAGAATTGACGAGTGAATGGGAACTCTGCACCGGTTTTAATTACCGGCTTTTTTGCATCTGCCTTTTCTTCAAAAAACCACATTGCATCCGGAACATGAGGCAAAACCTCTTTTGCCATATACTCATCAACATCATCAGTATATTTTACTAATTCTGTGTCTTTTGTAGTTGTATCAATAATAATATTGCCCTTCTTATCTTTTTGGATAACAGCTGTTTTATCTATTTCTGATAGTTGCATTGCAATACCGGTTAATCTGCTGTCACTATAACCATCTATATCTTTTATTATAGTTTTTAAGTGTTTTTCAAACTCTGAATAATCATCAAAAATTGTGTCGCAAGCATTAGCTTTTAATGCAGCAATTACCTCTGTCACGAATTGTTTGCCCTTCAACATTTTTTGATACTTCTTTTCATCCTCTGCTTTTCTTGGATTCATTTCTTCAAGTATTTCAAAATCTGTTTCACTATAAATATTGCTATTTGCAGTAAAGTAACCGCTTGATTCTAATTCTGCAATTTTATCTAAATTCAAATAACCTTTTCTTTGCAAAGGCTGATAAACAGAATACTCCTTATACAAAAAATCATTCTTATCAAATATTTTTGAATATTCATTTTCTTCAAAATCAGAATACAGATTGGTTATTCTAATAATGCTTTCTTTATCAATTTCTCTTCTCTTTTTACCAAGTGATTTTCTTAATGGTTTCCACATACTTGTAGCATCAATAAGCTGAATTTTACCAACCCTTTTAGCACTTTTATTCTTTGATAAAATGAATACATAAATGCCAATATCTGTATTGTAGAATAATTGTGATGGCAAGCCAATAATTGCTTCGATATAGTCATTTTCTATCATCCAGCGTCTAATTTGGCTTTCGCCACTTGTTGTTCCACCAGAAAATAATGGAGAGCCGTTTGTAATAATAGCTGCTCTACCATCCTTTTCATTTAGCTTGTTAATGGCGTGTTGCATAAATAATAGCTGTGAATCACCAGTTCCCGGCAGGCCTGCACTAAATCTTTTTGATGCAGAATCCTTAACCTTTTTCTCTTGTCCTGTTGGTGCATCTTTGCCGCCCCAAGGTGTGCCGAATGGAGGATTCATTATGCATAAACGCATGTCTTCGCCCTCAAATCTATCATACATAAGAGTGTTAGCATTATCGCCACCATGGATATTTTTTATATCTTGTCCTTTGATTAACATATCAGCTAAACAAAAAGCATAGGACTCATCATTAATCTCCTGACCAAACAATCTTACATCTGCTTCACTGTTGTGTCGCATAATAAAGTCATAAGTGGTAGAAAGCATGCCCCCACTACCACATGCAGCGTCCATTACCTTGACGATTTTACCTTCCTTGGTGAGAATATCATCACAGCCTTCTGCTAACAAAAGGTTTACAAGCAAACGGATTACTTCTCTTGGAGTATAGTGGTCACCGGCTTCGGCATTTTCAGAAAATCGCCTGATAATTTCCTCAAATAAATATCCCATTTTAATCGCATTTACACTTGTTGGGTAAAAGTCCATATCAGAGAACTTTTCAATTACATTGTAAAGTCTATTATTTTTGTCAAGCTTATCTATTTCTTTCTCGAATTCTAATCCGTCAATAATTGTTTGAATGTTCTTTGAAAAGCCTTTAATGTATTCCTTAAAGTTATCTGCGATGGCATCACTTTCATCAAGCAATTTTTTTAGTGTATATCCGCTTGTGTTATAAAACGGATATCCTGAAACTCTGCAAAGCATAGCATCAGGCAATGTTGGATTAGCATCAAACTTATCTTTAACAGCTTGTTTCGTTTCCTCAAGTGCACATTCAAATCTACGGATGATAACCATAGGGATAATTACATCCTTATATTTGTCGCTCTTATATGCTCCTCTTAATGAATTAGCAACAGACCATACTAATGCTATTTCTTTACTAACATCAATTCTTTCATCTTCAGTAAATATATTGTAATTACTTTTCATTTCTGCTCTCCTTGCTAATTCTTTCAAATAAATCGCTTATTTGTTGTAACTGATTATCATTTAGAGATAATCCATCTAATTGTTTAATTACAGTTGATAATTTTGGATTTTTATCTAATACACTTGAAACATCTGTTGAAGGTACACCTTTTAAATCGTAATACTTTTCTTCAATAGAATTGACGATGTCATTTGAAACATTATTGTCCTTAAAAAACTGAATCAACGATTTATAATGTTCCAAACTCGGAACATTAACTCCATCTTCAAAATATTTTAGTGTCGGATTCGATACTCCTAAGCAACTGGCAACATATCTTTGGCTATGTTTTCCGGTTATACTCAGTCTTGCTTCAAGCAATAAAGAACCAAATTCTTTTTTGTCATTTGAATCATAATCGGATTTTGACAATGGTGTACCTCCTTTCTTCTTGATGTTAAGTGTTAATTATCACTTAACATTATATATAAAAAACAATTATTTGTCAATTAACAAAAATAAAGAGGCGCTATAAAAAACAACGAAATAAAATCCGGGACTCACTTTTTCGTGAATCCCGGAAGTTATTTGACTGCTTTTTTACTGCACCCTGTTTACATCATTTGAATATCATCATCGTAATCATTATCGTAGCCGTAATATTCTTCGTAATCCTGCTTAATGGCTTTCATGGCCAGCTCGTGCAGGGAGTCTAAGATACGGTCGCGCCATAGCTTGAACTTTTCAAATAAGTCCGTTAAGCCTAACTGATAGAGAAAATCCTTATACCACTTAACCTCTGTTTCAAGATTATCATTCTCTTTTGACAGGGATACTATTTCCCTTTGGAGCTTATTATTTGCTAAAACTGCGTTTTGCATTTCTCTTTCTATCCGAGCAGATTTTGCAAGCTCTGATTTTAGATTTGCATTTTCAGTTCTGTAATCAAGATTTTCAATTTCCTTTAAGTATTCCGATTGCCTGTCAATCTGTTTTTCAAGCTGTTGCTTTTCTACTGTAAGTGTGGCATTTTCCTTTGCTAATTTATTTACTGTATCAACAACAGAATCATAAACTTCTGATTTTACACCTTTACCGCCTAATGTTTTTTCTCCTTTAGACAAATCACTTGACGGTTTAATTTCTTTTGTTTTCTCCTCAAGAATATCATCTATTGCACTGTCTAATTTCTGTGCAACGGCTCTGTAAGTGTTAATATCAATATTAGGCCGTTTCTCCGAGTGCAGATTATTTCTGTAAACATTATGCCTTTTAGAAATCTGCTCTAATATATCAAACAATTCCGCATGCCATTCCTTGTAATCAGTAAAGCCTAATTCCTTCATTGCAAGGTTGTGGCTGTTTCTTGTTCTCAAGCCTCGTTTTTGATTTGTGCAAAACGGAATATAATCTAAATGCAGGTGCGGAGTTGCTTCGTCCATATGGATATATGCACCGAAAAATTTTACATTACTTGAATATTTACTTTTTATTTCATCAACAAATTCCTTGAGAATTTTTACACACCTGTCATTTAATTCATCGGTATTATTTATATCGCCGATTGCCACAATCAGCTCATAAAAAGGCTTTTCCTGTTTAGATCTGCTGATATGTTCATAGTAATTGTTGATTTGCCTGCTTGCTCTTGTTTGTCTTGCGTTATATTCCTCTAACGCCTTTCCAAACAAATTGTCATACACCTGCTTTATGTCTTCGTCAATAATATTCTTATTTAATGGGGTTCGTTTTCTGTCAACATTCTTGGCAACGAAAGCCCTTTTGTTATGCTTAAGCGAACCCTTACCCTTTTTTAATGTCATTGTAGCCGTCACATACTATCACTCCTTTTTGTTACTTTTTTGGAAAAAGTAACGCCCGTGAGCTTTCGCCGCTTACGCAGCGAAAGCCCTGGGCGTACTAACGCTATTTAATCGCTATCCCTCATTTCATATAATATGGCTGATATTTGCTTAATCAAATTTATCAGCTCATCAGATACTTGCGCCCTGTTGTTTATTCTTCTTAATTCATTCAACACATCTTCCAATTTATCCTTAAGACCTTTATATACTCTTGAATTACCAACAACCACGATTTCATAATCAAATAGCTTGCTGATAATATAATCCTGTTTATTCATCCCGCTTATGCTGACAAGGTCATCCAAATGCTTGCTTTCCTCCGGCGACAATCTAAATCCAACTGTTTTGCTCCTAAAACGATTATGACTATCACAATTTTTGTGTGACATTAAAATCCCTCTTTGTTACCGATTAATTCGAGCCTGTCGGCGATTTCACGCTCTTTTGCCTTGAACTCGTGTGCATATGTCCTGTAAGTGATTTCAATGGAATCGTGACCGACTCGTCGGCTGATTGCAACAGGCGTAAATCCTAAATCTATAAGTGCCGACACATGTGAATGTCTTATGTCATGTACTCTAATTCTCGGAACACCTGCAATTTTGCAGCCTCTGTCCAGCTCGTGATGAACAAATGATTTTGAAATTGTAAAAATCCTTTGATTATCCTTCAGGCCATAAATTGTGCTGAAATAAAATTTCATTTGCTCACATAAAAAGCTTGAAATTTGTATCGTGCGATTACTTGCAGGAGTTTTCGGTGGAGTGATTACATCTCTGCCCCTAATCCTTTGATAGCTTTTGTTTATTCTAACAGTCTTGTTTCCAAGGTCAAAATCCTCTTTGGTTAATGCAAGCGCCTCACCCAGCCTCATACCTGTGTACCATAGCAGTTGAAAAAACTGATAGGATTCCGGCTTGTCCATTATCGCATTTGAAAATGCCTCGTACTGTTCTTGTGTCCAAATCTGCATTTCGTTATTCGGTTTCTTTTGACCTATCGGGTCAACAGTTTGAACAGGATTTTTCTCTAATCCGTAATACCTTACTGCGTGATTAAATAATGCTGAAAGCTGACTGTTAATTTTTCTTAAATATGTTTCCGAATAAGGTTTACCGTATTTATCCTTTAAGTTTAACATTTCATTTTGCCAAGCAATAATGTCCTTTGGCTTAATTTCATTAAGCTTGAAATTCTTAAAATAGGGGAGAATCTTTAACTCAAATATTGATTCCTTTGTCAAAAGAGTATTTTCCCTAACTCTCATTTTCAGGTCATTAATGTAAATATCATAAAATGAAGCAAATGTCATATTCAGGCTTGAATTTTGAGTTCTTAAAAATTCTGCAACCCATTCATTTGCTTCACGCTTCGTGTTAAAGCCTCGCTTACAGCTCTTTTTACGGTTACCCTGCCAATCGGTGTATCTGTATTGAATTAACCACTTGCCTGTTTTAGGGTCCTTTGTAGGCTCCAATTACATCACTCCTTTCTGCGCTGTGCCGCCATACCATTTTTCGTTAAAATATGCTATCGGCACCTTGCCGGCTATAACTAAATATCCCTGCTCTTGCAGACTTTCGTTCATTGCCTTTATGATTTTATATGAATGACCCTTTGATATTTGCAGCATATTCATTAGGTCTTCGGCATTATAAAAAATTTTATCTTCATTTGTCATAAATGCTTTCTCCTTTCTATATTCAATTTTAATGTAGCCTTGTGACTACATTATCATTGTAGCGCAGTCGCTACTATTTGTCAATACGCTTTTGAAAAATATTTTTATAGACAAATGAAATATTTTGTGTTAAGATAAATATAGCGACAAGGCTACAAGAATTAGGAAGTGAAAAAATGACTATCGGAGAAAAGATTAAAGCATATAGAAAAAGCCAAAATATGACCGCAGCAGAGCTTGCTGAAAAATCAGGAATACACCCTGTATCAATCAGAAAATACGAAACAGGTGCTATGATTCCAAAGCCGGAGCAAATAAAGAAAATAGCTGATGCACTCAACATCAGCTATATGACTTTAGATGATAGTGTAACCGATTACTTTGCAATAAAAAGTGAATATGATGTGTTGGCATTATCAAAGCTATTTATCAAAACAGGCTTGCTAATTCCTCAAACCACAGACAACGATAATGTTGTATTAAAAATAGGTAAGGAATTTATAGACAACTTTGATATTAACCCAAACACAGAATTACAAATAAAGGACGAGCCGTTAAAGGAAGCACTTGCAGATTACATTGATTATTCACTTGACCAAGCAGGAACAATTACAATAGATGAGGTAGAAAAAAGAAATCTGCAAAATGATATTGCCTTTCTAAGAAGACACAATGTAGTGGCTTCAAAAGAAGGCAAAAAGTAAAAAACTATAAAAAGTGTACTCAAAATGTACTCAATAGAGTAAAAAGAAAACCACAAACCCCGATAAATAAAGGATTTGTGGTATTTTTGTATCATTCCCACTCGACGGTGCCGGGGGGTTTTGAGGTGATGTCATAGACAACGCGGTT
>JBJEPH010000018.1:0-4829 GCA_051881135.1 Eubacterium sp.
AAAAGAAATAATCAACGGTGAGAAGTATCAAACTGTTGAGATATATTATAAATTTATTGGATTAATATAACGTCAAACATTGATAATAAGATAATAATATTGTAAAATTATACCAAACATAAACAGGAGCCATCAATATAATGGATTTTTATAAACGATATTCAAAAGAGATAATGGAACCATTTGCTTTGAAAGTTTTAAGATTTTCGTTTGATTCAAAGTATAGAGAATATCACGCACCAACAAATAGTGATAACTTTGATTACGTATCAACAGACGGAAATAATGCATTAGAAATAACTTCGGTAATAACAAAAAATGAGATGGAGGAATACATTTACGAAAAACTCAAAGCAAGTGGAAAGCAAAATTTAAAATCATCTCACATAAAGGATTTAAAGTTAACAGTTGATGGCGATATTCAATCTTATTATGGCGGCTCAATGAGTGAGGTTATATCTTTAATAAGAAAAGCTTTAGAAAACAAACAGAAAAAAGCATTAAGAAAATTAGAAATTAAATCATACAAAAGTGTTGATTTGTGTATGTGTATTAATGACGGTAGTCTGTTTGATAAGCACAGTTTTGAAATAGCGTTTAATGATTTGGATAAATACCTTTTCAATAATATTTTCTTTATTACTTCGGCACACTTTATTCGTTATAATAAGAAAATTGGTTTTGAAGAATACCCGAGAATAATAAGCGAGAATTCTTGAATATATTAGATTGCTATATACCCTTAAATACAACTCGAGGTCGAGGGTTCGAGTCCCCCGCAGCGTGCCAAAATAGCGAAGTAGACATTTGTCTGCTTCGCTATTTTTATATGTTGTGGGGAGTGCGAGAACCCTCTATTCATCGGGGTCCCCGCAAAGCCTTTGGCTTTGTGGGGAAAGGAGAAACATATGGAGTATTCGTTACAAATTGGCTTGACAATTTGTTTGAATACGGAATATGTTTGGACGCAGTCCCCCTGCAGCGTGCCAATATAAATGTATATAATCTGTAAAATATTCTTGTTAAGATTTACAACACAATTAAGCCTAAAAATATCATTTTGACGCCTAAATGACTCCCACTGATATAAATAAGAAAATTACACAATTAACAACTTTTCTAATATATTGGCAATATCAGCATCAATACATATTGACTGATGCTCTATTTCTTTTGGACAGGCTGATTCACCCATATTTATACAGGCATAGGTCGCATTTGGGTTTTGGGCTGTCATTTGCCAAAAGGGATATTTTATTATTACGGGTGTGTTGTAGCCGACACCGATTTCAAGAAAAAGAATTTTTAAATCTTTGTGTCTACGGATAAAATCAGCGTATCTTTCTCTTGCCTTATACCAACCCTCGTCCTGAACAAATTTATCGTCTGCTCTTAAATTTGTTGTCAACGGCTTGTGACAATGAGGACACTTGGGTATCAGCTCTCTCGGTATTTTCATATTCCGTTGCTGTTCGTACATTGCCTTGATGATTTCTTCATTATCAAAGGTTTCCTGACAGCACGGCTCACTGCATTGAAAAAGACCGTAATCGCCTTGTGTGTAAAATAAACGCTTTTTGTCAAAGCCTGCCTTTTGAAAGCAGTGGTCAACATTTGTGGTTATGACAAAGTAATCCTTACCCTTAACTAATTCAAAAAGTCTGTTATATAAATCAGTAGGTGCATCAAGATAACGGTTGATATAAATGTACCTGCTCCAATATGCCCAAAACTCTTCCTGTGTTCTATACGGATAAAAGCCGCCGTAGTACATATCGTCAAATCCGTATTTCTCTTGAAAATCGGAAAAGTATTTATCAAACCTTTCGCCTGTGTAGGTAAAGCCTGCCGCTGTTGATAGCCCTGCACCTGCGCCGATAACTACGGCGTCACATTCATCAAGTGCCTTTTTTAATTTATCAATCTGCTCCGAGTAATTCTCGGTATATTTTGCAGTCATCATCCTTGAAAACATTGAATATCACCTTGATTTTGCTATTATATTTCTGTTTGTATTCCTTAACCGTACTTACTGCAATTTCAGCCGCTTTGTCATTGGGGAAATGAAATTCACCTGTTGAAATACAGCAAAAAGCAATGCTCTTTAAGTTGTATTCATCGGCAATTTTCAGGCACTCTGTATAACAAGAGGCAAGCAAGTCTTTATCCTTTTGCGTTACTTTGCCGTTTATAATCGGTCCAACCGTATGAATAACATACTTACTCGGCAGATTATATGCCGGTGTTATTTTTGCTTTGCCTGTTGACTCTTTATATCCCTGCTTTTGCATAATTTCATTGCATTTTAAACGGAGCTTTACACCGGCAAAGGTGTGAATACAATTATCAATACAGGCATGGCAGGGGCAGAAGCATCCCAAAAGCTGACTGTTAGCCGCATTAACTATCGCGTCTGCGTCAATGGTTGTTATATCACCCTGCCACAAATAAACATCGTCACTAATAGGTATCAGCTCATTTATATGTGTGATACATTTTTTACTTATTTCTTCCTGCAGAAATTCATCTTCAACAGACAAATATTCCTCACTGATAGGCTCGGGCATACGCACATTAACAAGTGAGCGATACAATTTAAACTGTTCGTCAGTGCTATTAGGTATTTCAACCTTGCTATACATTGGATTTTCATTCAGCAGATATTTAATTAACCAAATCAATTTTTCATTTTGTTCCATAAAACACCTGAAAACAACCTCGCAAACACAGTCTGCGAGGTTTGATTTATTATCATTCTCTTACAACAGATATTCTTTCCTGAATATGAGTTCCGGCCGTTGCTTCATCAACCATCGCAATAGCATAGTCGGCATAGCTGATAACGCTCTCGCCCTTTGAGTTAAGTGTAAGCTCCTCACCGGCAAGAATATATTTACCTGTGCGCTCACCGTCCGACTGAAAATCTCCGGCTGGACTGATAAATGTCCACTTCACGTCATTTCTTGTTCTCAATTCTTCAAGTGCTTTACCCTGTGCGGCTGCGAGTGGTTTAAACATATCGGGAAAATCCGGACCGTCCATAACCTGAACCGTATGCTCCGGATTAACATAAAGGCTTCCTGCACCGCCAACTACAAGCAGACGAACATCAGTACCTGAAAGAATGTCACAAAGGTGATTTAAAGAAGTGCTGTGCTGGGGAAGAACATCTTCAGTCCAAGCACCGAAGGCATCAATTACAACATCGAAATCCTCTAAATCTTCCTTTGTTAAATCAAACAAATCTTTAATGATAGCCTTTTCAGCAACTGTTTTGTTTTTACCTCTAACAATTGCTGTTACATCAATGCCTCTGTTTTTTGCTTCCTTTGTGATTAATGTGCCGGCTTTGCCGTTTGCACAAACTACTGCTAATTTCATTTTGATTATCTCCTTAAATAAATTTTGATTTCAAGAGTGTGTCGACTTATCTCTTGAATTAATTGTACCGCTTGTGGTATCATCTGTAAAGTAAGCACAATTTTGTGCCGTAGTTACCAAAAGGGAACTATTGCGGTGTTATGCGGTATTTCAAATTAAAAAAATTTTACGGAGATGAATTTTATGGCTGTAAATGAAACAAAAAGCTTGCCTTCCTGTCCGGTTGAAACAACATTATGCCTTATAGGCAATAAATGGAAGGTTTTAATTTTGCGTGATTTAATGCCGGGAACAAAGCGTTTCGGGGAGCTGAAAAAATCTATAGGTAATGTGTCACAAAAAGTATTGACGGCACAGCTTCGTGATATGGAGGCTGACGGTCTTGTAACAAGAACGGTTTATCCCGAGGTGCCTCCGAGAGTGGAATATACATTAACAGATTTAGGTAAGAGTCTTCAGCCTGTGCTAAATTCCCTCAGTGATTGGGGAGAAAGCTACAAGGCTAATTGTAATTCATAATACGGTACACCATTTCTAAATCATCATAACAATAAATATCCCTCAACCGATTACTCAGTTGAGGGATATTTTTATGCCGAGAAATGTATGAGTTTGTTCTTTTGCTTGTTTTCGGTTTCGGCTATTAGATTACCCATTGCATTTGCCACCGTCTGTTGCATATTGTCCGTTACATGCATGTAGGTGTTCATTGTGAACCCTGCGTCTGTATGTCCGAGCATGTGAGATACTGTTTTAATATCCATTCCCTGTTCAAGCGATAGTGTTGCAAAGCTGTGCCGTAAATCGTGGAAGCGTATTTGCGGTACTCCTGCCCGCTTTTGCATTCTGTGTAGCTTCCTTGTAACCGATGACGGATCACGAAGTCCGCCTGTTATGGGTGACGGGAATATCAGCTTTGTGTCCAGCCTTTGCCTGCTCCGTAGCAATATCAGTTGATTGAAGCACTCGTCACATAATGCAACTGTTCGTATTGATGAGGCAGTTTTCGGCGTTGTAATCTTTAGTTCACTTTTAATTCTTTGCACTTGCTTGTTGACCGATATGGTTTTGTTTTTAATATCAAGGTCATCCCAAGTCAGTGCAAGTATTTCGCCAAGCCTTAGTCCTGTTGTTATCTCAAGGATATAGAATTCATAACATCCCGAGTCCTTTGTTTCTTGTAGGAATGCTCCAAGCTCGTTTGCTTTCAGTGTCTGCATTTCCTTTGGCGGAGCCTTGGGCAGTTGAACCTTTCGGCAGGGATTTGAGTCTATCAATCCCTCGTCCTCTGCTTTTTGCAGGCAGGTCTGCAATGCGATTTTAATATCCTTAACCGTCTTTGCCGACAAGCCATTACCTTTCTTTTCAACATTTCTTGTTCTGCCGCTTGTGTACATTTTCATTAGGAATTGCTGACAGGATACTGTTGATATATCTTTGATTTTCAT